>CAITUY010000238.1 GCA_903895695.1 uncultured bacterium
ATTGCGTTGGCCAGGAAGTTTCTGGGCGTCATCTATAAGACGTTGAAGAACAACTGGATATTCGAAGACTTTCCTCGGTTCGTTCTCGCAAACGGCTGAGGATCAACAAGGATGATGAAGTAGACAATCATCATAGGAGAATGAGAATGAACCCCCACGTCATTGAGCTATGGTCGGCAATCTGCATTCTGGTGCCATTGGTGGGTATGGCGGTCGTGGCGAAAGCCCAGCAGTCTGCACCCGCTCCGGCCGCACCCGGCGCGGCGAGTGCGTTCACGCTGCCGGCGCTGCCGTACCCCCAGGAAGCACTGGAGCCGTATATCTCGGCCAAGACAATGAGTTTTCACTACGGCAAGCATCATCAGACTTATGTCGACAACCTGAACAAGCTGGTCGCCGGCACCCCCTGGGCGGCAGGAGTACCGCTGGAAACCATTATCGTCGACTGCGCCGGCAAGGCGGACAAGGCCGCCGTCTTCAACAACGCCGCGCAGGTCTGGAACCATGCCTTTTTCTGGAAGAGCATGAAGCCGGGCGGCGGCGGCCAACCGACCGGGCGACTGATGGAACTGATCGGAAAATCCTTCGGCTCGCTGGACCAGTTCAAGGCCGCCTTCCTGGCCGCGGGTGTCGGCCAGTTCGGCAGCGGGTGGGTCTGGTTGGTACAGGACGGCAACGGCCTCAAAATCGTCGCGACGCCCAACGCGGATTCGCCGCTGGCGCACGGGCAGACCGCGCTCCTGACGTGCGACGTCTGGGAACACGCCTATTATCTCGACTACCAGAACCGCAGGAAGGACTTCGTCCAGGCCTTCCTCGATCATTTGGCCAACTGGGACTTCGCGACGTCTCAGATGAAGCCCTGAAAATGGATGGCTTCGGTTTGCTACTGGACCCAGTTAACGAGGACAACAAAAGAAGCTACGGAGGTGTACCATGGAACATTCAAGCAGCGAGAAGATTGCGGAAGCCCTCAGACTCCTTGAGGAGGCGGCGAAGGACAAGAAGGACGAGCTGAAAAGCGCGATGTCGAACCGATATTCGCATCTCAAGACGGCGATCGTTGAGGCGGAGCACAGTCTCGTCAAGTCGGTAACGGACGCGGGAAGGCACGCGGCCGAGGCCGCGGCTCATGCGCGCGACGTGAGCGTCGAGAAGGCCCGCGAGGTCGCCCATGACGTGGATAAGAGCGTGCACCGCAACCCCTGGCCCTACCTCGCAGGCACGGCGGTCGCGGGTCTTATGCTGGGCTACTTTCTCGGTCGGAGACGCAGATAACGGAATGAGTCGGAAAGTGAGACAAATATCATCATGAAGATCAGTGCAATCAATATACTGGGCATCATTGTGGCCGTCGGGGTCGTAGCAACGGTCGGCTGCAAGCAAAAGTCGTCGTCGGAGACGACCCCAATGGCCGGGGTCGGCGAGAAAGCCGGCGCCGCCTTGGACAGGGCCGCGGAGAAGACCGTGGAAATGGCGACCAACGTGGCGGAAAAGACCGGGGAAGCCGCCAAGACGACGGCGGAAGCGGCCAAGAACGTTGCAGGCCAAGCGGTCGAGAAGACCGGCGCAGCCCTGGAAAAGGCCGGTGCAGCCACCGAAAAGACCGGCGCAGGCATGCAGCAGTAAACGGGCCCCGCGTAGGGTTTCACCCCATAGAGCCACCGCCTCGCTCCAGCTACCGTTATGGCATGAGACCGAAGGCCATTGCCGGAGCCGCGGGGCGTGGGGTGGACTTTTGCGGTCATCCCCTTAACGTCGTGCGGAGATCGCTCATGAACATTCTCCTGATCTATCCCGAGTTCCCGGACACCTTCTGGAGTTTCAAGCATGCGCTCGAGTTCGTGGGCAAACGCTCCGCGCTGCCGCCGCTGGGACTGCTGACGGTCGCGGCCATGCTGCCGGCGGACTGGTCCCTGCGCCTCGTGGACACCAACGTGCGGGGCCTGACGGGAAGAGACCTGGCTTGGGCCGACTGCGCCTTCGTCAGCGCCATGGTCGTGCAACGGGAGTCCGCGCGCCGGATCGTGACCCGGTGCAAGGCGGCGGGACTCCGGGTTGTGGCGGGTGGCCCGCTGTTCACGAGCGAGCACGAGAAGTTTGAGGGGGTCGACCACTTTGTGCTGAACGAGGCCGAACTGACGCTCCCGCCGTTTCTCGAAGACCTGGCGCAGGGCCGCCCGAAGCGCATCTATTCGGGTACCGAATTCGCCGACCTGCATCAAACGCCCCTGCCCCGCTGGGATCTCCTGGACCTCAAGCGTTACGCCAGCATGAGCATCCAGTTCTCGCGCGGCTGCCCCTTCAACTGCGATTTCTGCAATGTCACCGCCCTGCTCGGCCACCGGGTGCGCATCAAGACCGCGCCGCAAATCATTGCCGAACTCGACAGCCTGTATGCCCGGGGCTGGCGCGGCGATGTGTTCTTCGTGGACGATAACTTCATTGGTAACAAGCAGTTTTTGAAGACGACGTTGCTCCCGGCGCTGATCGCGTGGCGCAGGGACAAGACCGGGAACCTGTTCTTCACCGAAGCCTCCATCAACCTGGCCGACGACCAACCCCTTATGGACATGATGGTCGCGGCCGGCTTCAATCAAGTCTTCATCGGCATCGAAACCCCGGATGAAAAATGCCTGGCCGAGTGCAGCAAAGGCCAGAACGGGAACCGCGACCTGGTGGAGGATGTCAAACGCATCCAACGGTCGGGGATTCAGGTGCAGGGTGGGTTTATCGTCGGCTTCGATCACGATCGCCCCTCAATCTTCCAGCGGCAGATCGATTTCATCCAGAAGAGCGGTATCGTGACGGCCATGGTCGGCTTGCTGCAAGCGCCCGCCGGCACCCGCCTCTACGCGCGCATGGAGAAGGAAGGCCGGCTCTGCGCAGAGACCTCCGGCGATAATGTCGACGGCACGACCAACATTGTGCCGACGATGAGCCTGGAAACGCTGCGGGAAGGCTATCGGCGAATCCTGGACCACATCTATTCCCCGGCCCCCTACTACCAGCGTATCAGGACATTCCTGCGCGAGTACAAGACACCGCACGTGCGGACCCGGCTGCGGTTTTCCCATATGCTCGCACTCGTGCGTTCGGTCTATCGGATCGGCTTCCTGAGCCGCGAGCGGTTCCACTACTGGAAGCTCCTGATCTGGACCCAGTTCCGATGCCCGCGGCACCTGCCCGATGCGATCATCCTGGCCATCTACGGCTACCACTTCCGTAAAGTCTGTGAAAGGCATGTCGTGTAACGAGGTGACCGGCAGGAGCACGCCGCAGCAAGACACATAGCAACCGGGAGACGGCCATGGCGCGAACCAGACAGATTCGTAAAGTCATCAGGAGCAAACCCACACTCGAAGGCGCCGGCGTGCATCTGCATCGCGCGTTCGGCTATAGCGAAGTGCCCCTCTTCGATCCCTTCCTGTTGCTCGACGATTTTCGCTCCGACGAGCCTCGCCATTTCCTCAAGGGGTTCCCCTGGCACCCGCATCGCGGGATCGAAACCGTTACCTATGTGCTGACCGGCGACGTTGAGCACGGCGACAGCATGGGCAACAAAGGCGTCATCGGGTCCGGCGACGTGCAATGGATGACGGCCGGCAGCGGCATCATCCACCAGGAAATGCCCAAGGGCGATTCCAAGGGCCGCATGTACGGCTTCCAGCTCTGGGCGAACCTGCCGGCCTCCCACAAAATGATGGAGCCGCGGTACCGAGGCATCACGGCCACCGAAATTCCTACCGTTACGGCTTCCGGCAATGCCGCCGTCAAGGTCATAGCCGGCACGCTGGATGGGACGACAGGCCCGGTCCGGGATATCGTCACGGACCCCGAGTACCTCGACGTTACCGTGCCGGCGCATTCCGAGTTCACGCATGCCACAATTCCCGGCCATACGGTTCTCGCCTACGTCATCGAGGGCAAGGGACTGTTCTGCAAGGAGAAGATCCCTCTCTCTTACGAAGTTGAAGGCACCAACTATTTCGATATGCGCAAGGACGCCTTTGCGGACAATGGGACGCTGGTGCTTTTCGGCGACGGCCACGAAGTCGTCGCTTCGACGGAAGACGATCCGGTGCGCTTCCTCCTGGTTTCCGGGAAGCCCATAGGCGAACCGGTGGCCTGGTACGGGCCAATCGTGATGAACACCCAGAAGGAACTCCAGATTGCTTTTGCGGAGTTGGATTCGAACACCTTTATCAAACAGAAATCGGCACGGAGTACCTGACAGCGTTGGTTCGAGTCGCGCGCCTGTGCTCGACGTTGCGGTACTCCCTATGCCCTCAGGGATCCCGAACGGAGTCACATCATGGCCGAAGCAATTCCGCCTCCAGCATCCTCCATCGCTTCCGCCGGCGCCCCCGCCGAACCGCCCCCCAAAGAGCACCGTCATCGCCTGGCGTGGCTGGTTGTCGTGCTCGCGATCGTCCTCGTGCTCGCGGGCGTGGCCTTCTTCCGACCGCGGTCCCGTCCTCAAGTCGTGCCGGCGCCCCCGCCTCTGACCATCACCACGGCCACAGCGCAGAAGGGCGACATCGGAATCTACGTCACCGCGCTGGGGAGCGTAATGCCTCTCAACACGGTGGCGGTCAAGAGCCGGGTGGATGGCCAACTCATGAAGGTCGCCTACGCGGAGGGGCAACTCGTCCGCGCCGGCGACGCCCTGGCGGAAATCGACACCGCGCCTTTCCAGGCCGCCCTGCTTCAGGCTGAAGGCCAGTTTGCCCGTGACAGCGCACTCCTGGAGAACGCGCGTCTCGACTTCGAGCGCTACAAGGAGGCCTTAGCCCACAATGCCATCCCCAAACAACTGCTCGACACGCAGGTCGCCACCGTTCACCAGTTCGAAGGGACGGTGAAGCTTGATCAGGGCCAGGTGGACAACACCAAAGTTCAACTCGCCTACTGCCACATTACCGCGCCCATTGCGGGCCGCGTTGGACTCCGCCTCGTGGACGCGGGCAATCTGATTCACGCCAGCGATGCGACGCCGCTGGTCGTCATTACCGAATTGCACCCGATCAACGTCGTCTTCAATGTGGCGGAGGACTACCTGCCCCAGATCCAGCAGCAACTGCGCGCTGGAAAGACGCTCGCCGTAACCGCGTTCGACCGCGCGCAAACGAAAAAGCTGGCGACGGGAACGCTCACCACGCTCGACAACCAGATCGACACGACGACCGGCACGGTGAAGCTGAAGGCCGTCTTCCCCAACGACGACGAGTCGCTGTTTCCCAATCAGTTCGTCAATGCCCGCCTGCTCGTTGACACCTTACGGGACGCGACCCTGGTGCCGAACACGACGATTCAGCGCAACGCGCAAGGCGCTTTTGTCTACCTGCTGAAGCCCGACCAGACCGTCGCGATGCAGCCGATCACCGTCGGCACCACCGATGGAACTGTGTCGGCGGTCGAGGGACTCGAACCAGGCGCCATCCTCGCTGCCGACAACTTCACCCGCCTCACGGACGGCGCAAAGGTGACGTCGCGCCCGGCCGCGGGCGAGGCCAAGAAAGGCGACAACCGGAAGAGCCCGAAGTGAGCCCTTCGCGCCCATTCATTCTGCGACCCGTGGCCACGTCGCTGCTGATGATCGCCATCGTGCTGACCGGCATGGTGGCATACAAGCAGTTGCCCGTTTCGGCGCTGCCGCAGGTGGACTACCCGACCATCCAGGTCGTGACTTTCTACCCGGGCGCCAGCCCGGATGTGACCGCCTCGGCTATCACCGCGCCCCTGGAGCGGCAGTTCGGCCAACTCCCCGGCTTGAACCAGATGACCTCCATCAGTTCAGGGGGCAGTTCGATCATCATCCTGCAATTCTCGCTCACCCTAAACATCGACGTAGCCGAGCAGGAGGTCCAGGCGGCCATTAACGCCGCCCAGACGTATCTGCCGGCCGGACTCCCCTCCCCCCCGATCTACAGCAAATCCAATCCCGCCGATGCGCCCATCCTCACGCTCGGGCTGACCTCGAAAGCATTTCCGCTGGCACAGGTCGAGGACTTCGCGGATACGCGGCTGGCCCAGAAGATCTCGCAATTGCCCGGCGTCGGACTGGTGAGCATAAGCGGCGGCCAGAAACCCGCCGTCCGCATCCAAGCCAATCCCACGGCTCTATCCTCGTACGGCATTAACATCGACGACCTGCGCGTCACGCTCCAACAGACCAGTGTCAATCAGGCCAAGGGCAATTTTGACGGCCCGCAGCAGGCGTACGAAATCAACGCCAACGACCAGCTTCTCGGCAGCAAGGATTACCGGTCGCTCGTGGTCGCCTACCGGAACGGCGCCCCGGTGATGCTGTCCGACGTGGCCACGATCGTCGATGCCGTTGAGAACTCGAAGCTCGCGGCCTGGATGAACGACGTTCCGGCGGTCATTGTAAATATCCAGCGCCAGCCCGGGGCGAACATCATCCAGGTTGTGGACAGCGTCAAGAAGCTCCTGCCCCAGCTCAGGGCGAATCTCCCCGCCTCCATCGATGTCACCATCCTCACCGACCGCACGACCACCATTCGCGCCTCGGTGCGGGACGTCCAGTTCTCGATGTTGCTGACCATTGTGCTCGTGGTCGCGGCCATCTTCCTATTCCTGCGCAACGTGCCCGCCACCATCATCCCCAGTGTCGCCGTTCCCCTCTCGTTGATCGGCACCCTGGGCGTCATGTACCTGCTGGGCTACAGCCTGAACAACCTCACGCTCATGGCGCTGACCATATCGACGGGTTTCGTCGTCGACGACGCGATCGTCATGATCGAAAACATCGTCCGCTACATCGAGGAGGGGGAGACACCCCTGCAGGCGGCCTTGAAGGGGGCCGAGCAGATCGGCTTTACCATCATCTCGCTCACGGTATCGCTGATCGCGGTGTTAATTCCCCTGCTCTTCATGGGCGATATCGTCGGCCGGCTCTTCCGCGAGTTCGCGGTGACGTTGAGCGTGACCATTCTCGTTTCGGCGATCGTCTCACTCACGCTTACGCCGATGATGTGCTCGCGCCTGCTGCGGGCAAAGTCCGACACGAAGCCAGGCCGCTTCTACGCCGCCTCCGAACGCGTCTATGACCGCGTGATCGCGGCCTACGGCCGGACGCTCCGGTGGGTGCTCATGCGTCAGGGCGCGACCTTGCTCGTGGCAGCGGCAATGCTCGTATTCACGATCGCGCTCTATCTGTTTGTGCCGAAAGGATTCTTCCCCGTGCAGGATACGGGCGTGATCCAGGGCATCTCGGACGCCGCGCAGGACATTTCATTTACGGCCATGGCCGACCGGCAGCGGGCGCTGGGCCGCGTGATCCTCAAGGACCCGGCCGTCGAGAGCCTGTCGTCGTTCATCGGCGTGGACGGCATCAATGCCACGCTGAACAGCGGCCGCATTCTCATCAACCTGAAGCCGCTGGACGTGCGCAAAATCAGCGCCTCGGACGTCATCCGCCGGCTGCAGCCCGAGTTGGCGAAGGTGGAAGGCATCGAGCTCCACATGCAGCCCATCCAGGACCTGACCGTCGAGGACCGTGTCAGCCGGACGCAGTTTCAGTACACGCTCGAAGATGCCAATGCGGACGAGTTAACCGCCTGGACGGCGAAGCTGATGGCAAAGCTGCCGGCCCTCCCGCCCCTGCGAGACGTGGCCACCGACCAGCAGACGCGGGGCTCGCAGGAAAGGCTCGTCATCGATCGTGTGACGGCCTCACGGCTCGGCATCACGCCGCAGGCGATCGACGACGCGCTCTACGACGCCTTCGGCCAGCGGCAGATCTCTACGCTTTACACGCAGTTGAACCAATACCATGTGATCCTGGAAACGTTGCCGGAATTCCAGCGCAATCCGGAAAAGCTGCGCGACATTTACGTGCGCTCGGCCAGTGGCGGCGCCGTGCCGCTGAGTACGTTCACGCACTTCGAGTCGGGAACCGCGCCGCTGGCCATCAATCATCAAGGCCAGTTCCCGTCCGTGACGATCTCTTTTAACCTGGCGCCGGGCGCGGCGCTTGGGGACGCGACCAAAGCGATCGAGGAAACCCAGCGCGCGCTCGGCACGCCGCTGAGCGTCCAGGCGTCATTCCAGGGCACGGCCCAGGCCTTCCAGGTGTCCCTGGCGAACGAGCCGTGGCTCATCCTGGCGGCGATCATCACCGTGTATATCGTCCTCGGCGTGCTTTACGAGAGCTACATTCATCCGATTACCATCCTCTCGACTTTGCCCTCAGCAGGCGTCGGCGCGATTCTCGCGCTCCTGCTCTGCCGGACCGAACTCGGCGTGGTGGCGCTTATCGGCATTATCCTGCTAATCGGTATCGTCAAGAAGAACGCCATCATGATGATCGATTTCGCGCTGGCCGCCGAACGCAACGAGCACAAGCCGGCGGAAGAGGCCATCTACCAGGCCTGCCTGTTACGGTTCCGGCCGATCATGATGACGACGTTTGCCGCGCTGTTCGGCGGACTGCCGCTGGCGCTTGGAAATGGAGTTGGCTCGGAACTTCGCAAACCGCTCGGAATCGCCATTGTGGGCGGCTTGCTCGTCAGCCAGGTCCTCACGCTCTACACCACGCCCGTCATTTATCTCTTCTTCGACCGACTCGCGGCGAAACGATCACGCGTCCGTACGGCCAGTCCGGCCCCAGTCGCGCCAGCCAGCGAGCTGGCCAAGGGCATTTGAACCACGAAACACGCGAAATGCACGAAAAGGAAAACTAACCCATCACACTGAATTCCTGATCCGCAGACACGCAACGCAAGACAGACTCCTTTCGCGTATTTCGCGTGTTTCGTAGTGACCTGAATTCACGATTTTCGATGAACTTCTCCGCGCCATTCATTCGCCGCCCCGTGGGCACCGTGCTGCTGACCGTGGCCGTCGCGCTGGCGGGAATCGTCGCCTATCTGCAACTACCGGTGGCGCCGTTGCCGCAGGTGGATTTCCCCACGATTTCGGTGCAGGCGTCGCTCCCGGGAGCCAGTCCCGAGATCATGGCGTCCTCCGTCGCCGCGCCGCTCGAACGGCAACTCGGCCACATCGCCGGCATCACCGAGATGACCTCGGCGAGCTACCTGGGCTCAACATCTATCACGCTGCAGTTCGATCTCGACCGCAATATCGACGGCGCGGCCCGCGACGTCCAGGCCGCTATCAACGCGGCCCGCGCCAACCTGCCCGCGGCGCTCCCCAATAACCCGACGTACCGCAAAGTCAATCCCGCCGACGCCCCCATCCTGATCCTCGCGCTCACGTCGGATGTCTATGACCGCGGCAGGCTCTACGACACGGCCTCGACGATCATCCAACAACGATTGCTCCAGATCCAGGGCGTGGGCCAGGTGAACATCGGCGGCGGTTCACTGCCGGCCGTGCGCGTCGATGTCAACCCAACCCAGTTGAACGGACTCGGGCTCGGATTGGAAGACGTGCGCGCCATGTTGAGCCGGCAGAACGCCAATCTGCCGAAGGGTCAGCTCGCCAATGACAGCGTCACCGCCGACATTCTCGCCAACGATCAGTTACTCAAGGCCGCCGACTACAGGCCGCTTGTGGTCAGCGTTCGCAACGGCGCCGCGGTGAGGCTCTCGGATATCGCCAGTGTGCAGGACGCGGTCGAGAACATCCGCTCGTCGGGATTCGTCAACGGCAAACCGAGCGTTCCGCTGATCGTCTTCCGGCAGCCCGGCGCAAACATCATTGCCACTGTGGATCGCATCAAAGCCGCGCTGCCCGCACTCAAGGCCTCCATCCCGGCGGCCATTCAGGTCATCGTCGTCCTCGACCGCACGACGACGATTCGCGCGTCCGTCCACGCCATCGAAAGCACGCTCGCGATCGCGGTTGTCCTCGTAATCCTGGTGGTGTTCGCGTTCCTGCGCAGCCCGCGCGCCACGCTGATTCCCGCCATTGTGGTTCCGGTCTCCCTGATCGGCACATTCGGCGTGATGTACCTGTGCGGCTACAGCGTCGACAATCTTTCACTGATGGCGCTGACGATCTCGACGGGCTTCGTGGTGGACGACGCCATCGTTGTCATTGAAAACGTGACGCGCCACCTTGAGCTGGGACTGAGCCCGATGGAAGCGGCGCTGAAAGGCGCGCGCGAAGTCGGCTTCACGGTCCTCACGATCAGCGTCTCGCTGGTCGCGGTGTTCATGCCGATTCTGCTCATGGGCGGCATTGTGGGGCGCCTGTTCCGAGAATTCGCGGTCGTGCTGTCCACGGCGATCATCGTCTCGCTGTTCGTCTCGCTCACGACGACGCCCATGATGTGCTCGCGCCTGCTGCGCCACCGGCGGCCCGAGGAGCACGGACGGCTCTACCTCGCCGGTGAACGCGCCTTCGCGCATCTGCTAGGCGCCTACGAACGCAGTCTCGCCGCGGTCCTGCGGCATCCGGCCATCACGCTTGCCGTGCTGCTCATCACCATCGCCGCCAATTTTGTCCTCTTCACCGTCGTGCCCAAGGGCTTCTTCCCGCAACAGGATAACGGCACGGTCTTCGGCGGCATCCAGGGCGCTCAGGACGCCTCGTTCCCCACCATGCAGGCGGCGACGGCACGCATCGTCGGGATCGTCAAGGAGGATCCGGCCGTGGAAAACGTGGCCGCCTATACCGGCGGCGGCGCCGCCAACAGCGGGTTCATCTTCATGGCGTTGAACCCGCTCGATGAACGCAAGATCAGCTCGAGTGCGCTCGTCGGACGCCTCCGTCCCAAACTCGCGGCCGTGCGCGGGGCCGCCGTGTTTGCGCAGGCCGGACAGGACTTACGCATCGGCGGTCGGCAAAGCAACGCGCAGTACCAGTACACCCTGCAGAGCGACAACCTGGACGACCTGGTGAAATGGGGACCCATCATGCTGCAACAGATGCGAAAGCTTCGCGGCTTTACCGATGTCAACAGCGACCAGCAGAACAACGGCTTGCAGGCGTCGCTGGTCTACGACCGCGCCACGGCCGCGCGCCTGGGCATCTCGCCGCAGGCCATCGATAACACGCTGTACGACGCGTTCGGGCAACGCCAGGTCTCGACCATGTTCACGCCGTTGAACCAATACCATGTCGTCATGGAAGTCGACCCGAAATTCTGGCAAAGCCCCGAGGGCCTGAACGACATCTACCTGCGCACCACCAACGGCCCGGTTGTCCCCCTCGGCGCGATCGCGCACTATGAGGCAACCACCGCGCCCATCGCCGTCAACCACCAGGGCCAGTTCCCGGCGGTGACCCTGTCGTTCAACCTGGCTCCGGGCATCGCGCTCGGTGACGCGGTCAAAACCATTCACAAGATGGAGCAGTCCATCGGCATGCCGGGAAGGATTAGCGGCAGCTTCTCCGGGACGCTCCAGGCGTTCCAAGCCTCACTGGCCAACGAGCCTTACCTGATTCTGGCGGCCATCGCCGCCGTCTACATCGTGCTGGGCATTCTCTACGAAAGCACGATTCATCCGATCACGATTCTATCCACCCTGCCCTCGGCGGGCGTGGGCGCCGTGCTCGCGCTCATGCTCTTTCCCATCGGGGTCGGCACAGATCTCAGCGTGATCGCCCTGATCGGGATCCTGCTCCTGATCGGCATCGTGAAGAAGAATGCGATCCTCATGATCGACTTCGCGCTTGCGGCCGAACGCGAGGGCGGCAAAAGCTCGAAGGACGCCATCTTCCAGGCCTGCCTCCTGCGCTTCCGGCCGATCCTGATGACGACGATGGCGGCCCTGTTCGGCGCGTTGCCGCTGGTCCTGAGCACCAGCACGGGCTCGGAACTCAGGCGGCCCCTTGGGATCACGATTGTCGGCGGATTGATCGTGAGCCAGGTCCTCACGCTCTATACCACGCCCGTGGTCTATCTCTATCTCGACCGCCTGCGGTCCCGCCGGGCCCGCGCGCGCCACGGGGCCTCTACCGGCGGAGGACCGCCGGCTCCACGCGCCTGGGAAGCTTTGGAGCCGGCCGTCCCCGGCCGGTAGAGTCTGTGGAAGCCCACGGAATCTAGGCCGACAGGCTAACAGGCGAGCTAAGGAGCATATCAATGAAGAACACAAGCTTTCTGAGCAAACGCGGCACCGCGATACCGATGGTCGCTCTCGCGTGTCTGCTTCTGCTCCCAGCCGGGTGCAGTTTCGCGCCCCACTATGCGCGGCCCGCCATCCCGACGCCCGCCGCCTTCAAGGAACTGACGCCGGAGCAGGCCGAGGCTACCATAGGCTGGAAGGTCGCGGAGCCGAAGGACGATAAGCTGCACGCCCGCTGGTGGGATCTCTTTCACGATCCTGGGTTGGCCGCCCTGGAGGACCGGGCGAGCGTTTCCAACCAGACCGTGGCCGCGGCGCTCGCCAACTTTCTCGCCGCGCGAGCCGTGGTGAAGCAGAACCTGTCGGACTATTTCCCAACCGTCACCGCTGGTCCAGCCGTCACACGATCGCGACAACCCGCGTCGCGCGCCCCGGCCGGCTCGTCGGCCGGACCGGCAACACTCACCGAGTACGCCCTGCCCTTCGACGCTGCCTGGGAGCCGGACCTCTGGGGCCGCATTCGTAACTCCGTGCGAAGCGCCTCGCTGGAAGCGCAAGCCACGCGGGCCGATCTGGAAAATGCGCGCCTGGCTGTCCAGGCCGAAGCGGCGGCCGACTATTTCCAAATTCGGGTGCTGGATAAGCAGAAGCAACTTCTGGAGGAGGCGGTGCGCGACTATCGGGCATCGCTTGAACTGACGCAGGTTCGCCGCAACACGGGCATCGCTTCCGACCAGGATGTCGCGCAAGCCGAGACCCAGGTCAATACCACGCTCGCGCAAGCAGCCGACGTTGGTATCCAGCGCGCGCAATTAGAGCATGCCATCGCGACGCTCCTGGGTGAGCCGGCCTCCACCTTCTCCCTCATGCCATGTCTCCTGCCGCTGGAACCCGTGGTGACGCCCGTCGGCGTTCCGTCGCAACTACTCGAACGCCGTCCCGACATCGCCGCCGCCGAGCGCCGCGTCGCGGAGGCGAACGCGCAAATCGGCGTGGCGCGGGCGGCCTATTTTCCGGCGTTCACGCTGAGCGGTACAGTCGGCTACCAAAGCGCCTCGCTCAACAAGTTCGTGTCGGGACCGAACTTCGTCTGGTCGGTGGGCTCGGCGCTGGCCGAGACGATCTTCGATGCCGGCAAACGCAAGGCGGTCACCGAACAGGCCTGGGCCAATTACGAACGTATCGTTGCCAACTACCGCCAGACGGTCCTCGCCGCGTTTCAGGACGTCGAGGACAACCTGTCGACACTGCGAATCCTGGCGGAGGAAATCCATGAGCAGGACGCCGCGGTTACGTCCTCGCAGCGCTACCTGGCCCTGGCCACCGACCGCTACAGACTCGGCATCGACGGGTACCTGAACGTCATCACTGCGCAGACCCTTCTTCTGGCCAATCAACGAACGGCCATAGGGCTCCGGATGCAACAGATGACGGCCAGCGTCCAGTTGATCAAGGCGCTGGGAGGCGGCTGGGCTGACTCGCAGGAAGGCCTTGGAACCGCAGGACAGTGTCAGCCACCCGCAGCGGGCGGTGATGCCCACGTGACACGGTAGAGGTCACCGTACGCCACGGGTCAGCCGCGTTCATGGGGTAGCACCGTGCCACCGGTTGGGGATACGTAGCAGCCCGGTGAAGAACCCCAACGGACGCCGAGGCCGGGGTCCCTCCCTATCTGATATCATGCGCTTCGCCCGTATTTCGGAAGGATCGGCGGCCTCGCCGACCGTCTGCATGATGGTCATGAAGTTTCTTCACCAGGTTTCTAGGGCTTCTGGAAGCGAGGAATCGGTGATCGCCCGATATGCATCTTCAGTGCCGCGCCCTAGTTTGCCTTCCATTATGAAGCCAATCACTGTGCTTCTGGCTGAGGACCACACGTTGCTCCGGGAGGGGCTTAGGGCCAATGCCCTTCGGTAATTCAGCAGTGTTTTGGGGTGACCTTGAACTCAAAGGGGCCTGAGGATGAAGCGTTTCTGCGGAGTCGTGGCCAGTTACTGACCGGTTGGCGCAAGGCGCGTGGGCATGAGCGTGGACGGCGTGG
>CAITUY010000239.1 GCA_903895695.1 uncultured bacterium
TCCTTGGAGATCATGAGGCCTTGCTTCTCATGCCGCCCGATGACCATCGTCTTTCGTTCCGGATCGGTGAAATCAACCGTCACTCCCTCGAATTGAATCTCAGTCCCAAGCTGCTTGAAGGTCTTGCCCGCGTCGGTCGTTTTCAGCAACCCCTTACCATACCAGCAGGTAATCCAGAACGCCTTGGGGTCCTTCGGATCGAAGAGGAAACTGCCCACAAACCCATTGATGGCCGACGTTTCGGGCGGCGTCACCAAGTTGGTCCAATGCGCGCCTCCGTCCTTTGAAGCAAAAAGCCCGACGCGCCCGATGTGCGCGTAAACGGTGTCCGTGCCCGGAGCCACTCCCAGGGTAAGCGTGCTCATTGCCCAGTTCGTTGCGTCGCCGCCCAGGTCGTGAGTCACGTTAACCCAGACAGGAGGCTCAGCCCGAGCTGAAGATCCGCTAACCAATCCAAGACATCCGAGAGCCACAATCATCTGCAGCAGAAACGAAAAAAATCTGCCCCTCCCATCGTTTCTCGCTGTTAGGAGGTGAATAAAACCGGTGCAAGGGATGGAAAGGAACGAGTCCTTCCAGGAGACGTGAGGGGTCACGGCGTCTGTCTCCGGCGGGGTTCCGGCATGTCGTTGCATCTGATTTGTGGGCAGAGGGTTACTCGGCGTCTTCATCAACATCCGCCCCAGCGCCTCTGCACGCGACACGTCCAGATCGTGCAGGCAGATCTCGCCGCCATGGAAGCGGCGCGCATCGGCCATTGCCTCGCGCAGAATTCCCAGAAGCCGTCGCGAACCCCCGCCAATGAACGCCGCTTTCATCCAAAATGCTCCTGCTACGGCGCTACTAGCACCACATCCCCGAAACCCTCGGGGTTCTTGGCCATGTCGATGCCGTCGAACCATTTTACGCGCTTGCGTCCGCCGCTCAGGCGCTCGCCAACGTCCGCATCGTTCAGCACGAGCGCAAACGAAATCGTCTTTCCGGCCGCTGGCGCTGTCACACCCACGTCCTTCCACGGAATCGCCGCTTGGTAGACGCAATTGCCCTTCTGGCCGGTCGGCTTCACCGTCGCCTGCCAATGCGTAATCAGCTCCGCCGGGGCTGGCCGGCGGCGGCTGGCCGCGTAAGGCGGCTGGCCTCCGGGCAGATAGAGTTCGTACTCCCAGTACGGCGCCTGGCGTTCCAGGCGATTGTCCGGCTGGAAGGCGAACTCGATCGAGTCGCCCATGAAGCCGCTCATCCCGCGCTCGGGTTGCGGGAAGAACGAATCGTCCGTGGCCTCGACGCCAAGATAGAGAAAACGATCATCCCAAAGCAGGCGGAACTTGCCGGAGATATCCTCGTGTCCCTTGTACTTGACGTCCGCCCCGTAGCCCTTGAAAATCTGCGATTCCTCGGTCCCAAACGCCATGACAAGTGCCGCCTCCCACCCGGACCATGTGCCATCGAACGCGGGTTGGTGGGGCGTGCGCACGGCTTGCGCAAAGTTGAGTCCCGCCGTGGCCAGATAGACCGCGCCCTTGGAGGTGGTACACTCCGCCGTGAAACTCGTTCGCTTGTCAGCCGGCAGGCCCGACTTCACCGGCATCGCAAGTGTCGCCGTCTCACCCGGCGCGACCTTGAACGCCTGTTTCGCTTCGCCTTGAATCGCACCCGAAAACGCAGCACTGCCCTCAATGGCGGTCCGGCCGTTGTTCTTGAGCATGAGACGCACCTGGGGGGCGCCGAGTTTGGTGGAGCCTTGTTCCAGCCGCGTCTCCAAGCGCCTGCTCAACGTCAATGCACCGCCGCCGAACACGTAGACTGGCGAAGACGTAACCTTCAGCGACACGACACCGTCGGTGGCGGCCGTCTCCATCCGGTTCCCCATCAGATCCATCACGGTCAGTTTTCCCGTGGGCGCGTCAAAGGTCACGCTGCGTTCGCCGCTGTTGGCCCAGATGGTGAACATCGGCCCGTCGGTCCGCTTCCATTCGAAGATCGTCACGTTGCCCTGCGACAGGTTGGTGGCAAACGTCGCGTCCGCCAGCGCATCGGCCATGACCGCGTGCGCGACGAAGTGCGGCCGCGGCTGAAGACTGGGCGTCACCATCATGATGTCGCAGTCGTCCGCAGCGCCGGCGAAACCCCACATGGTCATGGCCTTGAGCCGCGGGCCGCAGACCGCCTTCATGGTCAGCCACGTGCGCACCATGTTCTTCGGACCTTCCGCCTCGCCGAAGCGGCGCGCTGGCCCGACCGAAGGCGAACGCTGGTCGGCAGTCTCCTCCTGCCAGACGGTTTTCTTCGTGTCGCCATGCTTGTCGAACTCGCGGAGGCCGGTCTGTGCGATCGTCAGGATGGACATGTACGCATTGAAGATCGCGCCGTCGAAGCGGCCTTCGGCCGGCTTGCCATACAGGCGGCGGATCGTCTCGCCCTCCGCGTCGCTGGCGATGTTGCCGATCAGCACCGGGGTCTCTCTGTCCACCGACTTGATGCCGTCGTGGAGCCCCGCCAAGATCTCGTCGTACTCCGTGTCGCTCAGCATCGTGCCGCCGAGGATCGGCCGGAAGCATGGTGTCTGGGGCGTGCGATGATTGGCCTGCTCCACGCCCCAATCGCCGTAGGCGGCCACTTTACCTTTGAACGCGGCGGCAATCCGCTTGCCCAGTTCCTGGTAGAGGGTGTGATCGATGGGTCGTTGGATGTCGAAGTGGTTGATGCGCAACACGGGCCGAATGCCGAGGCTCTGCCACCACTCCACTTCGCGCAGGGCTTTCTCGAAGGACGCGTCCGTCGTGCCGCTCAGGTTGAGCCAGGCGATGCCGAAGCCCGCGGTCTTCAGCATCTCGCCCATCTCGGCTTCCTGTGGCCGCCCGTCGCCGAAGAAGGGCACGAGCGTGGTTACGCCCCAGATATTTTCCACGGTGCGGGCGCGCTCCAACGGCGGCAGGACCGCGTAGCGTCCCGCGAACTCGCCTATCACGGCGTCGCCTTCCCTGATCTTGCACTCCAGGTAGAACGCGCCGCAACTCCGGGTCGGCGGCAGGTTGACCGTTGTCACGCCGTCGGAATAACCGGACACCTCGAAGGCGGGCACGTCGAACGCCCCGCACGCCTTGCCCAGCCAATCGAACCGCTCGATGTGCAGGGTCACCTTCCGGGATTCGCCGATCTGGCTGCTCACGGCCACCTTGATCGGGATCTCCGCCGCCGGATCTCGATACAGGTTGCCCGGAACGCCATTTTCGACGCGGCCCAGGCAGTTCTGGTGCTCTGGCGCCTCCGTGGGCGCCGACAGATACGGCGGCTTTACCTTCGCGTGCGCCTGCCGGAACCACGTCAAGAACCGCTCGGTGCGGCCGTTGTGGTCCTGCGTCTTGTCCGCCGAGACACCTTCCGGCAAGGCCCAGACAGCCAGGTTGTCGGCATACGTCCTGCCCCAACCCCCGTCCGCGGCGCATAGTTCCTGGCCGAATCGCAGGCGCATCGTCTTTGCGCCCACCGGCGCCACAAACGGCAGCGTGGCCCAGTAGGTCCAGACGCCCGCCGGCGCGTCGCCAATGCCGGACCGCACGGTGGCATTCCGCGGGAGAAGCGTCTTGCCGCCCTCCCCGAAGAACTGAATCTCCAATGGACCGAACCATGGCTCTCTGATCGCCGCGCCCGGGCGGATCCAGGCGCCGGCGAGGTAGGCCATCCCAGCATCGCACGGCATCGGGTCGGACAGCCAGTAGCCCGTCACCGGGCTGCGACCGTACCACTGCATGTTCCTCGACAGCGGCGGATCGATCGAGACGTTCAGCAACGCGCCCTTGCCTGCATACGCCACGTCCCGGCTCCACTCGCCCTGCCCGCGGCCGATATCGAAGCTCGGCCGGCCTTCGCGGTAGAACGCCGCGATCTGCGCCGGGGTCCAGTCCTTGGCCGACTTGCCAACGTAGGTCCAGTGCGCCGGCTTGTTGTCCGCGCCCTGCTCGACGTCGCCGTTGGCCAGCAGGTTGGTCGCGAACGTCACGCCCGGCGACGGTTGCGGGTTCGGACGGCGAATGAGCGCCGCCGTGCTCGCCGCGCGCCGCTCCACGGTCAGGCCGACATCATCGAACCACGCCGTGCCCTTGCAGAATTGGAGTCCCGCGATCAGGCGCACGGTCGCCGCGCGGTCCGGCGGCCGGGCGGCGGGCGTCCGCACCTGTTTCCATCCCGTGCCGGCCGGCACCGCCTCGGAAAGCATGGGCGTGCCCAGCGCCTGACCGTCCTTGTCCAGGAACTGCACGCACAGCGCCGCGCCGCCGACCGGTCCATACGGCGCGAGGGACTCCGCCTTCGTCCAGCCGCTGAACGCATAGGCACCGTTCTTCTCGGCCGGCAGGTCCAGCGCCCAGCCGGAGAAGCCGGCCATGGGGGCGTCGGACACCGACACGGCGCGCGCTCCGCCATGCACGGGATCGGTCACCCATGCCGTCTTCGCCGACCCGACCGGTTTCCAGCCGCGTGGCCCCGCGCCGTCCGCCTCTTCAAAGCCTGCGTTGGCCAACGGAATCTCGGTACGTTCCATGCCGCCCTCCTGTCCTGCCGTGTCACGGTCTTCGAAGACCACGTCGTCGATCCACACCTTCGGCGCCACATCCGGGGCGCACGTCACGAGTTGGAACCGGATTTGCGCCGCCCGGGTGCCTGCCGGTGCGAGATAGGCGCGCGGTCCCGTGTGCGCCCGGTTGTTGACCGCCTGCACCCAATCGGGGGCGTCCACTTGTTCGTTCATGACCCAGAGCGTTCCATCCGAACCCGCCACGCGCTTTCCGCCGTCGCCCAGCCAGTACACCCAGACCTGAAAGGAGGCGTAGCCGCGCTTCGGGTCGTCGCGATTCTCGCGCAGCAGCCCTGCGGCCTTGTACCAGAACGAGAGATTGTAGGTCTTGCCGCCTTCCGCGGGGACGGTCTGATCCGCGCTGACGGAACCACCCGTCTTGTTCGCCTGGATGAACCTGACCAGGTTGGACGCCGTGGTCGCACCGTCAGGGAGCACCAGAGGATGTGTCTGGTCGAGCAGCAGGCTGCGCGAACCAGAATGCGCCAGTGCCGTATCGATCCGCACCACGACGCCACCGGTCGCCGTGGTGTTCTGCAGGTTCCAACTGCCAGCCGTGCCGGTCCCGGCCTTCTCGAAACCCGGATCCTGCACCAGGTTCTGCGCCACCGCCGCGGTAACTAGCGCTGCATACAAACCGATAAAACGCCATACGAACTTGATCATCTCGGACTTCTCCGTTTTGTAACTACTCAGGTGAAATAACGGCATGTTGGTGTTTTGGGAGGGCGAGCGTCCTCGCGAGCCGGGTTCTTTCAACAAGCCCCTAAGCCTTGAGCGACTCCTTGCTGCGCGTGGTCTGGAGTTCGACCTGCGGACGGCGGCGTTCGATCAGGGCGCGCGAAAGCTCGATCGCTTCGCGGGCCTCGTTCGGCGTCATGCAGCCGATGCAAACCATATCCTGTGCGCGAATCGTGCTCCAGGCGAACGCTAGGCCGGCCAGCGGCATCAACTTGCCTGCCGCCAAGGGCTTGATCGTGATAACCGGCTTCTTCGCGTCCCAGATGATGCGGTTGACCCAGTCGACCTCGACCTGCATCAGGAAGCCGATGGCGTTGTAGATCTGGATGTACGTCGCCACGTCGAGCCCGCTGGCGTCCGCGTAGGGGATCGTCTCGGGCATGTGCGTCGAAAGCCCTGGGATCATGCCGCGCTCGCGGATCATGGCTACGATCCTGTCCATGGTCCGGATGCGCTTGGTGGTCCGGTCCAGCAGCGCATCGGTCGTGCCCTGGTGCGGCATGCAGACCGACGCCCCGACCGCCGCGACTGCGTCCAGCGTGCGTGCGTTATCGGCGTCAGCCTTCGGGCCGATCTCCACGTTCAAGCCCGGCGTCGTGATCCGGATCATCTTCCTTCCGGTCCGATCCTCGGCCTCCTTGACCGCGGCCACCAGCACCGGATCGGGCCGGAAACCCAGGATGGCGTCGACGCCCTGCTCCAGAAACGCCACCATGACGTCGGCCATGCGGTGGACATCCATGCTGGACCTGATCAGGTCATCCTTGGCCTTGCTCGTGTGCGAGAAGCCGAGGATCCAGTTGGTGCCCATGATCAGACGGGGTACGGAAAGGTTTTCGATGGTGGTACGCGGAAATGTATTCATGCAAATCACTCCTTGAGTTGCAGATCAACACAATCAATATGGTGCCAGATTTGCGGCTCGCGAGGCCTATTTCAGGGGAGGGCGAGTCCTCGCGAGCCGCATCGTTCATCCAACGGCTAGCGCCCCAACGGTCGATACACAACCATCTCCCTCACCGCCAGCGGTCCGTCGCCCGTGGGCACAATCTCGAGCACGTGCTTCCCGTTGGGCAAGCCCTGCGCCAGCGTCACGGCCGTGGCCGTCGCGGGCTTCCACTCGTCCAGAAAGTGCGGCACGATCTTCCACGTCACCTTGAACCCCACGGGCGGAACCTTCTTGAAGGTCCGCGCGGTCTCGGCAATGTGGAACCAGTTCGTCGCGATGATCAGCCGACCGGACTTGGAGACAAACGTCTCGCGGCTCGACCCGCTGCCGTCCGGCCCGGTCATCGAACCCGCTACATCGTACGCGAACTCGGTGGCGTTTGTGTTCATGGCAGTGAAGGTCAGCGCCCAGTCTTCGACCACCGGATTTGCGCCGACCTGAATACGCCGCAACGCCGGTTGCCACGTTGCCGGCGCAGCACTGGGCCGCGTTGCGGCATAGACACCGGGACACTCGGAGGGTTTCTTCCCGTCGATCAGAATCCGCGCCGTCCCGGACTTGCCCGCCGCTGCCACAAGATCCACGCGGTTGCCCTCGAATTCGAGCCGCAGCGGTTTCTGCAACAGGACTCCCGCCGCCTTGGCGGCGTCCTCGTCGCTCATCGCCACGCCATGGCCATCGTAGCGCCGAACCTTCGCATTCCACATCGGCTTCTGGCCGGGGATGTACCCGAAATGCGGCAGCACAATGCCGGCCATCAGCTGTTCGCCGGCGGGATTGAGGTGGATGATGTCCTTCAGAAAGAAACCAGGCGGCAGTTCATTCTTCTCCAGAATCTGTTTCCAGGTGGGCCGCACATCGACGACCTCGTAGCCATACTTGTCGGCCAGCGCGCGCAGGTTTTCCGATTCCCTGTCGTGCATGCCCATCCAGGCCGGCTGCCCGGCGACATGATGCGTCAGGATCAGCGCCTCGGCCGTTGTGCGTGCGCAGAGATTGCTGAACATGACCTCCATATTCTCCTTGTCGCCGTAGTCGTGGAA
>CAITUY010000240.1 GCA_903895695.1 uncultured bacterium
CATTGCGTTGGCCAGGAAGTTTCTGGGCGTCATCTATAAGACGTTGAAGAACAACTGGATATTCGAAGACTTTCCTCGGTTCGTTCTCGCAAACGGCTGAGGATCAACAAGGATGATGAAGTAGACAATCATCATAGGAGGTGACATTAGCCGCGAAAGAACCGAGCCAGACCCCGATCAGGGCTTTGCGCCCCATGATCATCACGGCGGCAAGGGCCACTCCGGCGGCTGGAAAAATTGGGGAGATGTTGCCGGGAGGAATCGTAAACAAGAAACTCGCCTTGGCCACCACCGCATACACGGCGGCAACCCCCAGGATGGCAACCGGCCATGAGATGAAGCGGGGCTTGATGCCTGGATAATTCATTTTTCACCCCGCGCGCAACAGGGCACGAGCGCGTTGGCCGGAAATGTGAGGCCGGCTTCCTTGTCATCCTCGTGGGTGACATCATTAGAGGTCATCGGCCACCTATCGAAGCGCAACGACGCTGGTCTCTCCTCATGCTATGCAAGTGGCTGATCTGAGTCAAGATCGTGGTCGCGTTTTGGCTCCATTTAGAGCCGGGGATCCTAGGCATAGATGACTTCCCGCGTAATGATTTGGCACGGCGAGCGCGGCAGGGGCCGTGCGGCAGTCAATTCCGGGTGACGCAAACCGCGCAAACTGTGCAGACCGTTTTCTGCCCGACAGGAACCCGAGCAGACAACATTACGGTGTTCGGGCGACTTGAAGTCGTACGGTGTGCCCCAGCCATTAAGAAGGAATCTGTCGCAGCCGAGGTGCCGGTAGAAATCGACAGCCCCGTTGAGCCGCCGTTCACGAGGGACTAAAGCGAGCGTCGCCTCGTCAACGAGGGTGGTCCACGAGAGCCGGTCCTTCGGCTGCTTTCGCAGCACGGCGCCAAGTCGCTCGCGTCCCGTCATGGTGGTTTTCAGCACGGCATCGCCTCCAAGGGCCTGCAACTAACCATGTTGTGCCACGGAAGTCGAAACAGAACTCGCCTCGGTTGAAGCCGGAGTCTCACGCTGCGCCATCGGCGCGTGCCAAGCCACCCGTGCAGCACCCCAAGGAAATTCGCGCTTTGGTCTGGCAGCCCGTTGAAGAAGTCACTAGGTCCTCTTACAGACGGTCGGCGAGGCCGCCGACCCTCCCGAAATACAGGCGCAGCGCATGACGTCAGATAGGGAGGGACGCCGGCCTCGGCGCCCTTGACCGTCCTTTTGGGACGGGCTATCCTTCGCTGACGGTTGAGCGTCGGATTCCGGGACAGTGAACCACAATGTCTGATTAATGTTTGTTGGTATCGCGTTTTGTCCGGCGGAGGCTGGAGTAAATTCATGGTCAAACTTGGTCCCACTTCGGAACGCGTGTTCACTGTCTTGCGGCAGGAGATCGTGCAGGGGAAGCTGCCTGCGCTTGCGCGGCTGCCGACGGAATACGATCTGTCCGCACGGTTTGCTGTCAGCCGCAGCACCGTGCGGAAGGTGCTCCAGCGCCTAGCCGCCGAGGGACTGATCGACAGCCGGACGAAGTCCGGCAGCCACGTTCGCGCCCGGCCGGCGGAAAGCATGACCCAAGTCGTGTCGCTGATGTACTCAGGAGTAGGCGATCTGCTTACTGTCGTCCAGGATGCCGCGATGCGACATGGTTGCCTGCTGAACCTGTATTCGCAGCAGCGGATGGCCTGGGCGCCTGAACTGGAGGCGACGTTTCTGGACTTGGTCTTGGCGCAACGGCACCAGGCGCTGCTGGCCTTCTGTTCGCCCTTGCCGCCGCGGAACGAAGAGCGCCTGGAACGACTTGAGGCGGCCGGCGTGCGGGTGGTGCACGTGGAGCCCGACAGCATCGAGATTCCGCGCCGGAGTTTTCTGATGCCGGACTACGCCCGGGCCGGATACCTGGCCGTGACGTCGCTGCTGCTGGCTGGCTTCAGTCGCATCTACTATGTCGGCATGCCCGGCGACGGGCCGGTGTTGCAACTGATCATGAAAGGCATCGGCGACGCGTTCCGGGATCACGTGGGCGCACAATGGACGATGGAGCAGGCCTATGTCGAGAAGCCGGACGGATGCAAGCCTTCGGACTTCGCGTGGCTGGCGGCGCAGTTCAAGGGTCGCTGCGGCATCGTCTCCGGCTCGTACGGCCGGGCACGCACCGTTACGGAGGCCCTGGCCGCCGCCGGACGGGAGGTGCCGTCCGGCGTTCGAGTCGTCGCGGTGTGCAACAATAGTGACACGGCCCATCCGAACGACCCTTTCGACCACATCATATTTGACCGGAAAGCCATGTACGAGCGCATCGTGGATTTGGTCTGCGTTCAGGATTTTGCCGGCATCCGCGAACTGGTCCCCCCGTGTCTGGTCCGTGTCGGCACCGCCGCCTCCTCCCCTACGCCTGGACAGCCCTGAGCACGATGTGAGCTGAATCTGCATGTATAGTCCGCCGTACTCCAAGGCGTGTACCGTTTGTCGCACGCACATCGCCCGACGCGAGATGGAGGCGGAAGAACGTTGTTGATGGGGCACTGACGTGGGACGAATAAGAGTGGGAGAATGTGAGTATGATGCCGTTAGACTTGAGATTTCTTTATGCCACACCGCTGCGCGGGGTGGCGGTCATGCACGAAGGTTCGCAGATCCGAATGCGCTGGTCCGCCGGGGCGACGTGTGCCGTAATGCTGACCCCGAACATCGAAGGGGACATCGCCCTGCTTGATGGACGCCATCAGGCGATAAGCCTGCGTTTTCAGATGACGGGGCCCGCCTCCTTACGGCTGCGCACCCGAGTGCGCGGCGCCGGCTGGTTGTTCGGTCACACCGAATTGTGGCAGGATCACGAGTTGGCCGGCGGGGAATCGGATCTGAGAGTCGACACCCTCGATTTCCGGATCTGCCAGAACGAGGGGGCGGCTGCCCACGTGCAGTGCGAGTGGGTGGCCGATCAGGCCGGGGAATTGACGCTCGTGGGAGTGGGTTCGGTCGAACAGACCGTTGGGCAGTTCTTCGCGCCGCGCGTGGACCGCTTCGGTCAGCGAGTCCGCGGAGAGTGGGCCGGCAAGGTTCACGGTGATGCGGAACTCACGGCCGATGCCGCATTGCCGCTACCGCCGCCCATGGCGGGACGGGATCGTTTCGGCGGGAGGACCGAGCGGCCCCGCTTCAAGGCGACCGGACGGTTTCGCACGGAACGGGCCGGAGAGGTCTGGTGGTTGGTGACGCCCGAGGGCGCACCGTTCCTAAGCCTGGGTCCCTGTTGCGTGGGGCCTGGCACGGGCCGGACCTCCACGAAGGGCCGGGAGGAGTTGTTTGCGGAGCTGCCGGACCACCATGGACTGATGGATGAGGCCTGGGCAAGCGGCCAGATCGGCGGAGTCGGCGACGCGGAAATGCGCGCGCGCAACCATTTTGGCGGGCGGCCCGAAAGCACGGTGGTGAGTTTCTATGTCGCCAACCTGATCCGCAAATGGGGGAAGGATTGGTTTGTGCACTGGGTGCGTGCGACGGAAGCGCGGTTGCGCCATTGGGGCATGAATACGCTGGCCTGCTGGTCGGATCTGGAAGTTGCCGAAATGATGGGAATTCCCTGTGCGCTGCCCGCGGATCGTGTTTGCAGGACCCCCTTTTCAGACCTGCTGCCGGGCCCGCAGGATGGCCCGTTCCCGCTGCGCAATGTGCCCGATGTTTTTCATCCCGATTTCAAGGTGAAGGCCGAAGGCTGGTTCCTGGGGCTGGCGCGATACCGGCTTGACCCCAATGTCATCGGTTACTTCGTGGACAACGAGGAGCCCTGGTGCTCCTGGCAGTCACCCTTCAGTCTGCCGGAACGGTGGGAAAGCCGCCGGGTGTTTGTGTCGGAACTGGAATCCCGGTACGGGACGATTGCCCGCCTGAACGCGGGGTGGGGAACGGCATTCCGGTCGTTTGCCCATCTGAACGCCTTCCGGCACGCGGAGAATCCGCCGGGGCTGACCCCGGAGGGCACCGCCTGTTGTGATGATTTCATGCGGCGCTTTACCGACCGGTACTTCGGCACCGTGCGGGCGGCGTTGGCGGAAGGCGATCCGAAGGGGATGTTCCTGGGGTGCCGATTCCTCGCGTTGCCGCCAAGGCAATGCATTCTGGATGGCGCCGCGCCGCATATGGATGTGGTCAGCATCAACTGGTACCTGTGGCACAAGCAGAAGCCGTCGGATGCGCCGGACTTCCTGGGCCACTGGCACCGGAGTACGGGCGGAAAGCCGTTGATGATCAGCGAGTACTCCTTCGCGGCGACGGATGAACGAGGTCTGGCGGCGCAAACTCTGCCCTTGAGCCAGCCGGAGCGGGCTCGGCTTGCGGAGGAAATGACACGGCAGTTCATCCGACTGCCTTTTGTGGTGGGCGCCCACTGGTTCCTGTATATGGATGAACCCCTGTGCGGGCGTAACCTGCCGGACGGGGAGCGTGGGAATTTCGGCCTTGTCGATGTGGTGGACCGCCCGTATGTCGAACTGACGGCGGCGCTGCAGCGGGTATCCGGTTCGATGTATGAAGAGCATGGGGGTTTGTGACAATCAATGCTGCCACTTCTTGTGCTCATTGAAAAAGTACACACAACTATCAAGATTATCTGTTTTATGACTTGTCACCGTGACGGATGGTGGTAGGTTTCTGTGGCATTGCTGAAAGCTCTACTCGCCGGCTTGGTCGCTGAAGCGAGAGCAGGAGGGGATAGACGATGAAAAAAGTGTTATTCAAGATCGGGATGGGTTTGATGGTTGCGGCGAGCGTGGCGGGAGCCGGCGAGGCCAGGAATCCGGCTGTCCTGTTCACCACCGGCCTGCATCAGAACTACTTCACGCTGCCCATGCACGCGGAAGGGATTGAGCTGGACAAGGCGCCGCTGGCCGAGTTGCCGGCGCGTCTGAAGAGCGGCAAGTACAATGTGGTCTATGTGGCCAGCGGCTTCGATCAGCCGGCGGTGGTGGCGGCGCTGAAGGAGTTCATGGCTGCGGGCGGCGGCGTGCTGGTGTGCTATTCGCACTTCTACGGCACGGAGACGGACTGGCAGAAACGCCAGGACTTCCTGTCCGAATACGGGGCGCACTTCGCCTGGGTGGATATGAAGGAGAACGACAAGTCGAAAATCGTTCCCTCGTCGTACTCGGTGACGCTTTTCAAGGCGGATCAGATTGCGGCGCCGTTCAACCAGGGCGTTTCCGGGTTACTCTATCATGACGTGGCGCACGTGGCGGGCGCCTCGACGATCCCGCTGGTTGTCGATGGCAACTGGACGGCGGCGGTCCGCGCCTCCGCAACGGCGGAGGGGGTGCCTACCGTGGCGGAAAATGATGCCGTGCGGCGGCGGTACGTCCCAAAGGAGACGCTCAAGTCACCGGTCCTGCTGGCGGTGCGCCCGGTCGGCAAAGGGCGGCTGGCGGCCTACAGCATGGCGCCCGAATGGGTGTGCTCCGCCGTGCCAAACTGTCCGCCGGTCAAGGAGATGATGACGGCCGGCGTCGGGGAAGCCCCCAGCCACTGGGTGCGCGTGCTGGCCAACACATTCCGCTGGCTGTCGGAGCCGGGTTTGGCGGCGGGCCTGGGCGGCGCGACGACACCGGAGGCGCTCCTGGCGCCCCCGGCAAAGTATGTTCCGAAAATGACGGCGGCGCGGGACTGGACCAAACTGCCGCCGCTCGTCGACCAGGAGCAACTCCCGGGACTCGTGGGCGCCCAATCCGCCTACTCGGGCGGCAGCGGCAGCGCTGCCGAATGGGCCGCGGCCGCGAAGAAGGCGGGGCTCAAGTTCCTGGTCTTCCTCGAGCCGCTCGACAAGATCAGCCGCGAGGACTATGCGAAGCTCAAGGCGGACTGCGCGGCGGCGACCGATGACACGTTCTTCGCCTGCCCCGGTCTGCGCTACCAGGACGCCTATACCAAGACCCACACCTTCGCGTATGGCGAGTTTGTCGACTATCCGCAGGCAAAACTGCTCACGCAGGATGGCAAGTACCTGAACAACCCGATGGCCAACTACCGCTCGCGCCATCTATTCGACTACGTCCTGGAGCAGTGCCGCTACTGGGGGCAGTTCGGCTACTTTCGGCACAAGGCCAACCCGACCCCGCCGTGGGAATACCGTATGTATTCGCTCTTCACCCTTTACTCCACCGAGAAGGGGCAGGCGGTTGACAACGACTTCGAAGACTACGACGCGCTCCAGGGAATGCAGATGACCCTGACCCCGCTGTCCATCTCGTTGATGGAGAAGCCGGCGGACATCTCGGCGGCGCTGAAGCGCGACTGGCTGGTGGTGAACACCGCGCCGGGCGAATTTGGCGACGGCTCCTATAGCGAGGAGTACGGCACGGGGGTGGCTGCCATGCGCAAGTTGTTCAAGGAGACGATCGCCTGGTCCCGGCCCTTCCAGTACATCACGCAGGGCCCCCGCATCCTCTGCTGGCGGGCCGACTGGCCGGTGGCTGTTGCCAGCGGCGACGAAGACATGTTCCGGCCCGATCTCGCCCGCTACCGCGTGCGGCTGCACGCGACCAGCGACGCTGGCCTCAAGGAGATCCGGATCATCTCCCAGGGCCGGGTGATCCAGCGCTACCTGCCGGGCGGCGCCAAGGAGTTCGACCGGATCGTCGAGTTCGAGAACACGCAGCAGCGCTGCCCGTATCCGGTCATCGAGGATATGGACGGGAAGAAGGCGATCGGCATGGTGGCGCGCAACACGACCACGCTGTGGACCGAATTCATCTGCGGCGACCGCTGTAACTTCCTGAATTACGGCATGCAGCGCGGCCCGGACGGCAAGCCTCACCAGTTCAGCGTCGCGAACTCCATCACCCCCAACAAAGGCAGTTGGCGGCTGGTGGAAATCGATCCGACGCACACCCTGACGCCCAACTCCGCCTCGCTTCCCACGGACGGGTCGCTCATCGGGAACCAGGGCACGATGTTCGCCATGTATCCGGTCATTGACACGCCCGGATTTCCGCAGCCGGGGCGCCTGAACTGCCGCCCGGAGAACGTGCTTTCGAGTCCGGATGTGTTCATCGGCGGCGCGACGATGAATAAGGTGAATGCCGACACGAACAACACGAGCGACTGCGCCTGGACCTTCTTCGGCGCCGTCCAGGACAACGAATGGGTGCGCGGCCGCGGCTGCCACACCATGTTCCGGCCGTTAATCGATGGGCTGCGCGTCGGCTGGTACGAGTTCGACCTGCGTGCCGGCAAGAACCTGCCGCTAGGGAAATCGAAGCTCGGGGTCATCTTCACATCGATGCCGTTCGACGAGCTGCGCGACGGCGGCGGCCACATCTTCGCCGCCGGCGACAAGACCTGTCCCCCGGTGGGCTCCTTCGGCAAAGGCGCCTATCTGATGAAGGCCAGCCCCGGCGGCCCGGTGGCACTCGTCAGCCTTGATGCCGGGCTGAGCTATGAGATCCAGGGCAATGTAGCGCGGATCGGCCTGTGTGTGGAGGGCGATCAGATCGCGGCCGACACCGCGCTCAAGGCCCGACTCGGCTACCTGGGCGGGGCGGAGTCGCGAACCATTGCTGACCTCCGTCGTTATCTGACGACGATGAGCGCGCCCCTGCAAGGAGTGTCCCTGGCGGAGGGCAAGCTGCTGGCCATGGACTCCATAGCCATGCGACTCGACGCCGGTCGGGGCGCCGTGGAACTCAAGCTCCCGGCGTTGGACCTCAATGCCCGGATGCCGGTCGTCATCGCCAACGCTCACCCGAACCGGGACTATTGGCTGCTGGACAAGGCGCAGCCGGCGCCGAACTGGCGCCAGCTCCCCAAGGTTGGAGACACCGTCTACGCCTCCCTGCCTAACGCCACAGCGCAGAATCTCTTCCTCGGTTGTCCCGTGGCCGTCGACAACGACGAGTTGCGGGTGTCGCTCTGCAGCCAGTTGCCCGGGCAATGGCTGGTGACCCTCCATAACTCCACGGACAAGTCGATCACGGCCAGGGTCCGGAGCGTGCCAGGCTGGACCGCGTTCAAACTGGCGGAGAAGGAATACACCGTGCCGGCGGGGTCGAGCGTGGATGTCGAGGCGAAAGAATAATCCACCGAACCGCCCGTCACGTTCCATGTGCACAGCGTTCCTCATTCGGTTCGTGCTCTTGGCAGCCATGGGGATTCTCATGACGAACGTCGTGGCGGCGGCGGACTTGCCGGCCCAGGCGCAGATGAAAGGCATCTTCCGGCGGCAGGCGGACAACACCTATGTCTACCAGTCCGATGTCTACCGCGTGGTGTTCAATGCTGACGGTGTGATGGTGTCGCTGCAGGTCAAGGGCCGGGAATTCCTGCGCCCGGTCAAGGGCGAGGCAGGCGGCGCGGGGATCTTTATCAACGGCAAACGGGTCAGTGCGCTCGCGGTACAACCTCTGATGGGGTTTAGCGCTCTCATCGGCGACGGCAACCGGGGCCTCTTCCTGAACACGGAGGCGGATCGCATCGAGCTCGACGCCGGGCAGGAGACCCCCAACGCCCGTGTCGAGTACGTCTTCTTTCCGGCCGACGGCATCGTCTTGACGCCGGTCGAGAAGCCGGTCATGCACCGTGGCGGCTTCCAACCCTGGCAGACCGTCGCCGCCAAGGCGACCCGGTGGACCGCGCCTGACGGCACGTCCATCGACCTGCAGTACGACGCGCAGCTCTCCCATGACTACAACGGCGCCCCGGCCATGGTTGTGGACGATCCCTACCGCGCCCGGATCTGCGGCGAGATCCGCTTCCCGGCCAGTTCCTGGGGCGCGCTCAAGGCTGTCGTGACCATGCAGGGCGCGGTCGAAGACCACAACTTCCCGGCCGGAAAGCCCATCGGCATGTCCGGCAGTGTGACGCTGAACGCCCCCACGACGGAGGCGCTCGAAGTCGTCCTGCAGATGGAGAACCTGGACACCGGAGAGATCGTCCATGCCGAGCGCCAACCGCTGAAGCCGGGTACCAACAACGCCGCCAACTACCAGTTCGAAATCAGATGGGACAAGGCCGGCCCGTGGCGCGTCAACGCCGTGGTAGTGGCTGGTGAGCACGCCATCGGGCGGAAGCTCGGGACCGTGGTCTACGACCTGGAGCACTACAAGCCGCCGCTGAACCGGCCGGCGGACTTCTGGGAATTCTGGCAGAAGGCGCTCGAGGCCCAGCGCGCGCTGCCACTGGATCCCGTTCTGATGCGGGACGACAAGGCCTCCACGCCGGAATACAACGTCTACAACGTCTACATCACGGGATACCAGGGCCGGCGGCTCTTCGGCTGCTACCGCGAACCGGCCGCCCCGGGCTGCTACCCGGTCACCATCGGCTCGGAGCACGGCAGCGCCGTGCCGGAATTCGGCAGCTACACCGTCTACATCACGGAGGACAAGAGCCGGCCGAAGGAGGCCGCGTCCTGCGCCCTTGTCGCGTCGATGGACGGCATGGCTACCTACCGCACCGGCCTGGGCAACCGCCACACTTCCAATCTGTTCTACAACTACATCGACATCCTGCGCTGGGTCGACTTCATCGCCACGTGCGAGAAGGCCGACCTCGCCCGGTCGATCTATTTCGCCGGTAGCCGCAGCGGCCCGGTGGGCATCGCCATGCTGGCGCTCGATCCGCGCGTCAAGATGTACGTCGCCAACGTGCCGACCAACAACCGGTGGGACTGGCAGGTGACCCTGCCGGGGGCCGGCGGCTGGGGCCCGTGGGCGCACGACCGTCTGCCGGGGCAATCGCTGGAGGAGTTCACCCGCGAGCTTTCCTACTTCAATGCGGACAACTTCGCCGAGCGCGTCACGCAGCCGTGCCTGATCAACGTCGGCCTGCTGGATGAACTGTCTCAAGTCACCGGCAACCTGGCCTGCTGTGCCAGGCTGGTGAGCCCGCGAAAGAAGATCTGCCTGCGCGCCTGGCATGGGCATGAGGGCCCCTCGCAAGAGTGGAAGGACACTTACGCGAAGTGGCGGGCGGAGCTCTTTCAGAAGCAGTGAGGCAACGACAAGAACATGCAAACGAGGAGGAGTCGCACGAAAACGCGCCTGTACCTGTTGAGTCTGTATGCCATGGCCTGCCTGGCGCCGATGACCGGCGATGCGCAGGCGGCGGAAAAGCTTGCCGACAGCCTGGTTGGCTACTGGACATTTGACGAGCCGGATGGTCCATCCGCGCTGGACTATTCGGAAGCGGGAAGATGCAAGGGCCGGTTGAAGGGCGGGGTGGAGCGGGTGGAGGGCCGCCTGGGGAAAGCCCTCCATTTCAACGGAACCGGCGCCTGGGTGGATATTCCCGACGGTCCTTGGAATCTGGATACGCCGTACACGATTTCATTCTGGATTAAATTCGACGCGGATCGGGCCGACGGCGTCATCATCGAGCATCTCTGCGGCGGTGTGATAGCGGGCGTGATTAAATTCACCGCCAGGGAAGCGGGATTCCGGGACGGACGGCGGGAACCCGCCGGCGCGTCCTTCCCCGGCGGTCCGAACCTGGTCAGGAACAAATGGCTGCACCGCGTCGCCGTGGTTTCCGAGAAGGAGATCAGGACCTACCAGGACGGCAAGTTGGTCGATTCGAAGCCGTTAGCCGCCGGATGGAAGAGACTTCCCGGACGTCTGGCGCTGGGCGCGAACGGCACCACGGGTACGGAATTCTTCACGGGGAGCCTCGACGAGGTCGGGTTCTTCAACCGCGCGCTGAGCGACACCGAAGTGGCGGAGATCTACGCGGGCTACGCCGTCGGCAAGGGGCTTGCGGGTTCGTCGGGAGTGCGAGTTGTCGACTGGACAACCGACCGGGTGCGCTATCGTCCCGGGGAGGCGGGGACGGCGACGGGCTATGTGAGGAACTTCTCCGACTCGCCCCAGGACTTGACGGTTGAGACGGACATCATCGGGGAGATCGCACGCTCCGTTCCCGTGGCGAAGCAGACTCTGGCTCTCCCCGCCTACGGAGTCGGCGCCTTGAGGGTCCCCTTCACGGCGCCCGCGCACGAATACGGCGCCGCGATCCGTGTGCGCCTGATCCAAGGTGATGGCCGGGAGGCCGCCGCCGCCAAGGAGATGTTCGGTGTCGCCGACAATGTCTGGAAGATCGCCATCGGCGCGGACATCGCCCCCATGAAAGCGACAGGGTCCATGCCGAACCTGAACCCGGAAGACCCCGTGCAGGCGGCTCGCGCCCAGTACTTCAACTGGTGGGAAAAGAGCTACTGGGCGCCCTGTGACTGGGGCGATTTGGTGCCGACGGGAGATCGATGGCGGGGCGGGGAGGGCGGCTGCCTCGAAATCGGGAAGGTCATCAAGGACTTCATCGTGCTGGCCAAGTCGAACGGAATTTCGTCGATCACTTACGGGAAGAGTACGGCCTGTGGTCCGGCGGGCTACGAGATTCTCCGCCGCCATCCGGAATGGTTCAAGCAGAGCGCCTTCGGCCAGCCGTTCGGCATCTTCAACACCGCCTTCTTCCCGATCGAGCGTTGGGACAACAACCCGCGTTCGGAAGGCCAGTGGTTCTATGTCTACCCGAGTCTCTATCGGGCCGAGGTGCTGGACTGGGGAATCGACCAACTGAGCCTGTCCGCCGGGGAGTATGGCTGGGATGGCGTGCGTTTCGACGGCGACTACACCTGGGTCAGCAGCCCCGAGCTCGCCGCGTCTAACCAGCGGCGGATGAAGGAGCGGATCTGGAAGAAGTTCCCGCAATACGTCTTCGGCTACAACGAGGGCTACGGGCCGCCCGAGGGCGATCCGGCGACTTGGCCGCACGGGCTGCGCGAATCCCTCGCCGGCGGCGGACATTACATGAATGAAGCGATCGGCAGCAATTGGCTCAAGTCCCCTTCGACCCGCTACCAGTCCTACGAGGACTACTGGCGGAAAGTGGGCAGGGAGGTCGATGCGCTGCGCACGCTGGGCGCCAGCTATCACTTCATCTTCGGCCTGAGGAAGATGAACGTGAGCGCGATTTACAAGTTCGTCCTGGGCACGGCGGATGGCGTGCATCCCGTCTACGGGGACACGGCCATTGTGCCCGGCTGCGCGAACTGGGGGCGGTTCCTGACCCGCTGGTCGGCCTTTGTCTGGGACACAAACCTCCGCAACCGTCCGGACGCCGATGCCGAAGTCAAGTCGGCCGTCCCGCTCTGGCACGCGGTAAAGGATCGCGTGGCGGACGAGCAGACGCGCATGACGGTCGTGCATCTCATCGTGCCTCCCAGCACCGACCAGGTGGTGGCCGCGGATGTGAAGATCGGCGCGCCGGCGCGGGACGTGGCGGTACGTGTCAAGCTTCCCGCCGACGCGAGGGTCGCGTGCGCCGCCGTCATCGCCCCGGAGCATCCCGATGAGCCGGTCGTCCTTCCCGTGAAGCGAGATGGCGCCTGGGCCGAAGTGACGGTGCCCGAGGTGTCCTTGTGGTCCATGGTCGTATTCGAGTGTCCGGGTGCCTTCACGCTTCCACGATACGAGAAGTTCACCGAACCGCCCGACGAGGCGGCTGTCAAGGCAGCAATCGCCAAGCCCGGGGTCCAACTGAACAACGACCCCCTTAAGGCGGACAAGCAGGAGAGCAATCCGGAGCGGCAGACGCTCAGCATCGTCAACGTCTATGCCGCCTGCGATCAGGGGAAGGCGGTGAAAGACCCTGCTGCCAGGAACGGTGAATGTCTGCGAATGGAAGGCGCCGCCGGCATCACCCACTCAGAATTCAAAGGTCTCGCCCCGGGGCGGTTCCGCGTCACTTACCGGATGAAGCTTAGTTCGGACAAGGACGGCGAGGGGAAGCCAGTGGAGGGCCTCATTCGTGGCTGGATGCCCGTGCGCGGCACGTCCTATATCGACCTGGTGAAATGGAAGCTCAGCGACTTCAAGAGCCCCGGCCAATACGAGGACATGAGCGGGGAATTCGACTTCGTCGGCGACAGCAATCAAGTCTTGCCCCTGATGGACTACAAGGGAAACGGCGTGGTGTATTACGACACGGTCAGCATTGAGAGGATTAAGGCGTACACAGACGCCGAGGTCAGCGCCAAAGAACAGGCGCTGAAAGCGAGAGGCGCAAGAGTCAAAGTCAATGATGAGAATGCGTACGACTTGCAGTCTTCCGCGGCCGACCTGATGAAGAAGCGGGGACCTGGGCGGAAAATCCTGGTCGTTAACGGGCTCTACTACGAACTGTACCGCATCCCGGAGGCCTTGGCGCTGCTTGGCAAGGTGACCGACATCACCCCGGCGCCGAAGAAGCCCGAAGCGCCTAGCTTGCAGGATCTGGACAAGGCCGAGTTGAAACCGGCGGAAACGAAGGCGCCGGACGCGTCGGCTGTCCAGTTCTGCCAGGTCTACGTCGATCTCGCAGAGGACAGGACAACCCTGACAGGGTATCCAACCACCCTTGAAGCGTTGTGCGGGTATGACGCGGTGGTGTTGATGAATGTCTCCGCGACATGGCTGTCTGTCCAAGGCCGGAAGGATCTGCTCGATTTCGTGCAGGCGGGTGGAGGTCTGCTGGTGTTGGGTGGGAACTACTCGCTGGGCCAGGGGCATTTCAAGGGGACGTTTATGGAGGATATCATGCCGGTGACCGTTGAGGCGGCCAAGGATCTGGAACAACTGCCATCCATGGCACCGCTCGCGCCGGCCAGATGGCTGGCCCGTGCGTTGCCCGCCAAGACGGGGAACGATGTCGGCGGCCTTTGCTGGCTGCACCGCGTCACGCCAAAGCCCGGGGCGGAGCCGCTGCTCACGGCCGGCGACAGGCCGGTGCTGACCTCCTGGTCCTGCGGGAAGGGCCGGTCGGCGGTGTTCAGCGGCACCGTCCTGGGTGAATCGACCGGCAACGGGCAGCCCTTCTGGGAGTCGAAGGCCTGGCCCCAGGTGATGGCGCAGGTGGTCGATTGGCTGGCGGGCAAGGACACGGCGGCTATGAAAGGGAGCGTGCGGTGAAACCGCTATGTTGCGGCACGTGGGACACACAAACCCAATGAGGAGAAATAACATGTTCACTTTCGAGAAATCTCCCGGCCGGACGGTGCTTCTGTTCGACGGGGATCCGATCCTGAGCCTCGTGGACGAACACCTGTGGTTCCGCGGCTTCCGGGTAGAGAAGATGAAGTTCCGGCCCCGGGGCCCGGTTGAGCTGATGGGGCTTGCTCCGTCGGCTTTCTACGGTTTCAACCTGCTGCGCGGCGACGTGAGTTGCCGCCGGGCAGATGCAGACGGGGCTTGCATCACGCTGAAGCCGGTCAAGGCTGACGGAAATCTGCTCGATCTGGTCCAGGAGGAGCGGGAGTACCTGGTCGAATACCTGCCGGATCGCGGTCGGTTCCGCTGGACGATAACCTGCCGGATCGACTTCCTCCAGGACATCCGCGGCGACGAGAAGGGACTCTACCTCACGGGCATGCAGAAGCTGCAGGAGCCCGGGTCGAACCAGGCTGCCATCGAGTTCGACGATCCGATGCTATCCGGCGGCATCGGGCCGCAGGTGCCGATGGTCCAGGACTGGACAGGGCTCCCCGAGCCGGAGTTTGCCGCGGAGCAATTCACCACCCGGTGGAAGAAGCGTTATCTGTCGGTGACGCTGCCCACGGTGGCGCGCGGACTCCGCAAGCTCGTCTTCAATCGGGAGGCGAACTGCTTCCAGCGCTTTTTCAACCGCGTGATTCCGCGGATGACGCCCCGCCAGCCATTTGTCTACGAGAAGACGGACGGCCACTTCCTCCAGTTCACTCCTCTCCACGACTACCCGTCGAGCCACCATATCTGCGAGTGGGGTTATGACATGCACTGGTATGCGTTGCTGGACCGTCCGGCCGCGGGACTGCTGTTCCAGAAGGGCCAGCACGTGGAGTTGTCCTATCAGTTGGAGGAAATCGAGCGTGCGGGAGTTCCGGCCGCCTATCTGGAGGCGCCCCTGGCCGAGATCGAGCCGGAGGAGCGTGCCAAGGCCGACATGCCGATCTACGAGGAGCCCGTGTGTCGCTTCACCCGCTCCGCGCTCGACTGCCCGGACAACTACGGCTGGACGGCCGGTGAGCGCTGCGTGTGGAACCGCGGCGGTGGGCGGGCGCCCGGCACTGGCGCGCTCGAGATTCACAACGGGAGCTCAGCCCGCGACGCAGCATGGCAATTCGGTTGCCTGGGTCCTTCGTATGGGTGCAACCCAATTCCGCCGGCCAGCCGCTTCAAGGTTTCGGCATGGGTCAGGGCTGACGAACTCGACACGGTGTCTTGTTCGTTGACCCTCAACCACTACGACGGTCCAGGCATGTTTGGCGTCCGTGTTCCGATCGTATCGAACGCTTCAGGGCGCGACTGCTGCCGGCGGGAGGGGAATTGGTCGCTCTTGGAGTTCGTCAGCGAAAAGGCGGGCGCGTTCACGCTTGATGGCGGCTTCCGCTTCGCTTACTCCGGCGGCGGAACAGCGGCTCTGGCCGAACTGAGGGTGGAACGGTTGTAGACTGAAGTGATGGTGCGACAAGGTGCCGAGGAGAGGAAAGAGACTCGATATGACGCGCAGTGCAAAGTCCAGCAGCGTTCAGACACATGTTCTTCAAGAGCACCTTGGCTACGAGTGGCGCGACGAACTGGTGGCCGTCCCATGGTCCGGGGCCCTGCCGCCCTGTATCGCCGACGACGGAGGGAAAGAACTCCCTGTTCAGCTCGCCGCCGGCCAAGCCTGGTTCATGGTGGACCGCCTGCCGGCCTTTGGACGGCGGGAATTCCTGATAGGTGAGGCCAGCGTTGCGGCGTTGCCGAAATGTTCGGCCTGCGCGTCCGCCAGCGCGGAAGGCGACACCCAGGTCCTTTCCAATGGCAGGATTGCCGTCCGGGTTCCTGGCGCCCGGGATTGCGCGGCGATTCCTGTCGGGCAGGTTCTGCCGGCGCCCATGCTCCAGGTCTGCGATCTTCGGGCCCCGTCCGTCTGGATCGGCCGGGGCGAGCTGACGGTCTCGCCGGACGCCGCGATTGTCCGGATCGTGTTCACCCCCTTGCAGGAGGGGGTCCACTGGTGCATCTATGAAGTGCGCTACGAGACCGCGGCCGGCGCCGCCTACCGTGTGGAGCTTCGGCTGCGGGCCGGGGCGTCGCACGTGGAGATCGCCGAGACCTCGACGCTGTGCCATGACGCCGCGTGGACGTTTGACATCTATCCCGGCCTGGCGCCGGCGAGCGCCGTGTCCGGGCATCATCCCACGTCGACCCGGACGACGGTGAAGCCACTGGTGTTCGACGGTTCCATGCACCTGGGCGATCTGCAGGCGCCCGAGCAGAACATGCATTTCTTCACGGATGATTTCGAGACCTTCGCGTTTGCCGGTGCGGACCGCGCGCTATGCCTTTGTGTGCAGAGCGACGCCGACTGGACCTTCATCCCGCAGAATCCGATCCGCATGCTGCCCCTGGCCGGACCGCGGCTTGAACTGCGCGCCTCCTGCAAGGCGGGCGCGAGAAGATGGGCGCTCCTGCTGGCGGATGCGGGGGAGACCTTGCGCGCCGACTATCCGGCCACGCCGATCATGCGCCTGCGCCGCAAGTATGAGACGACCCTGCACGACGTTTCACGGCAGGTGCTGGCTTGGGACGAAGACCCGAAGCTGGAGCGGCCGGCATCCATCTGCACGCCGGCGGACCTTAAGCGCGCGCGCCGCCTCTTCGCCGAATACGGGCCGATGAAGCGCTATGGCGAGTTCATCGACCGCGAAGCGTCGCTCGTCCTCGGCCAGTATCATAGCGATGGCCACTATCCCCTCGACGACAAGAGGCGCGAGGACCCGGTGTGCGCCTGGCTCATGAAGCCGGACCCGGCAATCGCGGCCCGGCTCAAGGACAGACTGCTCCAGGGGATTAAAACCCGCGTCGACGTCTTCCTCGGGCCGGAGGGGCACCGGCACAGCGATGCCACATCGATTAATGTCGGCCGGCTTCTCCGTCCGTTCATGCACATCTACGATATCCTGGGCGAGCGCCTGCCGTTCGCACCGGAAGAGCTGCGCTACTTCAAGGCGGCGGCCGCGTTCCTGGCCTACAAGATCAACGACCGCAACTACTGGAACGCGGAGGCGATTGTGCTGCACAGCGACCATCCGAAGTCGGCGCACCGCAACGCCTGGTTCCCGAGCCGCGACAGCGACTTCTGCACCTATAATATCGACACCGCCCCGCACAACTTCCACCAGGACCTATACACCGCCCTGGGCGCGGTGGCGCTGGTCTTCCCGGGGCATCCGCAGTCGAAGGACTGGCTCGACCAGACGCTACTCTATCTGGAACAGGAACTGGATAACTTCATCTTCCGCACGGGCGCCTACATCGAAAGCGCGACGTATACGCTGGGCACCATGGGCTGGATGATGCCGTTCCTCGCCCAGTTGAAGAATCGGCACGTCCGCAACTATCTGCTCGACGAGCGTCTGCAGCGCCTGTTCTACGCGCTGGCGCGGCTGCTCGGCCCCTGCGACCGGCGCCTGGGCCGGCATTCCTTCATGGTGATGGGAGACGCGATGTATCCGAGCAACTACGGAAACATCCTGGCTTGGGCCGCATTCCTCGGCCGGGAGGACGAGGCTTTTTCCGCAACCATGATGGACGCATGGAAGAAGACCGGGTGCCAGCTCAACCACCCCGGCCAGCAGGGGCAGTCCATGTACGACGCGCTGTTCATCGATCCGGACCTGCCTTCGCAGCCGCTGCCGGAACTGCCGAGCGAGCACTTCAAGGGGCTGGGGCTCGTGCTGCGCCATGCGCACGGCACGAAGGACGAGGTCTACTTCTTCCTCAAGTGCGGGAAGATCTATTCGCATTTCCACTACGACGAGGGTTCGTTCGTCGCCTTCGCGGACGGCGTGCCGATCATGGATGAGTACGGTATCCAGTACGGCAGCGGCACGGACGAGGACGGCCGCCGCGTGCCGGGCAACGCGCCGCGCTGCCACAACGCCATCTCATTTTCCAATACTCCGACGGACCGGGAATGCTACAACCGCGGCGATGTGACTCGTTTCATGGCGGAGTCCTATGCCGACTACGCCGTCTGCGAGATGCCGGTGCATCTCCTCTACATGAAGCCAGGATTTTCTCTGTGGGGGTTTCAGGGCGAGGAGGCGCCCTACGGCTGGTGGCGACGGCACATCCTGTTCATCAAGCCGCACGGCTTCTTCTTCTACGACCAGGTGGAGTCGGAGTTCCCGGCCACGCTGGATCTGAATTTCAAGGCGGACTCCTTCCGCGCGGTCGCGGGACTGAGCCGTGTTTACAAGGGGCGCTACGGGACGGACATCCCGGTCTGCATCAACGCCCCGGCCGGCGGCCCGGTCCTTGACGGCCGCATCGACATGAAGGCCAACGAGAACAGCTTCCCTAAGTTCAGCACGATGGAAAGCGCCCCGAAGGAGCTCAAGGACACGTTCTACAACCAGCTGTCGATGCATGTGAAGGCGCCGCCGAACAGCGATTTCAGCTGGGCCTTCGCCTGGGCGCGGCCCGAGGCCGGAGCCGTTCTGGAACCGCTCGGCCAGGACATTCCCGGGTCGGTGCTGCGAATGGCGGGAGGCGTCACCCGCGCCGTTGTCGCGCCGGCATTCCTGCCTGCGGTGAAGGTGAATACTGCCGACATGGCCTACACTGGACGGGCGGGCGCGGTCACTGCGAAGTCCGACGGGACCATGGAGTTGATCCAGATGAGCGGCTCGTTGATCGGCGGCGGGACTGGCCCGCGCATTCAAGGGGAAGGCCCGTTCCGCGCTGTCTTGCGCGGCCGCTGCGCTGAAATCGAGGTGGGCGGTCCGGCGCGCTGGCTGGAAGTCGACGGCGTCGATGTAAAATCCGCATCCTGCAACGGAGAGCCGGTCAGATGCGTGTTATCTCCGTCCGGCAGGCTCTGCAGGATTGCCGTGGCAGGGGGAATGCGTCATCTAAGCCTGGAGTGGGTCTGATGTCGAACCTCATGTCTGATTGAGGATATATAGGGAAGATCGAAGAGCCCATGGCTATTCTCAGGATACGGTTGTCGGATGCTCATACCAGACAGCCGATGGCCGGCCGGGTCGCCGTCGTTGTTCGAGGTGATCGCTTTGTGCCAGCGGTCGGCCAGGAGCGTACGTTTGTCCACAGCCTGCCGGGAGGGCATGCGCGCATCGCCGGGCGTTACCGCTACACCCATGTTGTCGGTCAGGCCGAGTTTGAAGTTCCGGAAGGTCCTATAGAAGTTGAAGCCCTGCACGGCATGGAGTATGCGGTGTGGCGCCGACGGCTGCCGCGGGTTCAGGACCGGCCGCTGGAAATACGTCTGGTCCGCTGGTGCGATCCGGCAGCCGAAGGCTGGTATGGCGGGGAAGGTCATGCCCACTACCTGCCGCCGGACGAGGCGGAACTTCAGGGCGCTGTGGAGGGCCTCCAGATCCTGGCAGTCGTGCTCCAAAATGACATGGTCGAGTATGAGAACATCGACTATTTCCGTAGCCAGCCTCCGGATCGTCCGCGCCCGGCCTGCCGTGTGAGCTACGGAGAGGAGTTCCGGACCGCGGCGATGCATGTGAACCTGTATGGCCTGAAGCGTTTCATCGGCCATGGGAAGCCTCCGGCTAAAGGTGTAGGGACGGAGGCGGCGAAGGTAATGCTTAAAGCGAAGTCTCAGGGCGCCGTCACGGCGGTCGCCCACTTCGGCCTTGATGCCCAGTCGAGCCTGCTTCACGCCTTGGCGCAGGATGCAGTTGACGCGCTGGAGATTCTGGGGACCTCGATACCGACCTGCCCGTTCATCAACGGACGCGACCGCATCCCTGGCGGCGGCCGCACCACGCCGCTGGAGTTTTGGTATCGCCTGCTGAATCTCGGGTTGCATCTGCCGATCAGCGCCGGAACAGACCGCATGTCCAACGAAATGACGACCGGCGCACATCGCACTTACGTTTACTGCCCCGGTCTTGCAGCCTTTGGTCAGTGGGCGGCAGGCCTCCGGGCAGGGCGAACATTTGTGACCAACGGGCCTCAGATCAGATTCACCGTGGACGGGAACATCCCCGGTGGCGCCCTGCATGTTCGGCGCAAGGATGCGCGCCTGGCTGTGGAGGCATGTGCATGGAGCCAGTTTCCAATACATCGAATCGAGCTGATCCAGAATGGCCGGGTTATTCGCAAAGCAGTCGTGAAGTCCGCAGACACAAAGGTATGCGTCGCCTGGCGGGTTCCGGCAGTCCGGTCCGGGTGGCTGGCGCTCCGTGCTGTGGAGGATGACACCGCATATGTCCGCGAAAGCCCTGACTACTACTCGCGGTGGGGCGGTATCGTAACCCGCAGCGGCCGCTATTTCGGCACGGCACGTCCGGAGCCGGCTTTTGCGCATACGAGCCCAGTCTACGTGTCTGTGCCAGGGACGGTGTCCTATGGTGAGGATGATCAAACGTTCTTTTCCGCCTGGGTTCAACATACGATGGCCGCCGTTGAATCCCAGACGGGACGCTCCGCATCGGCCGTGAAGAAACTGCTGGCGGTCTATAAGGATGCCGAGGCTGCACTCCGGCGCCGCCTCTTCTGCCAGGCTGTTGAATAGCCCACAACACCTGTCCGATCACGATGCCTACGGCCGTGACCGTCACAAGGTCGTTCTGCTGCAGGAGAACGGCTATCCGTTGTCCCGGACCCAATCGGCGACTGCGCGGAAACGGGCGGGATCGGTCGGAATGCCGTCAGCCATGGGGTTCAAGACGAAGTTGGCTTCCCGGAGTCGCGGGGTGATCAGTTCATCGAGGGCTGGCGCGATATGACTGACCTCGCCGGCGGCAAAAATCGTCGGGTCAAGACAGCCGAAAATGATCAAGTCATCCCCCAGAACGTCCAACGCCTCTTCCCAGGGCGTGTTGCCCGTTGGCGGCGGTGTCAGAGTGTGAATCCCATCGCAGTGGGTTTCCTTGATCAGTTCAAGGATGCCGTGCACATGGCCGCACATGTGGAGGATGGCGGTCTTTCCCTTGGCTTTGACCGCGTCCACGAAATCACGCTGGTGCGGCATGTTGTACCGACGATAGATATCGGGACTGATGTAGAATGTACTCGTGTTTTCGACGAGGGTGACGGAATCCCACGGCCCGTCGGCAAGCAGGTGGAAAGCCGTCAGTTCTCGCTGGTGCATGGTCTGAATCAGCCCACGCACGTCCCCGGGATGGTCAGCCATCAGGTAGTAGAAATTCTCAGTCCCCATATCCATCTCAAGCAGGCGCGGGATGGTCGAGGGGCCCCAGAAGCGAGTGACGACTCCATCCATCCCGATCCACCGATTCATGTCGGCGAGGGCAGCGGAGTCGTCATGGGCAACGAAAGAGACTCCTTCCCACATCTCGCGGTAGAGTTGCACCGCGGCAAGTGCATCGACTGCGTATTTAATGGGATGCGATCCCTCGCAGATTCCGGTCAAGACGCCCCTGGGCGTCTTAGTGAAGGTCGTTGTTCGGGATCCTTCGCGTCTTACGTCGACCTCAACCGTTGCGGGCCAGCGGTGCTCGGGCGACTTGAAGTCGTACGGCGTGCCCCAGCCGTTGAGGAGGAGGATATCGCAGCCGAGGTGCCGGTAGAAATCGACAGCCCCGTTGATCCGCAGTTCGCGAGGGACCAAAGCGAGCGTCGCTTCGTCAACGAGGGTGGTCCACGGAAGTCGGTCCTTCGGCCGCTTCCGCAACACCGCCCCAAGTCGTTCGCGTCCGTTCATGCCAGCCTTCAATACTGAATCGAGAGACTGGCGCGCCTATCGGCCACAGGCTTATCTTCCAGACCGAGGGGCCAGCACCTCCGGTTCCCGCTAACTAAACACGTTGGGACACGGAAGTCGAAACAGAACTGGTCTTCCTGCGAGCAATGACTTGACCGGCTCGCCATTACAAAGCACCCTGCACGCTTGGATATGAGTGAGGGAAGGGAGGCGGCGATGCAAGAACAGCGGCAACCGAGGCACTTAGTGCCTTCACCCGGCCAGACCGGGGTCTTGGAACAGCCTCAGCCTAAGCACGGTTTGTGCGCGGCGGGATGGCGGGCGGCAGTGGCAATCGCCATCGTGGGAGCGGCCGCCGTAGTGTCGGCCGCCGAACGTGAGATCACCATTCGCGACTACACGGGTTGGGGCTACGCGCCGGACCTGGTGCAATACTCCATCGCGCGGCCCGGTGGCGGCGGGGAGTCGCTGCGTCTTGTCGGACCCGACGGGAATCCGGTGGCAATTCAAGTGACGCCGCCGGCTGCGAAAGGCCAGCCGGCGACCCTGAGCTTTGTGGCTGAGTTGCCACCGTCCAACAGCATAACCTATCGGCTGCGCGACGACGGCCAGGGCGGCCAGGGCGTTTCCACACTCAAGGTCGCGCCAGCCGGAAAGGACCTGGAACTGACTACCGCGGTGCTGGGCCTGCGCGTGCCTGTGCCGTTCGAGAAGACCTACGACCCGCCCGTAGCCGCGAACACCTTGCCGGCCCCCGTGCTGGCCTTCCGCAACGGCAGCGGGCCGTGGCTGGGCGAAAGCCGCATCCTCTGCACGCGCCCGGTGAAGGCGGCGCGCGTAAGGCAAATCGCTGCTGGCCCGGTGTTCGCCGCCATCCGCTACGAGTTAGAGTTTGCCAATGGCGGATATTACCACGCCGACATCCGCGTTGCCGACGGCGTGCCCCTCGCACAGGTGACGGAGGAGTACGACCTGAAGGAACTGAACGGGCGCGACTACTGGGAACTGGACCTGGGCAAGGGCTGGAACCCGGACATGGTTGAGGCTGTGCGCGAAGGGCGCGCCGCACTGTCGATCGCCGACCTGATCAAGAAGCGGCCGGTGCCGGGAACCAAGGGTTCCGCCGGGCAGGTGCTGGGCGCCGATCTGCCCGATCTGGCCATCGTGCCCGGCTACTGCTGGGTGGGGCAGGGGGCGTATTACGTCGGGTTGTGGGCGGCCGCGGAGCGGCAGGCCAAGCCGGAGGAGTTCACCCGCGTGTGTTTCATGCCGCTGCACAAGGGGCAGTGGCGCATGATGAACGCCTGCGAGTTCCGTACCGACGGCAGGGCGATGAGGATCCGGTTGCCTATGAGCGCGCGCCTGGCCAACTGGCACGAGGATGGCGCCTCGTTCACCTCGCCGTTCTCCATTGCCCAGCACGATCCGAACCTGCCGCGCACAGCCGGGCGGCGCGTGTGGGGGCTGGTCCTGGCGTCCGTTGCGCCGGCCTGGCGCGCCCAGGCGGCCACGCCGGGCGGCTATTCCGTTCCGTGGAGCACTAACACGCCGCCGCTTTTCTGGCGCATGCGCAACGAGTACGGCACGTTCGGGCTGGATCAGTACAAAGACTTCATCCTGGAGTGGCCCGACACGGGCGTGAAGTATCCGCGGGTGTTCCTGACGCCCACAGAGCAGGAACAGTACAAAGCGATGCTTACGAACCAACCCATTGCCGGTTATACCCAGTCGCTGGCGCACCAGGTGAAGTCACGCTGGGGATTCACCGGCGACCCCAAGGTGGCTCAGCATGAACTGGAGGAATTTCAGCGATGGATGCTGAACCAGACACGTGGCTACCTGGATACGTCGCCCGCGATCGGCCACCACGACCTGTGGGGGTGGTACGAGACGGAGGCGGACGACCTGCTCGGCTGGCCCGACCTGCCGGCCGCCGCCCGCGCGGAAATTCGCGCCCGGCTGGCCCTTGTCGCCTACATGTGGACCGATCCCGACCTGATGTCCGCCGGCACGGGCGACCACACCGGCAATCCGAACATGTCCTGCAGCCGGCAGATGAGCTTCGCGAACTTCATGGCGCTGCTGCCCGACCACCCGATGCACGAAACGTGGAAGCAGTACATGTCCGATTTCACGCTTTACAAAATCGGCGAGACGGTTGCGCCGGGCGGCGGGCCGTTCGAGTTCGGCTCAGCCTACGGCCTGCACCTGTTCTACGCCTTCCCCCGCGGCTATATGGGGCACGCGGCCGGGAAATCGCCCTGCGCGGGTGATCTGTACCAACACTACCTCGCGCCCGGCATGGACTATTTCGTCAACCTGCTCACGCCGGTGGACAGCCGCTATGGCTCGCGCCTGATCCCGGGCGGCGCCAACAGCATGCTGGGCTACAACCCGCGCTGGATTGAATGGGTCGGCGTGGCGGAGAAGACCGATCCGGCCCTTGCTTCTGAGCTGGCCTGGGCGTTCGAAGCGCAGGGACGCAGCGAAGACATCAACGTTGGCGTTGCGTTGGAAACCATGGACCGTCCCTGGGTGAAGCCGGTAGAACCAAAGCTCACCAGTCGGATCTATCCCGGAGTCGGTGTCGTGTTCCGCGCCCATCAGGGGCCGGACGAGACCTATATGTATTTCCGCAGCGGCAACAATTGGAGCCACTGGTACGTGGATCAGGGGCATTTCCTGTTGAACAGCAAAGGCGCCGTGCTGGTGCCGTCGCAGCCATACCAATACTACTGGCCGACCAACAAGGCGTTCGATGTGTACAACGCCATTCGCTTCGGTCACCCGGAAAACGAATTCCCCTATGCCTGGCCCGACAGCAACATCCTCGACCATCACTTTGGCGACAGCGTGGACTACGCCTGGGCCTCGGCCGGCTACCCCGACTGGTATATCGCGCCCGGCATGGCGTCCGGCTTCGGCGATCCGCGCAAGCTGATCGATGGCGCCGCGCCGCAAGGCGGCGGCTTTCACTGGAACCGGCAAATCCTTTTCCTGAAAGGTGCAACGGCAAGAAGTCCCAACTACTTCGTCTTCCGCGACACAATGGTGGGCGCCGGCAAACTTCCGAGTTGGCTCAGCCTGGACTTGCTCGGCCGCAAGACCGACATCCGGCAGGACGGCAACCACGTCGCGGTCAACACCGAATGGCCGACCAAGCTCGACCTAGTCTTCCAGCCGCAGGCGATGCCGAAGCTGGAGATGGCCGAAGACGACATCAACGTGACGTGCCAATGGGGCGATGCTTTCTGGCGGCTCAATGCCGACAAGACCAACGCGTCCCCGAACTGGATGCTCAAGGATGGCTCGCCGGTGAAGATGCCGCTGAAGATGTGGCAGAACCCCGGGATTCTCGAAAAGCGCGTGCTGCTGCGTTTTGCCAACGCACCGGGCGCCGAGAGCTTCTGGCTGCTCTATCCGCGCGGGGAACGGGAAGCGCTGCCGACGACGAAGTATTTGGCCCCGGGCGTGATGAAGATCGTGACGACCGAAAGCACGGACTACGCCTTTGTATCGCCCAGCAATTTTACGTTCGCGGGTGAGGACGTCGTATTCTCCGGCTGCGCCGGCGCCGTGCGAGTGGGCAAGGAATCCGTTACTCTTGTTCTCAACGGCGGCGCGGGCCGCGTCGGCTACAAGGGGCATATCATCGAGAGCCCCGTGCCGTTCGAAAAGACGATTCCGCTGGTGAAGCTCAAGCCGCAGACCGAAAAGCTCGACGCCCCCCGATCCGCGGTCAGAATCGAACCGACGCTGAAGGAGCATCGGTCCGTGGCGCCTGGCGTTGCGAAGGCGACGGCGGACGGCGTCACGGAGCTGCTCGTGGATAACGCGACGCCGGTACAGTGGAGCGAGGGCGGTGCGGCCATCGAGGCAGCGCATGCGCTCGTCAGTATCGCCTCCAATGCCGTCCACATTGTCGTGCCCACGCGCGAGTACGCTCAGATCACCGCCGGCACGCTCGGCGTGCGCGGGGTCGGACCGTTCGACCTGGTCCTAACGCCGGATGCGATCCGCGGCGTGGTGGACGGCGACACGCGGACACTGGTCGTAACGCGCCCATCGGGCATCCTGCGCCCCATGTACCAGATGGATGGCCTGCGCTACTACGCCGGTTTCGCGGACGATTCCACGCCGGACAAGAGCCAGCCTACCCCGCAGTTCAACCTGGCGTTCGGGGTAACCGACGGCCCGCATCAAATCGAAGTGGCTGAGTGGATCTATCCGCCGCTGCCACACGCCGTGGCGCGGAAGGCAGTGGAGTGAAGCGGAGCGAACCGCGAGGCCGCGCCGCGATTGACAAACGGCGGCGAATCTGGCATAGTTGATCCGCTTTTTGACCAATAGAAGGAGACAGGACCATGGCTTACGTTATCTCGGACAAGTGCACGAAGTGTGGTAGCTGCGCGCCGGTGTGCCCGCAGGAAGCGATCGCGGAAGGCGACAAGAAGTGCGTGATCGACGCCGATAAGTGTGTGGATTGCGGCCTCTGCGCGGGCGAATGCCCCGTCGAGGCGATTTCGCCCCAGTGATGTCCGGACCCTATCGACACCTGTTTGGCCCAGTCCGCTCACGGCGGCTGGGCCTTTCTCTTGGCCTGGACCTGGTCCCGCCCAAGGTCTGCTCGTTCGATTGTCCCTACTGCCAGGTCGGCGCGACCACGTCCAAAACCCTGGAGCGGCGCGAGTACGTGCCCGTCGCCGAGGTGCTGGCCGAGTTTGACCGCTGGCAAGCCGCGGACGGGAGGGCCGACTGCATCACCCTGGCGGGGTCGGGCGAACCGACGCTGCACAGCCGTTTCGGCGATGTCCTGAAGGGCGTGGCCCGACGGTCCAGCCTCAAGCGTGTGCTGCTCAGCAACGGGTCGTTGTTCTCGTTGCCCGAAGTGCGCGCGGCCGCGGCCCAGGCTGATGTCGTCAAAGGGACGCTCAGCGCGTGGGACGATGAATCGTTTCGTGCCGTGCATCATCCCCATGCCTCTCTTGTTTTTGCCGATTTCTTCGAGGGGCTGGTTGCCATGCGCAAGGCCTTCGGCGGCGACTATTGGCTCGAAGTGTTCATCGTGCCGGGGCGCAACGATCAGGACGCGCAGGTCCGGCAGATTGCCGACCTGGCCCGCGCCATCGGGCCGGATCACATCCACCTGAATACGGCGGTGCGGCCCTCAGCGGATGTCACCGTGCAGGCGGTCTCGCATGCGCGGCTGGCCGAACTGGCCGCGCTCTTTACGCCGGTCGCCGAAGTGGCCGCTTCGGGCCGTCCGGCCGACGGCGCCTCGGGCGGCCATGTCGTGGGTGACCTGACAGAACGGCTGTGCGCAATGGCGGGCCGGCACCCGGCCACTGCAGAGGAGATGGCCGCGGCGTTAGGGATGGAGTTGCAGGCCGTGATCAGCCTCCTGGCTCAACTCGTCGCCGACGCTCGTCTCAAGGCTGAGCAGCGGGGCGGGGCGGTCTACTTTACGGCGGCCTGAGTCCCGCTACTCCAGCCGTGGGTTCAGGTGGCCGGTGGCGGGATCGGTGATCTTCTCCAGGTAACGCAGCAACTCGCGGTCGTACTCGGCATCGGCGTCCAGCCCCATTTCGCGGTAGATGCCGCGCAGCCGGTAGTAGCTCTCCTCGGCGTCCCGGGCGCTCGGGTAGCGGTTCCCGGGCTGGGGATGCAGGAAACGCTTGAGCACCTTCACCAGGCGTTTGCTGCGACGGATGTGTTCCGGAAGCATGTCCTCGACCCGCTCGACGAGCGTCAGCTTGAACTCCAGCAGTTCGGCGTCGGTCATGTCCACGCAGTCGCGCATGGTTTCGCCGCGCAGCATTTCCAGTCCGACCAGCCCGGTGCTGAAAAGGTCCGACTGCACCAGGCTGGGTTCGAGGCGGTGCGTTTCGGGCGCCATGTAGAGCGGGCTGCCGAGCAGGATGCTGATGGGTTCGCCGACCTCGACGGCGCGGCCGAAGTCGACCAGCTTCACCGACCCCATGCGGTCAATCATGATGTTCGAGGGCTTGATGTCGGCATGCAGAAAGCCGGACTCATGCAGGACCATCAGGCCCATGAGGACGCGGCGCAGGATATAGAGCGCCACGCCGGGTTGCAGCATGAACCGGCCGTCCTCGAGCCGGAACAGGGTGGCCATGAAATGGGCCCACTCTTCGTCGGTCGACTGACTGCGGGCAATGGCCAGATGCGTGCCGCCCAGCAAGAACTGCAAATCGATGCCATCGATAACGGCCATCTGGAGATAACCGATGCCGTTGGTCTCGTCGTACGTCTCGCGCATCACCAGGTTGTCGCTATGGACGGGCTGGAGTTTGGAGACCTGGCTGGCCAGCCGGCCCATGTCGATCCAGTATTTTTCAGCGCTCGAGTAGATGCCCGGGTCATGGAGTTTGACGGCATGGCGGGTCAGGCAACCGCGCGCGCCATGCCGCAGGGCGAGGTAGACGATGCCTTGGCGTCCCTTGCCCAGTTCGCGGGAGAACTGGTAGGGCACCGGGTAGCGTACGCCGCGCTCACGGATGAGTTCATGGTAGTTCTCGACCAGGCGGCGCAGGTCCGGATCGGGGGCGGTCGGCGCCGGTGCCGTCTCGACGGCCGTCAATCCGGTCGCATTCGCCAGCACTGTCTCCGTGGAACTAGTGGTCATAACATTGTCATCCGGCGGTCGCCACGGGGCCGGCCCGTGTGTCAGGCCGGCGCTCGGTCCCAGCAGCGCGCGTTCGGATGAAGGGTAGCATACTGCGGTTCGGGCTGGCAATCGTTGCGCCGATGAACTACAGTGCGCCGCTTGTGGACACCGTGGCGCTGGACGACTGATGACTTAGAGGGATCGGGCCTGCTATGCAGTGGTTGATACAGAAGATTGTCGGGACCAAGAATCAACGTGACGTCCGCGCGATGCGGCCGATGGTGGCGCGCGTCAATGAACTGGAACAGCAATACCAGGCGCTGACCGAGGAGCAGCTGCGCGCCAGGACGGTCGAATTTCGGGACCGGCTGGCCAAGGGGGCCACGCTTGACGACCTGTTGTGCGAGGCGTTCGCCGTCGTGAAGAATTCCTGCCGCCGGTTGTGCGGCACCCGGTTCCAGCTTTGCGGCCACGAAGTCGTGTGGGAGATGGTGCCGTTTGACACGCAGATCATGGGCGGCATCGCGCTCCATCAGGGCAAAATCGCGGAAATGGCGACCGGCGAGGGCAAGACGCTGGTCGCGACCATGCCACTTTACCTGAACGCGCTGACCGGCCATGGCGTGCATCTGGTCACCGTCAACGACTACCTGGCCCGCCGCGACTCGCAATGGATGGGGCAGGTCCTGGAGTACTTGGGCCTGACGGTGGGATGCATCCAGAACACGATGGATCCGGCGCAGCGGCGCGCGGAATACGCCAAGGACATCACGTACGGCACCAACAGCGAGTTCGGGTTCGACTACCTGCGCGACAACGGCATGGCCTGGCGGCCGGAAGAGCTTGTGCAGCGTGGCTACTACTACGCGATTATCGATGAAATCGACAGCATCCTGATCGATGAAGCCCGGACGCCGCTCATTATTTCCGGCCCGGCGCCCGTCTCCACGCATCAGTACAATGAATTAAAGCCGCGCGTCGAACGGCTCGTCCGCCGCCAGTCGGAACTCTGCAACCGACTGGTCGCCGAGGCCCGCAAGGCCATCGAGGAGGGCAAGCCTGAGGATGCCATGCCGCGCCTGTACCAGGTGCACCATGGCATGCCCAAGCACAAGCAGATGATGCACCTTATGGAGGAGCCCGCTCACCGGAAGCTCCTCGAGAAGGTGGAGAACATGATGCTCACTGATATGCACAAGGAAGAGGCACGGGCCTTGCGCGAGGAGCTGTTCTTCACGATCGACGAGAAGGGTCACGACGCGACCCTCACCGAACCGGGCTGCGAGGAGATGAGCCCCGCCGATCCCGAGGCCTACGTGCTGCCCGATCTCATCTCGGCCATGTCCGACATCGATGGCGACACCTCGCTCAACGAGCAGGAACGCGCCAAGCGCCGCCAGGACGTCCAGGAGAAGTTCAGCCTGCGCAGCGAACGAATCCATAACGTCGACCAGTTGATCCGGGCTTACTGCCTCTATGAGAAGGACGTGCAGTACGTCGTGCAGGATAACCAGGTGCTCATCGTCGACGAATATACCGGCCGCATCCTGCCGGGGCGGCGCTGGAGCGACGGGCTGCACCAGGCTGTGGAAGCCAAGGAAGGGGTCAAGATCGAGCGCGAGACGCAGACCCTGGCCACGATCACGATCCAGAACTACTTCCGCATGTACAAGAAGCTGGCGGGCATGACCGGTACGGCCGAGACCGAGGCCAACGAGTTCCACAGCATCTA
>CAITUY010000241.1 GCA_903895695.1 uncultured bacterium
AACCACTGGCACGCCGCATGTCGGAGAATTACAGGGAGCTACTCGCTACGGTCGAGGAAATGACTGCACTGAATATGGAGCTACTCAAGAGCGACGCCCTAGAGTAGCCTCCCGCACATGGGAATTACCGAAGGGCATTGGTCTTAGGCCTACTGATGACGGTCGCATGCGCGTGGCCGCCTGCCAGTCTCTGCGCTGGGGATCTGGAACTGGTCACGGCAAATATGGGCCGTGCGACGGCGGTCCCGAACGGAGAAGTCGTGCTCAGTCCGGCGCTTTGTGTTTCGCCGGCGCGCAAGACCGTCCAGGCCTGTGATTCCCTGACACTCACGGCCTCGGGCTCCACGAACGCCATCCGCTGGTTCATGATCGAGAGCCCTAGCGGCGGCACGCTGATGCCCCTTTCCAGCACCTCCGCCGTATACCGGGCAGGCGGCTCGAATTCCTGCGTCGATATCCTTGAAGCGTGGGATGGCGATTCCATGTTCGGCCGTTCCTATATGAACGTGATCAGTCCGTCGGATGTCGCCGCCGCCGGCAAGGCCGTGATTTTGGCCGGCCGCCTCGGCCCGACCGACAGCCTGTGGCCAACCACCGACTATCTGGCCGGCAATGCTTACAACGTGCTGCTTTATCGTGGGTTCTCAAAGGAGAATATCCAGTACCTGAGTCCAGTGACCAACCGCGATGTCGATTTGAACGGGAAGCTCGACGACATCGATGGCCTCTCTTCACTTGCCGATGCGGCGGACACGTTTACGAACTGGATCAACAACTCCGCGCGGTTGTTTGTCTATCTTGTCGATCACGGCGCGGATTCCGCCGGCAACGGCTACTTCCGCCTTAATGAGAACGAAAAGCTCTACGCTTCGACACTCAATGCCTGGTTGAATGATTTCCAGAACACTTACAATAGGGATGTCACGATCGTCATCGACTGCTGTTACGCGGGTAGCATTCTTGACGAACTGTCGTACACCGGTACGGCCAAACGCATCGTCATCGCCGCTGCGGGCACCAATGAGCCGGCCTACTTCGTGGCCGGGGGACTCGTCAGCTTCTCCGACGCGTTCTTCTCCGGCGTCATGATGGGACAGGATCTGGCCCAGACCTACCAGACGGCCCAAGGCGCCATGTCCACCTACCAGAACGCCGAATACTGCGATAACGGCGGAGGCCATTCGGCCGAGGACAGTTACCTGGGCGCCACGTTTGTGGCCGGCAAGGACATCCCGCAGATCGGTCTGGTCTGCGGCAATCAACTCATTGATTCCGGCACAACGGCCTACCTCTGGGCCGACGACGTGGTCTCCGGCTACGCCATTGACAAGGTCTGGTGTTCCATCATCCCGCCCAGTCACAATCCCACGAATCCGGCGATCCCGGTCAGCGACATCCCCGAACTCGATCTAGTCTATACGAACACGTCCGGCCGGTACCAGAACCTCTACGAAGGCTTTAGCGAGCAGGGCACGTACAAGGTCGTTTACTATGCCCAGGATATTTGGGGCAGTGTCTCCCTGCCGCATCAGAGTTACGTCATTCAGAGCGGTTTTGACGAACGCGTCATCATTGTGGCGGGCGGCGAAACTAACGATGTGCACTGGCCCCAAATCCATAACATGGCCAACGACGCCTATACCACTATGCGGGGACGCTGGTTCCGTCCGGATCGCTTGCAATACCTTAGCAGCGGCCCTGCTCAGGACGTGGACAGGGATGGTACCAACGATATCACCGGCTCGCCCGACTTGGCCAACCTTGCGGCGGCCATTACCAACTGGGCCGCAGGCTCGGACAGGCTGACCGTGTACGTGATCGCTGACGGGTCCAACAACCTGATCCGGTTGAATCAGACCGACACGCTCGCACCATCCGATCTCGATGCGTGGCTTGATGTTTACCAGCAGAGCAATGCCCAGGCTTGCGTCATTCTCGAAGCGCCGGGTTCGGGGGCTTTCCTGCCGGTACTTCGCCAGTCTCCAGGACAAGATCGCATCTGTGTGGCCAGCGCACAAGCGGGTCAAACCTCATGCTGGGCTGACAACGGCTTGATCAGTTTTTCGCAATTCTTTCTGGTCAACGTCTTCAACGGACAAAGCATAGGCGACGCATTCCTGGCCGCCCGCAAGTACATCCAGGGCGCCTCGGGTACGCTTCGTCAGAGTCCGCTCCTCGACGACGATGGCGATGGCGCCTACAACAGCCGGATGGACGGCAAGGTCGCCTGCAGCCGGCATCTGGGCACGGCATTCATGACGGGCGCGGACGCGCCACTCATGGCCACGGTCATGCCCCCCACCACGCTGGCTGGCACGAATGCCTTGACGCTGTGGGCCGGGGCGGTCACCGATTCTGCCGGGATTTCCAACGTGTGGTGTGTGATCACGCCGCCGGACTATGGAGGGGTCGGCGATCTACCGCAGACGAGTCTGGTGTGGAACGCCAGCACCGAGCGCTATGAGGCCCTGTGGGCGGACTTCAGCAAATGCGGTACGTACGTGTTGACGTTCCTGGCCGAGGATAACGTGGGCGAGATCTGCAGTCCCGTGCAGACCACGGTGGTAGAGGAGGATGCCTATGAACCGGACGACACCAGCAGCACGGCCAGCCAGATGGAACTTGGGGACGTTCAGTTGCACAACTTCCACGTGCCGGGTGACGAGGATTGGATCCGGTTCTATGCGGCCAAGGGACAGGCGCACAACTTCTATGAGATAGACGCAACTCAGATCGGGTCGAACGTGGATCTGAGGTTGGACGTCTACTACGAAGAGCCGGATGGGACGATCTCGAACCTTGATTTCTGGGCAGATGACTTCTTGACGGGAGCGGGGGTGACGGAGACTGTGAGTCTCGACTTTGCGACGTGGCCTGAGCTTCCTGAAGGCTTCTACTATATTCGGGCGAGCGCGAGCACGAATAGTCCGGACGCATGGGGTCCGGATAGCGACTACGAAGTGAGGATTAATAGTAGAACCGGGGGGGGGTTATTGTTGGCGGTGGTGGTAGACAAACTAAATACCAGCCATTCGCCAGTGGGAGCGACGGTCTTAGTGTCAGGTCAGGCATCGATGGCCTTGAATGGGGGCACGAGCGTGACTTATCCCAGCTTGCCGTCGGGAACCTATACGGTTTCCGTGCCGCCGCCGCCCGGATATGTGCCGGAGGAGAGTCCTACGGCTCCGGGACAAGTGGGGAATCCGGCCTCTTACTACGGGAATCCCAAGAACGTTGTGATCGGAGAGAATGGGTGGGGCAGCGCGGTGTTCCAATTCGTGCCGGTAGTTAAGGCGCAGGGCACGGTTCGGGACGCCTGGACAGGATCTTGGCTGAGTGGGGCTGGCTTGGAGTTCCGGGCGTTGAGCGGGTACATCTCCGGGCTCTACTACCGGGCGTGGCCGACAACGAACTACGGGTCGGCGTGGGTGAGCGGAGCCGACGGGGCCTGGCCGACAAACGTGTGGCTGCCGGCCGTGGACTGGGATCTGACCGTTCTGTGCAACGGCTATTCGAATGCGATAGCACACCGGGCGATTGTCGGGTCGTCACCGGGTACCGTGACGAACCTGGGGACGCTCTGGCTGACGCCGCTGGACGCGAATGGGAACGGCGTGGCGGATGCGTGGGAACAGCAGTACTTCCCGGGCAAGACGCTGGTGTTGACGAATGACGCTGATGGCGACGGCATCGACAACCGTCACGAGTACCTGTGTGGCACCGATCCCACGAACAAGGCCAGCGTGCTGAGATTCACGGAAGTCTCCGCGACGAATGGTCTGACTCTGTCCTGGCCGGTGTCATCCGGGCGCCGGTACCGGGTACTGGCGACGGATGCGCTACCTGCCGGACTCTGGCCTCTGATCAATGGCCCCTGGGAAGCAACCAACGGCCAGACGATCATGCGGTGGACTGACACCAACGGCGGCATGCGGACGGGCCGCTTCTACAGGATTGAGGTGCCGGCACCGTAGAGCCCTGAGGAACAGTCGTACGGGTTCAAGAGGACGTGAGGGCTTGGTGTGATGCTTGCCTGGGCCCGTACCATCCCCAAAGCAAGCAAAGAAATGAGAAACTAAGTAATTGCAGAAAGTGGTGGGCAGGCCTAGACTGCCACACACTATCTTGTTAGCCGTGCCAAGGGATGTGGCGAGCGCTGATCCCGGCGATACTGACGGTCACGGCGTCATCTCACGGTGCTGAAGCGAAGCGCGACAGGCAGAGGCATGTCCATGGTATTTCGGTTAGGCAAGACGTGTGCATGGCGGGGGGGGCGCCGTATTTTCATCGCGACGATTCTGCCGCTTGCCCGGTACGCAATCGGCTTGAGCGCCTGGGCTCTCTTCATGGGACTGCACCTGAACGACGTCGCTGTCGCCGACGATGGGTGGGTGGGGATCCTGCGCGCTTTCGACAATGCTTCCGCAACCGCAGATTCAGACAGCGATGGAATTCCCGATGCGTGGGAGCAGCAGCATGTCGGCAATCTCAGTACCATGACGGAAGATTCCGACTGGGACGGTGATGGTGTTCCGGATCGTTTGGAGTATCTGGCAGGAACCGATCCGACGAATCGTGCCTCTTGCCTCGCGATGCGGTTCCTCTCTGTTCTGCCGTCCCGAGAGGTGGTCGTGGGCTGGTCCGGCGTGACCAACCGATGTTACGACATCGTACGAACGACGGGCTCGTTGTCGGGCTCCACGACCGTGGTGGCAACCGCCGTTCAGGGGATGCCACCCATGAATGTCTTCACGGATCAAACTGCCTTCGGCACCGGGCCGTTTTTCTACCATGTCGAAGTCAACCCCGGCAGCCTTCCTCAGGGGGCCAGTGACGACTACGGTCGGAACTTCGGCAGTGGGGCAAGCCTAACCAGCACGCACTCCGGCGGGGAGATGTGGGGTGTGGTGAATGCCCTCACGGGGGACGACCGCTTCATGCAATTATTCGATGTAATCAGCTGGCCCTCGCCTTCCAGGGTGCAGACTCTGATGGATCTCGCCGTCATGCTTCTGGACAATCCCAGGTATGGATCCGTGCAAGGGGTGCAGAGCACGTACCTGGGGGCGAACGGCGACGCAGCGCTCGTACTTGCCATTGTGCGAGGGCACAGGGGCGATCTGGAAACGTTTTCCGGCGTACGAATTCCGCCGACGTTGAACCCCGTCCAGGTCGGATACAGTCAGCAGGAAATTGGTGCAGCCGCCAACCTCATGTTCGGCCTAGTGGTGAGTCCCTCATATACCGAGGCAAGCCTGAGCGCGTTCCTGGGCAACGCCTTGGGACTCGACCGGGCATTGGAAGCCGGCGGACTTCGTCAGGTCTTCGCGGACCTGTTCGCCATAGCCCCGGGAACTCAGAGCACCTCGACCAACCCGCAGTACCGGTGTCTCATTGGCGATATCGTTGCCGCGAGTCCGTATTCGCAGACTGCGTTCATCGCAGGTCTCCCCGGGGCGTCTCTCCTTCATGCAGGGCTTGCGCCGTTACGGGCCGAGTTCGCTCTGCTGTACGGCATTGCGGCGGCAGACCAGAATCCAACGGTCAATGGCGCCTATAGAGCATTTCTCTACAATACCTCGGAGGCGCCGGGTTACAGCAAAGACCAGTTCCTGTCCGTCGTGCGGTCCGCCGCCGCTCTTCACGGTGCGCTCGGCGGAACCAACCAGAACCTGGTGACTGTGTTCGGGATTCCCGTGGCGGCCCAGAATCCCGCCACCAACGCGGTTTACCGGAAGATGCTTTGTGACATCGTGGGCGACCCGCAGTACGAGGCCGGACGGTTCCTCGCGGTCCTGCCGCTGGCCGCCGCGTTGCACAAGGCACTCGGAGAGACCAACCAGGACGTCGTGATTCTGTACGGTGTCCCGGCGGCGAATCAGGACCCCGCCGTCAATCCGGCCTGCCGACAGTTGCTCTTTGACATCGTGGGCGACCCGCAGTACGAGGCCGGGAGATTTCTCGCAGTCTTGCCGCAGGCCGCCGCGTTGCATACCGCGCTGGGTGGCCGCAATGAAGACGTCGCGGCGACGTTCGGAGTTTCCGTGACGGACCAGAATCCGGTCACCAACCCGGCCTACCGCAAGCTGCTCTTCGACATCGTCGGTGATCCGCACTATGAGCAGTCTGTATTCCTTGCCTGGCTGGCGGAGCAGCCGTGGTAGCGGTCGACGGAGTCAGTTCGGCAAACGGGGACCCTACCCGGTGGGAGAGATGGATGTGAAACGGTATCTGGCGGCCCTCATGCTGATCGCGATGCCCTGTGTTTCGGCCCAGGCGATTCCGGGGGACGCCGACGGCAACGGCGTTGTAGACCAGGATGACGCACGAACGGTCACGCGGTACCTTGTGGGGCAACTGCCTGCGCTCCCCAACCCTGCGGACGCCGACGCCACGCAAGATGGCGAGATCACGCTGCACGACGCGTTTGCGATAGCGAAGCACGTGGCGGGCGAATCCCTCCAAGTTGTGGCCTATCCGCGCTTCTGCCGCATGGGAAACTTCGACATTCCCGTCGGCGCCATCCTGACCGTCGAGGTAAGGGATTTTTTCTTCCCGACGAACATCACGGCCGGCTTGGTCCGGTTGACGTCGGCTGGCGGCTACGACTCGCAATGGAAGTCGTTGTCATTCTCGGCGGATCGGCGCTGGCTCTACTGGCATTGGCCAACGGTTGGCCTGACCCCCGGCAACTACACTGTGGAGGCGGCGGTACAGCGTGGAATGGGGCCGATCGAAACGGTCGCCAAATCGATCACGTTGGTGCGCCCCGTCTCGCAGCTTCGAAAGCTCGCGGCTGAGACGGATCTATCGCTGCCCTACCAGGATTTGGAGTTGCGGTGGGAGCACGCCTTTTTTTACGACTCGTTTTCCGAGGTGCCCGAGACCGGTCTTGGGCGGGGGTGGACGCATCCGTATTCGTACAGTATTCAGCAGGACCCGGACGGCTCCGTTTTTCTTTTCGATCCCACGGCCCGCAGCCATTACTACTTTCCGGCTGCCGGCGGGACCTACATCCCTGCAGCGGGCAATGACGACCGCCTGACCCGAGATGCCGACGGCACCTTCCATCTGATCAAGTCACAGGGCATCGCCTGGACGTTCAGTACGGACGGACGCCTGGAGTCGATCGCGAACCGGGATGGATGCCAACTGACGATCACCTACGACAAGTGGAATCGGATGAAAACGGTGACGGACTCTGCCGGCCGCGGAATCCATTTCCACTGGGATGACGCCAACCGAATCACCAACGCCGTAGATACGACGGGCCGATCCGTGTCCTACGCTTATGATGACGCCCGGCACCTCACAGGGGTCCTTGATGCGGCCGGCAATCTGACGCGGTATGCCTACAGCGCGGATCACTGCTTGACGAACATCACAGCGGCTGACGGCTCCACGCAGGAGTTCGCCTATGACGCCGGCTCCCGGCTTCAAAGCGCGTCACCCTCCGGCGAAACCAACCGGCTTACGTTGGCCTACGATATTTCTGCCGGCGATCTGATCGCGGAGGACGCCTCGGGGCGGACCCTGAGGCTGAGGAGTAACGAAGCCGGGCGCCCCATTTTGATGACCGATGGCTCAGGCAACTCGGTTCAAGCGTCATATGACGACCAGATGCGGATTACCGCGCTCGACACCGGAGCCGGCAATTCCTGGGTTTTCGTGCCGGATGCCCAGGGTCAACCCGCAAGCATTGTGGATGCCTTGGGCAGGACCACTACCGTGACCTACGCGGCGTCACTGGGCTCGATGGCTTCCTTCCGGGACCCGGAGGGACACGAGACCCGGTTTCAACATAACGAGGTGTCAGGCGACTTGACCAACACGGTGTACGCGGACGGCTTGCCGGAAGCGCTCCACTATGCCGTCGCGGGCGGGCAGAAAACCGTCGTGCGCGGAATGCGCAACGGCCAGAGCATGACGTACGTTTACGATGATCGGGGCCTGTTGCTACGCCGGGAGTACCCCGATGGGCAAACGGCCTCATACGCCTATGACGACCGGGGCCTACTCGTGGCGGCCTCCAACAGCGTCGGCGTCATCAGCCTGGCCTACGACGCCCTCTCACGACTCACCCAAGTGGCTTATCCTGGCGGCCGGGCATTTCAATACGAATACGATGCCCGCTCGCGCCGGCGGACCATGACGAATCCCGACGGGGTCGTCACCCGGTACAACTACGACGCGGCGGGGCGCCTGGTGTCCATCTCGAACTCGACCGACGGAGTTGTTGTCCGGTACGACTACGACCGGGGTGGCCTGCTGCGCACGCGGACCCTGGCGAACGGCGCAGTCACCGACTTTCAGCATGACGACGCATACCGCGTGACCGGCCTCGTGCACAGCAGTCCCGGCACGACCTCAACCTGGAACTACGTGTATGACGGCGCCAATAATTGCGTGGGTCGGTCCTCACCTGCAGGCGGTGAAACGTTCGGCTACGACCGCAACAACGCTTTGACCGGTTATGTGGACCCAACCGGCAACAGAGTCGCTTACGTCTATGACAGCGTCGGGAATCGCACGGTGGTGAGCAACGGGGCCGTGGCGCTTCCGTACGTCGTCAATGCCATGAACCAGTATGTCAGCGCCGGGTCCGCCGCGTTCGCCTACGACGCGAACGGCAATCTCACGAACCGCACGGACGGAGCGCGGACGGCATCCTACGGCTACGATGGCGACAACCGCCTGATCTGGGCGCGGACCTCACCCTCGAATCTCGTGACGTTTGCCTATGATGCACTGGGGCAGTTGTGTACCCGCACAGACGGGAGCGGGACGGTCCGCTACCTCTGGGACGATGATGCACTGGCCATCGAGGAGGACACCGCGCACGCGACGCTGGCCCACTACACCTGGGGGCGCGATCTGGATGAGGCGGTCTGCATGCAGCGGGGAAGCACGACGTATTATTATCAACAGGACGCCTTGCTCAATGTGACGGCGCTGTTGAACCGGAACGGGCAGGTGCTTTCGACCTATCGTTATGGTCCCTACGGCACAGGCGCTGGAACCGGAAGTATCAATTCGTTCGGCTATGCCGGGGCGTGGACCGATCCGCAACTGGGACTCTGCTTCATGCGGCACCGTTGGTACGACTCGGACCTGGGGCGTTTCCTGCAGCCAGATCCTCTGGGCTTTGCCGCAGGACCCAACCTTTACACGTACGTCTATAACAATCCCGTCACACGCCGTGATCCCTATGGCCAGACAGGCAATGGGATGCTAGACGCGTCCCGTAGCGGGCCCACCAACACCAAGATGACCACGCCTCCCACGGCAGGATCATACCCGCACAGCGGAACATCGATTGACCGAAATGCCATCGAGCACTATCAGGAGGATCCTACTCACTTCAAGAATGAGTACAGCGTCGGGATCCAGATGACGTTCGCCGAAGTTGGCGGACTCGTCGGTGCCGGGGTTGCGTCCAGCGTGGGCGGTGCCAACTCGGGAAGTTCCGGCGAAGCGTCCCTCCTGGCCGTCGGCGGCGGGTTGAACCTGACGCCGGTTAGCGCACTTTGTCCGACGTTCATCCAACCGGCTAACAGCGCGCCGGCGCGGCCGGCGGTATCCCAAGACGACCATACGCTTCTGGCACGCCTCACGGTGCCGCCGCCGGACAGCCTTCTGCGCGGAGACATCCCGATTTGCGGCTCGGTCGGCGGCACGGAGTTCACTGGGTACCGCGTAGACGTCGGCCAAGGCGCAATACCCACAAACTGGACGGTATTGTGCTCGGCGGAACAGGCTCCGCAGACCAATGTGGCGGGGCTCGCGGAGATTGACATGATGCAGGCTGATCGCGACCTGCACGGCAATCTGACCACCTGGAACACGGGTCTCAAGAATTGGGAGCAGCTCCCGTGGCATCCCGCTGAGGATGAAACGGACTTCAACGGACTCTATCGGTTGCGGCTGGTCGTTCTCGGCCGCAACGGCCGCTCGGCTGAGGACTCTGTCCTGTGCGAGGTGGGACGGGCCATTGCCCAGAGCCTGCCCGGCACGGTGTCCAGTCCGGATCGGCGAGTGGTACTGCATTTCCCGGAGCAGGCGCTGATGGCTCCGTTCCGAGTCTACTCGATTCTGCCGGCCGACACCTGCGGTGTGACCGTGCCGGCTCCCCCGCCGCGTGCCACAGCCCTGGGCCAAGCCTACCGGATCCGCGAACCTGGTGACCGGTTCACTAAAGACGTGAAACTGGAGTTTTGCGGAATGTCGGATGAACTGCGCGATCGCATCCCGGGATATGTCCACGTGTGCGCCTGGAACGCGCAACGGGATCAATGGGATCGTGTGCCCACCCGTTGGGAGCCCACCTCAGGTTCGTTCACGGCGGTGCTGCGTGAGTTGCCGCGGCCGCACGCCTTGTTCGCGCTGTTCTTAATTCCAGATGAACCGGCGACCCCGCCCGCCACCGCAGCGGCGGCGCCAGCCGCTGCGCCGCAGGGGGGGCGGCTCGTGAACTGCACGTTCGAACAGGACCTGGGCACGTTCCGTTCCACGGACCACTGGGTGGGAGCCAAACTGGAGCGCGACAAGGCCGTCACCCCTGACGGCTCATACTGCCTCAAACTGGTGAATCCCGCCTGCCCGGGCACGTTCTCCTGCACCGTGTGTGCCACGCCCTTCGATGTGCGGCAGTATCCCACGTTCAGTTTTGACTACCGCATCGGCCCCGATGTCACCATCGACGTGCTGGTCCGGGTGCATGGCCGCTGGTATTGCCTGGGCTTTACGGGCGCGCCGACCGACTACCACAACCGCGACGTGAATATCGCCAATCTCGGGCGCATCGCCGACGTGGTGTCGGACAACCAGTGGCATTCCGCCGGCATCGACCTCCGCCGACTCCTCGCGCGCCTCACGGCCGAGACGGTGGTCGATGAGATCAAACTCGCAGACTGGCGTATCGGCGGGTATCGCAAGCTGGAGATGGGGCGCAATTCTGCCGGTGTCACCTTTTATCTGGACAACGTGCGGATCGAGGGGGGTGGGGCGCGGCTCGCCGGCTCCGCAGCGCTGCCCGTGCAGATCTGCGGCACGAATGCGGTCGTCAACAACCTCGGCGGTGCGTTCGGTTCCTACTGTAACCCAGGCTCGCACGCGTCTTCCTGGGCGCTGGAACCCGCGCCTGCGAATGCGCCGAAAGCTGCCGGGAACGCGGTTCGTTTTGACTACGACGTCACCGCGCCCGGTGCGTATGCCGGGTTCTGGACCGCGCTGCAGGGCCAGGAACTGATCGGCTATCGTTCCTTGCACTTCAGGGTCAAGAGCGCCGCGCCGCTCGACGCAGTGCGGATCGGCATGCGCGACAAGGCGGGCGTGGAGGGCAAGATGCCCATCGCGCCGTATGCCGGCGCGCCGGGCAACGATGGCTGGCGCGACGTACAGATGCCCGTCAGCGTCATCTATGTGTCCGCGTTCCAGGCGCCGCCGGACGTGCTGTTCGTCTCCGCAACCGCCGCGGATCACAGTGGGAAGGGCAGCGTCCTGATCGACGACATTCGCTTCGCGAACTCCCTGTATGCTCGTGTTGCGGATTTCGACTGGCCGTTCGAAGCCGAGTGGAACCTGCTCGGTGGTCACTACACGCTTCAGGAGAACGGCGCGGCGGCCCTTTCGGCGGCCGTGATCGCCGACCCCGCGGCGCCCGCCTCGTCCAACCGCGTTATGCGCATTTCGTTCGGCGGCACGATCGGGCGCGAATATGGGGGCGACGGTACCTACTCCTTCGCACAATGGAACTGCGATCTGCGCTGCTTTGACGCGCGGCCGTTCACGCACTTGTCCCTGCGAATGAAAGGGGAACGCGGCGGCGAGCATCCGAACCTCTACCTGGCCGATCCGAATGGGCGTGTGGCCTGCCGCAGCCAGAGCCTGCCGCCGGTCACGCGGTCCTGGCAGGAGTTCCAAGTGCCGCTCGCGCGCTTTGCCGCGCGCGGTCTTGACCTGAGTTGTCTGCAATCCCTGCAACTCGTTTTCGAGTGGGATGAACAGTCGGGCACCATCTACGCGGACGACATCCGGTTCGTGACGCTGCCGGCCGCGGCCGGGCAGAACCAGCCCCTGGGCGAGGCTGGTCGATGACCATGGCGCAACACAGCCCGCAACAAGCCGCGGTCTCCGCCGAGGGCGGGCAGCGGACCTGCAAGTCACCAGCCCTCATCCTCACCGCGCTGAGTCTTTTCGGCGTCACCGTGGTGCTCCTCGGACCGCGTCTGTGGACCGTGTTACTCGGATGCGATTCGGTCGCGCAAGGCCTGGCGCTGGCGGCCTTCTCCGTCTTGCTGCTCGTCTTCTGGATGCTGGGCGCCTACTACCTCAGCCTGACGATGTTCTTTCTGTTCGCCTCAGCCGCTCGCCGCCGGACCTGCCCCCCGCCATCCGCTCCCGTGGTCGCCGACAGGCCCTCCGTCGCCATTCTGTACCCGACTTGTGATGACTTCCAGGCTGCCGCGGCGGCCACCGCGGTGGCGCAGGATTATCCCTCCGGCCACGTATTTATCCTTGATGACAGTCGAGCCGCGACGTCACGGGAGGCTGTCGACGAGTTCCAGCGGATGCACCCACGGCGCGTCACCGTGGTCCGTCGCCCGAGCCCAGAGGGCTTCAAGGCTGGTAACCTCAATCACGCCCTGCGCGGCCCGGCGCGGGACTTCCCCCTCTTCGTCGTGCTCGACGCTGATGAGCTTTTGCCGGGCCATTTCCTGAGCGCTTTGGTGCCACGGCTGTTGCGCGGCCGATGGGCGTTTGCGCAGGCGGCGCACGAACCTAACCCGGCCCAGCGCGGGGCTTTCGCGGAGATGCTGCGGCAGACCATTCTGCCGTTCTGGGCCGTGCTGCTGTCCGGCAAGAACCGTTACGGGTTCGTCCCCTGCGTGGGGCACGGCGTGCTCATCCGCCGTGACGCCTGGGAGCTCGCTGGCGGGTTTCCCGAAGTGGCCAGCGAGGACCTGGCGTTCTCGCTACGGCTTTTGTGTGGGGGACGGCGCGGAGTCTATGTGCCGGAGGTCGTGTGCCGCGAAGATTTCCCGGCTTCGATGCCCGCCTTCCAGCGCCAGCAGCAGCGCTACATGCTCGGCGTCCTGCAGGTCCTGTGGCGGGCCGCCGGGCCGTTGTGGCGCAGCCCCGCCGTGACGTGGACGGAGAAGCTGGACGTGGGGCTCTGCGTTTTGCCGCTGTATGTCCCGGCGTTCTGCCTGCTCTTCGTGCTGACGGCGGGCCTTGCGCTGCCCCTGTGTTTCGGGCACTTCAGTTGGGTGGTGGCGCAGACGGCTTGGGGCGCCGTGCGCTGCCCCTTCCTGCAGTCGTTCGACGGCCGCTTCGTGCCACTCTGGCATCCGCTGTTCGTGGGCCTGTCGCTTCTCTTCAGCCTCTCGCCGACCCTTCCAGCCCTTGCGTTGGCCGGGGTGGGGCGGATTCACCGCCCGTTCCGATTGATCCTGGCGAGCAATGTGGCCTATATGGCTGTCATGCCTGTCTTCTTCTCCGGCTTGGCCGCCTACCTGAGCCGACGGGTTATCGAATTCCATCCCACGGGTCAGAGTGCGGGCGATGCGACCCTCGTGCGGGCAAGGCGCGCGCGAGCCGGCGACTTCGTCATGGGGTGTGTTGTGCTGGCACTCGCCACGGTGCTGGTCGCGACGCTCAACGTGGGGCTGGCCGTGGTGGCGCTGTGTCCGCTGCTTGGCTCGGCATGCGAGGCATTTCGCCCGCGGTTCGGGCTGATGGTTGGGCTCGTGTTCGGTGGTGTGCTGACCCAGGCGGTCGTCAGCGCCCTGCTGTGTGCTTCGCCGATGAGTCTGCCACCCTTGATTATGTCGATCCATTTTTAGCCGCGGGTGGAGTCACCTGCGGAGGAGGCGAACAACATGAAAGCATCAGGCAACTCCCGCCACTTCGCGGGTGTGGGATTTGGAGTTCTGCTCGCGCTGGCCGCGTCTGCCGCCGTGCAGGCGGGGGTCGAGTTCTACCAACAACCCGGCGTTCTGACCATGGCTCCAGGATGGACGGTGACCCTCGATCTTGGGCTCGGCAGCTACAGCAATTCGCCTGGTGCCTTCTCGCTACGGATTGAGTACGACACCAACGCGCTGCGGATTGTCCGCATCACCAACGATGCCTCGTCGGTCTTCCGTGACAACCTGTTCATCACCCCTCTTGAACAGACGACAGGGTCCGTGCGTATTGCCGCCTTTCGAGCCGGCCTGGGCAGCACCGCTCGAAGCGACGAGACCCCGTGCCACATCACTTGGCAGGCCACAGCTCAGGCCTGCACGACGTCCGCTGTCCAACTGAAGGTGGAGACCTTCATTGACTCCGCCTGGCAAGCCGTCGAAGTCCTGAGCGGGGGCTTCTCGGTGGTGGTGGACGGCACGGACTCCAATACCAACGGTTTGCCGGATTTTTGGGAGCAAGCGTACTTCGGAAGCCCGACGGGAGCGGTCCGGGATGCGGATGATGATGGCGATGGCATGAGCAACTGGCAGGAGTATCTGGCCGGCACCGACCCCACCAACGCGTTATCCTCGCTCATGATCACGAACATCAGCGCCACCGCTGATGGACAGAACCTGAGTTTCAGTTCTTCCCGTTTCCGGACCTACCGCCTCCAGGCGGCATCTGCCCTTGGAACGCAGGCGGTGTGGAGCAACAAGACCGACACCCTGTACGGCACGGGAGGGGCTGTGACCGTGAACGATCGGAACGTGACCGGGCCGTGTTTCTATCGTCTTCAGGTCAATCCGCCATAGGTCTGCGCTCATGGCTTCACGCCCTCACGAACAGCATCGCCCTGCATCAATCGTTCCTTCGGTTTGCCGATGGGTACGGGTGCTCACCGTCATCCTCGTGATTGTGCTCGACGCCGGGCTAGGCGGGATTGCCCGGGCTGAGTCCTTCTCGAATACTGTGTGGCAACGGACTTTCGACGCGAAGATCGGTCGCCTCTTCGTGCCTGGTGCCTATTTCGGTGGGTTCTCATACTCGGCGCCCGCGCTGGCTGACTTGGACGGCGACGGCGATCAAGATTTGGTGATCGGCGATGCGTTCGGAGAGTTGACCCTTTTTCCGAACGCGGGCAATGCGCTGCACGCGGTGTGGGGAGCGCCCCTGCAGTTGGGGGTTCCGTCCGTAGACCTGGCGTCGACGCCGGCTGTGGCAGACGTCAATGGCGATGGCGTCGCGGACCTGATCGTGGGCGGCATGGACGGTACGCTAACGTACTATGCCAATACAGGCACGGTTGCCGCTGCCGCATGGGCGGCACCGGCAACCAATTTCCTGGGCATCGATGTCGGGAGCTACTCCATGCCCGCACTTGTCGATATCGACGGCGACGGGGACAAGGACCTGTTTGTCGGCGGTGGGAACGGCCTGTGGTTCATTCGAAATACGCGTACCACGAATGGGCTGACCTGGGCCACCGCTGTCACCAACTACGCGGGTCTGAAGGTTCCCACTGGTAGCGCGCCGGCCTTCGTCGATCTGGACCATGACAGGGATATGGACCTTCTGCTCGGGAATTCCGAAGGCACCCTGTGGCAATACCCGAATACGGGTTCGGCGACTCAGGCCGTCTGGGGCGTCGTCACCACCAACTACGCCGCCATCGACGTCGGCTACGATAGCACGCCGGTCTGCGCCGATCTGGATGGGGATGGCGACTTTGACCTGTATTCGGGAGAACGGGATGGCAACGTCAATGCCTGCGAGAACCGCGGCACCGAGACATCTCCTTCTTTCGCGCCGCCCGACGACCGCTTTCTGGGGATCGATCATGGATTCTGGAGCAAGCCCGCTCTCGGGGATCTGAATGGCGACCGGGCTCTGGAACTCCTCATCGGGCTCGCCGACGGCAGTCTCGTATACTACGAGAACATCGGGACACCGGCCGCTCCAGTCTGGCAGACCCCTGTTACGAACTACGCTGGAGCAAACGTTCCATCTTACAGCGCGCCCTCCCTTGGCGACGTCGATGGCGATAGGGACCTCGACTTGGTGATCGGCAACGCGGACGGCACGCTGTGGTGCTACGAGAACACCGGAACGACGGCCCGGGCAGCCTGGGTGCGCGTGAGCACCAACTATGCCGGTTGTCGGGTAAGCGGTTTGGGCAGCCCGGCTCTGGCAGATGTCGACGGCGACGGCGACCCCGACCTGGTTGTCGGCAGCATGGACGGAACGCTGACGTACTTCTGCAACACGGGCACGGCGACCCGCGCCATGTGGAGCGCCGGCTTGACGAATGCCTGGGGCGTTAACGTAGGAGCAGATTCGTCACCAACCATCGCTGATATCGATGAAGACGGGGATGTGGACTTATTGGTGGGGTCGGACTGGTGGATCTACTGTTACGAGAACACGGGCACCGTCTCTTTCGCGTTGGATCCACTGCCGTGGCTTTGCGGCCAGTTCGAGGTCGGGATCGACAGTGCACCGGCCCTCGCCGATCTGGACGGCGACGGCGACATGGACGTGCTGATCGGCGAATAGGACGGCGGAATCAACCTTTGGCGTAATATGAGCCGCCACCTGACCCCGCAACCACCCGCCATCACGCTCGTGTCGGGAGCCAGTCGTGTCTATGCGGCCCTCGGCGCCACGAACCCGGTGCACTGGGCATTCCTGCAAAACGCCAGTCAGGGCACAATCGATGCCGATACCGGTCTCTACACGGCAGGCGCGCATGCATGCGCACTGGACATTCTGCGCGCCACGGATGCCGCGGCTTTACAGGGCATTGCCTACGCCAATGTGATCGCCTCGTCCAACATCACCGCCGCGGGCAAGGCCATCATCATTGCGGGCGGAAAGGCGCCAGACGATCCGGTAACTAGCATCACCACCTACTTGGCGGACGAAGCCTATAACACGTTGAGGTACCGGGGGTACTCCAAAACAAACATCCTTTATCTCAGCTATGGTCCCAACCACGATGTGGATGGCGATGGCGTGCTGAACGATATTGCCGGGTCCGCGACATTGAGCAATGCGGCGGTGGCTGTTACCAACTGGGCCCTCGGCAATGACAGGCTCTTCGTGTATCTGGTGGACCATGGGAGTGTCTATGGGGGCAATGGCTATTTCCGGCTGAATGACTCCGAGACGCTCGCGGCTTCCCAAATGGACGCCTGGCTCAATACCCTGCAGACGCAGTGGCCGAGGGAAGTGACGGTGCTGATGGATTTTTGTTTTTCGGGTACCTTTCTCCCCGCGTTGGCACGGACGGGGACGCCCGAACGCGTGGTCGTCGCGGCTTGCGGCGGCGATCAGTTGACCTACTTCGTTGCCGGAGGCGTGGTAAGTTTTTCCGATGCCTTCCTGGGCGCCGTGTTGCAGGGCTACAGTATCCAGCAGAGTTTCCTGATAGCAAGGGGAACCATGAGCACGTACCAGGACGCTTGCATGGACGACGACGGCGATGGCGTATACCGCAAGGATTTGGATGGCGGGGTCGCTTCGGTGTTGAGTGTGGGGGCCTCGTCGACGTTGGGGCGCGACGTACCGCAGATCGGCGACGTCAGTCCGAATATGCTGCTTGCGGGTGACAATTCCGTGACGCTTTGGGCTGGGGACGTCTCATCGGTCTACCCGCTGGAAAGAGTGTGGTGTGTCATCATTCCACCTTCGCACGACACCGCCGGCAAGAGCACCCCCGTCACCGACCTCCCGGAGATTGATCTGGTCTACGACCCAATCGGCAACCGGTATGAGGGGGCCAGCAAGGGGTTCAGTGAGCCGGGTGTCTACAAGGTGGTCTTCTGTGCAGAGGACGTCTGGCAGGGCAGAGCCGCACCCAAGCAGGCCTATGTCACACAGTCGGGATTCGATGAACGCGCGATCATTGTGGCAGCGGGGCTTACCAATTCCACCGACTGGGTGAAGATCAACGCAATCGCAGGAAGAGTTTACCATACCCTGCGCCGCCGACTGATCGATAAAACCCATCTGTTGGTGTTGAGTTCTGCGGCGCAAGATTTCGACGGTGATGGCACAAACGATGTAGCTGCCATTCCCTCCGTCGCTTCGGTTACCGCGGCGATAACAAACTGGGCCTTGCCGTCCCGCAAACTCACCGTCTTCTTGATTGGCGATGCCTCCAATGTGTCTTTTCGGGTGAACGCCTCAGAGTGGTTGGGGGCGGAGGACGTGAACCGTTCCCTGAATGCCTATCAATCCGGCGGGGGCGTACCCACCGTTGTCCTGGAGTGCCCCGGGGCCTCCGGGTTTCTTCCGCTGCTCACTCCCCCGCCGGGGTGGGAACGCATCGTGATTGCGGCGGCAAAGAGCGGTCAGCCTTGTTGCTGGCTTGCCGGGGGTCTCCTGAGCTTTACCTCGGGCTTTGCGAGTGGCGTCTTCAGTGGCGATAACATCGGGCAGGCCTTTGCGCGCGGACGGGATGCGATCGGTAGCGCCAGCGGGCGCGTCGGGCAGGAGGCACGGTTCGACGACAACGGGGACGGGGTGTATACAAAGGCCGATGGGGCCGTGGCGCGCCAGCGCTACATCGGCAGCGCCTTCGTTACCGGGGCTGAGATGCCGGAGATCGGATCGGTCATGCCAGCGGTGTTCTTGAGCGGGACGAACGGGTGGGTACTATGGGCGTCCGGGGTGACGGCGATGGTGGGAGTCTCCAACGTCTTTTGCTTGGTGACCCCCCCGGACTACGCCGGGGTGGGAGATTTGCCGCAGACGAATCTGACGTGGAACGCGGTCACGCAGCGGTACGAGGCCCTGTACACGAATTTCTCGCAGAAGGGCACCTACACGTTGACGTTTCTGGCCCAGGACAACGCGGGGGAGATTTGCAGCCCGGTGCAGAGCACGGTGGACCTGGGAGATGCGTTTGAGCCGGACGACGGGCCTGAGCAGGCGACGGGGTTCAACGTGGGCATGCCCCAGGTGCATAACTTGCACAGTTCGAATGACGTGGACTGGGTGAAGTTCTACGCGCCGGCTGGTGAAGTGTTCACAATCGAGGCGGAGCAATTGGGGACGAACAGCGACCTGACGCTCGAAGTGTATTACGAGCAAGCAGACGGCAAGCTTACGAATTTGACGTGGCTGGCGCGCGACGAGTCTGGCGTGGGGCAAGGCGAGGGGGAGACGACAGTCGTGAACCTGAAGACGGATCCCTCGCTGGAGCCGGGACTCTACTTTGTGCGGGTCGGTTCGGCGGATCCAACGCTCTATGGGCCCGGCAGTGAGTATGAACTGCGGATATGGATACCGGCGGGCGGGGGCCCGTTATTGCTGGTGGCGTTCGACAAGTTGCACAAGACGATGCCGCCGCCGGGCACGGTGGCGATTGTGGACGGGGTGACGACGCAGGCGTTCGGGACCAATACGAGCCTGATGCTGAGTCTTGCGGATGGCGTGCACACAGTGCGCGTGCCGGCGGTGGCGGGGTATCTGCCGGAGGAAGACCCGGATCATCCAGGACAGGTGAACAATGCGTCGTCAATGTGGTACGGGAACCCGAAGCAGACGGTGGTGGCAAACGGGGGGATGCCGGGAATGGCGATCTTCCAGTTCGTACCCGTGGTGCAGGCGCAGGGGATGGTGCGGGATGCGTGGACGGGCGCCTGGCTGGATGGGGCAGGTCTGGAGTTCCGGGCTCTCAATGGGTGCATATCGGGGCTCTACTACCGGGCGTGGCCGCCGACGACCTACGGGGCGGCGTGGGTCAGCGGAGTCGATGGGACTTGGCCGACGAACGTCTGGCTGCCGGCGGTGAATTGGGATCTGACGATTCGTAGAGACGGCTACACGAACGCAGCGATTCCCGGAGTGATCGCGCGGGCAGTCCCGGGCGCGGTGACGAATCTGGGTACGCTCTGGCTGACGCCGCTGGACGCGAATGGGAACGGCGTTGCGGATGCGTGGGAGCAGCAGTACTTCCCGGGCAAGACGCTGGTGTTGACGAATGACGCCGACGGTGACGGCATGAATAACCTGCAGGAGTATCTGTGCGGCACCGACCCGACGAACAAGTCCAGTGTGCTGGAGTTCCTCGGGGCGGACGGGCGGACGACAAACGGGTTCACTCTGTCCTGGCCCGTGGCGCCGGGCCGCCGCTACCGGGTCCTGGCGACGGACGCGCTGCCCGCCGGCCTCTGGCCCCTGACCCATGGCCCCTGGGATGTCACGAACGGGCAGACGCTCATGGAATGGACCGACACAAACGGAGGCGGTCGCACGAATCGGTTCTATCGGATTCAACTCGAAACACCCTGAGCGCTTTGGATCGGGCACGGGCATCAGGAATGGTTTGGTTGGCAGATTGCCGGGAGATTCACACGGGAGGGATTAAGATGAACAGCAAGAGGATGAGGACTCGGGGCGCGGTTTTGGGCTTGTGGTTGGCGGTCGCAGCAGTCGCCGCCGTGGCCCAGAAAGGGCCGCAGGATAACTTTGTTTTTGAACCCGATCTGGCCTGGGGATCCACGGGCACTGGCAACGGTCAGTTCACGCCTGGCTCTATTGGGTTCAGTTCCCCGGCCTACAATACCTACCCCCTCTTTGGTCTAGCCGCCGACACGACAAATATCTTTGTTGCTGATTCCGGCAACAATCGTATTCAAGTATTCGGCAAGGATGGAACGTATCTCCGCCAATGGGGTGCCAGTGGATCGAGTACCGGTCAGTTCGCGGCAATGACCGGGGTGGCCGTGGATGACTCCAATGTGTTCGTCACGGAGGCAAACAATAATCGAGTGCAGGTCTTCACGAAGTACGGTGCATTCGTCCGCAAATGGGGCGGCACAGGGAGCGGCAATGGCAGTAACCAGTTCAATCACCCCATGGGAATCGCCGTCGACACGCAGAATGTCTATGTTGCGGATACCGTGAATCACCGGATCCAGGTGTTCGATAAGAGCGGTTCGCTTGTTAAGACCTGGGGATCCTTCGGAACGGTGGCGGGGCAGTTCAATACTCCCGTCAGTGTGGCTGCGGATGGCCGAAACGTTTTTGTTGTCGACGCCTTCAACAAACGGCTCCAGGTCTTCGACACGGGCGGGAACTTCGCCCGAAGCTGGAATCTGCCGATCAATGTCCCCGGTGATGGCCTTTGGCAATCCGCTTTTAGCGTCGCCGTAGATATACATTCCGTGTATGTCGGTTTAATGCAGTCATATTCCTCCGCGCCCCAGGCAACCTACCTGCAGGCCTACGACAAGTACGGCACGTTGTTGTGGCAGTCCGTTACGACGAACACGCTCCCGTTGCGCTGGGTAACCGGCATTTCTGCCGGTTCACCGCTTGCATACATCGCCGATTTCAGCGGCCCCTATGTGCTCCCATTGCGTCGTATTTTCCGTACGCTGGGTCCGTTGGTGCCCAATCCGATCCCGCTGGCCGAGGTCCTGGCGGTCAACCAACGCAATGGGTCGGCAGTGCTTGATGTTGACTATAGGGTCACAGATGAAAACGATGCGACGGTGACCGTGTATGCCGCGGCCTTTGCGATTCGTACCAACGCAGTCCCGCATTTGAGCGACATCGTTCCGATGCGCACGTTCGTGGACGAGACATCGAGCAACATCGGGCCCGGCGTCCTCACGGGCGTGGCGCACCGGCTCAGTTGGGACACCGCCGCCGACAATCTGGCGGGGAAACTCCCGCAGTATGGCAACCTCAAAGTCGCCTTGCTGGCCAAGGACAATCGGGGGCTGCTCGATATGCACTTCCTGCAGATTCCCGCCGTCGGGACCAACGTCAGCTTCAAGATCAGCCGTGACGCCCTGCTAGACACCGACATGTTGCCATTGTGGTTTTGGTTGCTGGCCGCAGGCGACACGAACGTGAGTCTGAACAATGGCCAGGTGCTGGGCCTGGGTGGTGCCTACGATGGACAACTCCTTGCCCAAAGCACGAACACGACAACCGCAGGGCGCGCTTTCCTGTTTTCGCGCCTCAATGTGCGGGAAGCCACCGCCGGCGAGTTGACGACGGCACGCCAGGCGGGAACGACCAATGCCGTGATCCAATGGGATCCGCGCCGGCAACCGCCTGCGGCCGGTTCCAAAGTAAACGCCTTCAATTTCGTGACTTACCCCACCAACGGGTGGTGGGTGGTCCCCCTGGGCTTGTAGCGGACGCGGTGGCGCGGTGCGGCGCGCCGGCCACGCGAGAAAACGATGAGCCGAGAACCCATACGGATGCTGTTGCTGGCGCTGGCCGTAACGCCCCTCGTCTGCGCGGGGGACACATACGTCTTCTCCCAGCTCAGCAGTCCAGCCGGATTCATCAGCTTCTCGAGCACGAACGCGGCGGGGAGTTCCGTCGCCACGACCAACGCTCCGTTAGCAGTCAGCGGCTACCGTTTCGCTTACTGGACGCTTGACATGGGTGGTGGCCCGGTGAAGCAGGTCGACATGCTGGGGCGGGCCGTCAATTCGGTCCAGTTTACTCTCGTGGCGCCCACGGTCGCAACGGCCTGCTACCTGCCCGAAGCACAGGACACGAACACGAACGGAGTGCCCGACTGGTATGAACTGCAATTCTACCCCAGTCTGACCAACACGGCGTGCGATACGGATGGTGACGGATTCAACCTGTGGGAGGAATATCGGCGCGACGGACACCCGGGCGAGGCGGACCAGATTGTCGAAGGGGGCCTTTCCGTAAGCTTCTCGGCGATCGGCACCGTCATTGTGAATACAAACCTGGCGATGTACTCCGTGTCGTCCGTCCCGGCTGGTTTTGCGTCCGGCGGCGGGGTCACCAACATCGGGACTTCCATTACCGTGTCCAACGCGTTCGGGCTGACGAACGGATACCGATTCGCCTACTGGACCGTCAATGGGGTCGTGGCAACCGATGCTACCGGACGCGCACTCAGTGGCTTCACCTTTTCCCTGGCGACTAACTCAACGGTCGTAGCGGTGTTTTTGCTGGCGGGGCAGGATGCGAACACGAACGGTATTCCGGATTGGTACGAGTTGAACATGGGCCAAGGGCTAGGCAGCGCGCCCGACGGCGACGCGGATGGCGACGGATTCTCCTTGCTGGAGGAATACCGTCGCGATTATCACGCGGGAATGGCGGACATCCTGCCTGACGGCGGCGTATCCATCAGCTATTCCGCCTCCTCCCTGGTGATCCCCAACACCAACTTTGCCGCCTTCAGTCAGTCAAGTCTTCCCGCCGGCTTGGTGCCGACTGTCAACTTGGTGACTAACAACGGCACTTGGCTCAGCGTCTCAAATGCCTTCGGCATTCAGAGCGGCTACCGTTTCGCCTACTGGACCGTGAACGGGGCGATACAGACCGATCTGACGGGGCGTGCCATGGCAGGTTTCCCGTTTGCGCTACAAGGAAGCAGCGCGCTTCAAGCCGTATTTACGTTGCAGAACGCGGACTTGGATACGAACGGGATTCCGGACTGGTTCGAGCGGAATTTTTTCGGAGCGACAGGGCAGACGCCCTCCGCGGACCCCGATGGCGATGGGTTTACGCTGCTGGAGGAGTACCGGCGGGACTACGATCCGCTACTGGCGGACACAATCCAGGACGGCGGTGTGTCGATCGCTTTCTCCGCGGTGACGCTGATGACTCTGGATACGAATTGCGCGGCCTTTAACCTTTATACCACGCCTGCCGGGTTGGCGTCGGCAAGCGCGATCACCAATCTTGGCGCGACTCTGACGGCACCCGCTATTTTCGGTTTCACCAACGGGTATCGTTTTGCCTACTGGTTGCTGAACGGCTGTGTGCAGACTGACTTTGCCGGCCGTGCGCTGAGTGGGTTCGCTTTTAGCTTGTCAGGCAACACGACCGTTCAAGGCGTCTTCCAACTGGCGGGTCAGGACAGCGACGGAGATGGCGTACCTGACTGGTTTGCGCAGAACTTCTATGGTCCGGCTGGCCGTCCGGCGGCGAGCGACACCGACGGCGACGGGTTCACGCTGCTTGAGGAATATCGCCGTGACTACGATCCGCTGCTGGCGGACCAGATCGTCGATGGCGGGATCGCGATCAGCTATGGCCTGTCTACGGCAGTCGACCTCCGGTATTTCCCGCGTGTTGGGGAATGCCTGGCAGGCGGGGTGATGAGCGGGTTCTTCAGCCTGATTCCGCCTGGAACGGGGACTTTCGCGATGGCGGGTTGCTCAGCTCCGGCTCTGGGCGACTGGGACGGCGACGGGGATCTCGATTTGTTTGTCGGCGGAACCGGCGGCCAGTTGCGCGTCTATGAAAACGGCGGGTCGCCCCAGGTTCCGAACTTTATCGACCGCACCGCGAGCTTCGCCGCAGTTGCCCCGTTGTGGGCCGGGATTAACGCGCCTGCGCCGGCGCTCGGCGACTGGAATGGCGATGGGATTGCGGACCTGGCCGTGGGCGGGGATACCGGCGTCGTATTTCTGATTGCCTCGACAACCAACTTCCTGAGTCCTCAGAGTCCCGCCTTCCCCAATGCGCTGAACATCGGAACAGCCTCCGCCCTCCCCGCCTTCGGTGATATCAATGGCGACGGTCGTCTGGACCTGTTGATCCTTCTGCCCGACGGGTCGGTGAACGCCTACACCAATACCGCCAGCGCCGACACGCCCTTCGTGGCCGGCGGGGTCATCAGCAACTTGTTGGGCCTGAGCGTGGCAAATGCCACCGGAATCACTACCGCCGACGTCAATGACGATGGGAACTTCGACATTTTGATCGCGGATAATGGCGGGAATATCTGGGAGTTCGATGGTGATGGGGCCGGACATTTTTCCGTAAAGAGCAAGGTTTTCGCGGGTTCCTTCGCCGGCTTTGCCGACCGTTTGACTCTGGCAGCGGGCGACCTCGACGGTGACGGCAACCCGGACGTGCTGGGCGGCTATGCTCAAGGCGGCCTTGTGTACTTGCGCAATCCAGCGCCAAAGCTGGTCATTGCCCCGCCCAGCGTTACGCTTCTGCCCGGCGGCGACACGATCTTCCGTGTGCCCGGACATACAAATATAGCCTGGTCTCTTCTCCGAACCGCGAGTGCAGGGACGCTCGATGCCACCTCGGGCGTCTACCAGGCCGGCGCGCTCGGCGGCTGCATCGATGTGATCGAAGGGCTTGACGCGACCGGGTTGAAGGGTCGTGCGTATGTGAACGTGATCACCGCGGCCGACATGGCGCGGGCCGGGCGGGCCGTTGTGATCGCGGGGCGGCGTAGCCCGGATGACCCGCTATGGCCGACCACGGATTACCTGTCGCAACTGGGCTACAACACGCTGCTATACCGTGGATTTGCCAAGGCCAACGTACGCTATCTAAGCCCCGTGCCAGGCCGCGACATGGACGGGAACGGGCAACTCGACGACATCGCCGGGGAGACGACCTATGCCAATGTGGCGCAGGTCTTCACGAACTGGATGCAGAGTCCCGGCGACGTGTTCATCTACCTCGTGGACCACGGCGGGGATTCCTCAGGCGCCGGTTACTTCCGGCTGAATGCTTCGGAGGTGCTGACGGCCTCCAATCTCGATCTGTGGTTGGACCGGATCCAGGACCGCTACAGCAATGCGGTCACGGTCGTGATCGACTGCTGCTATGCCGGGAGCTTCCTGGACGAACTGGCTTACCATGGGACCGCGCGGCGCACGGTCATCGCCGCCTGCGGGACGAATGAGCCGACCTACTTCGTCAGCGGCGGCCTGGTCAGTTTTTCAGATGCTTTCTTCAGCGGCGTAATGCTGGGCCTGGATCTGGCGGACTGTTTCTCATTTGCGAAGACTTCGATCCAAGTCTACCAGGGCGCCATGGTGGACGACAACGGCGACGGCCGGTATGTGGAGGGCGTCGACGGCAATGCTTCGAGGGACATCGCCGTGGGCGTGACACTCGTGGCGGGTCGGGATATCCCGCAGATTGGGTCGGTGTGCGCGAACCAGGCGCTGAATGGCGATAGCGCCGCGACGCTATGGGCCGGCGACGTGGTCTCGGGGAATCCCATCCAGCGTGTCTGGTGCCTGGTTGCGCCTCCGGGGTACAGCCCGGATCCGGCCAACCCGGTCGACGATGTGCCGGAGATCGAACTGCCGTTCAGTGCGTCGAGCGGACGATACCAGGGAGCGTACGGAGGGTTTGGCCAGAAAGGCACGTACCAGGTGCAGTTCTATGCCCAGGACATCTGGGGCAGCATCGCCGTGCCGCGCCAGGCTTACGTGACGCAGAATGGCTTTGACGAGCGCGTGGTTCTGGTCGGCGGCGGCTCGACACATGACGCGCGCTGGCCCGCGATCAACACCCTGTGCAGTCTGGCGTGGCAGACGTTCCGCAACCGGTGGTTCTCGCGGCAGTCCATCTGCTGCCTGAATGCGGGGGCGGGGCAGGATTTTGATTCGGACGGCACCAACGATGTCAGTGCGCTGCCTTCGTTGGCCGGGCTGGCGGATGCCATCACCAACTGGGCGGCGGCCTCCGATAAACTCACTGTGTACCTGATCGGGGACGGCTCGAACAGCACGTTTCGGTTGAGCGAGACCGAAACGCTGACGCCGCAGTTGCTGGGCGCGTGGCTGGATGCGTATCAGACCAGCAACCGCGAAGTATCCGTGATCATGGACTTCCCAGGGGCGGGCGTCTTCCTGCCGTCAATCAGGCCACCGCCGGGCCGGACGCGTATAACCGTGGCCAGCGCGAAGTCGGGGCAGAACAACAGCCTGGGTAATGGCGGGTTGGCCAGTTTCTCGCAGTATTTTCTGTCGGATCTGTTCAACGGGTACACGATTGGAAAGGCTTTCTCCCGGGCCAAGGCGGCCATCTATGGCGCGACCGGAAAGGTGAGGCAGGAACCGCAACTGGATGATACCGGAGATGGCGTGTGCAACGGGAAGGACGGGGCTGTGGCCGCGCAACACTACATCGGGAGTGCATTCATCACGGGGGCGGATGTGCCCGTGGTCGGCTCGGCGATGCCGGACGGTCTGCTGGCGTCTGACGGCCCACCGGTGCTATGGGCGGCGGACGTGACGGCGATGGACGGCGTATCGAACGTGTGGTGCCTGATCACGCCGCCCGATTACGACGGCGCCGGCGATCTCCAGCAGGCGAGCTTGGCGTGGAATCCGGTGGTTCTGCGGTATGAATGTGTCGGGTCGAATCTTACGCAGGCTGGATCGTATGTATGCACGTTTTTGGCCGTTGATGGGGCGGGGAAGATGTCGAGCCCGGTGCAGAGCGCAGTAGTGACGGCCATCCGGGCCACGGGCGTCGTCCGCGATAGGAACACGGGTGCTTGGCTGGATAACGCCGCACTGGAATTCCAGGCGACGAGCGGAAGCGCTTCGGGCATGGTCTACACCGCCTATCCGGTCACGAACGACGCCAACCGGTGGGTGACCCGGACTGACGGCACATTCCCGGACGACGTCTGGCTGCCCGCCGAAACGGATTGGGACCTTGCCGTGCGGCAGGCGGGTTACTCGAATGGGCTGGCATCTGGGTTGATCCGAAATGCGGCGCCGGGCGCTGTGACGAACCTGGGCACGCTTTGGTTGGCGCCGCTGGACACGAACGGCAACGGTGTGGCGGATGCGTGGGAGCAGCTTTACTTCCCGGGCAGGACGCTGGTGCTGACGAATGACGACGATGGCGACGGCATGAATAACCTGCAGGAGTATCTGTGTGGCACCGACCCCACGAACAAGGCGAGTGCGCTGAGACTTCAGGTCGCGGACGGATACACGACAAACGGTTTCACCCTGTCATGGCCCGTGTCATCGGGGCGCCGGTACCGGGTGATGGCGACGGACGCGCTGCCTGCCGGCTTATGGCCTCTGACCAATGGTCCCTGGGATGCAACCGACGGCCAGACGCTCATGCGATGGACTGATACGAACGGCGTTGCACGTACCAACCGGTTCTATAGGGTCGAATCGGCGGGGCCGTGAGCTCATCGCAACTTTGGGTGTTTCTCACCGGGGATTCCGGCGCGAGACCAGTCCGCAGTCGTCGTTCGGTGTCCCGACGTACTTTCATACGGCAACGCCCCGGGGTGGCTGCACTGGCGGGTGACGAGCGGCGCCTTGCCGCAGCTAGTCTGCCGGTCGAGCAAGTGGAACTCTGATTCCGGCCGAGTCAGTGATTCGCTTAGCTCATCCGACAGGCCTTCTGGCCAACTACGCGGAGGAAATCCGGAATCTTGCTCACAGTCGTCCGATCGAAGGGCTTGATGTCGTCGGGCAAGTCACCCCATGGCACGAGATAGGGCGTGACCTTTTTCGGCTTGTCGCTGGGCCCCAACGTCCAGCCTTGCAGCCAGCGTTCCGCATTCCAGCGGTTGTGCTCCACTTCTGCCAGAAGTTCGATCTCGTCAGGTCCCAAGCGCTCTACCGCAGGCCGGGGGTCCGCAGCATCGACGCGTTCGAACCCCAGTGCGTGCAACTTGATATCGATATGATCGGCCTGCTGCCGATTGGAGTCCTTTAGACCCTCATCCAATTCGTCCCACGTCCGAACCGAGACTTCTTGCGCGGGATCACCGCTCTTTCTTCGAATCGCCTCGACCTTTTCCACGCGGTAGTCTCCATGGATGGCTTGGGCGAGATCCTCGTTCAGTTTGTTCTCCAGCAAATCATCGCAGCAGCAATCTTCGAGCATGCCGAAGGCATGTACCTGCGGGGCCGGGGCGGTCGTTCCGCCCTGCAATACGGCGGCGAAACCTGCCGCGCTGGACATGCGGACAAACATCGGCACCTTAGTGGCCTGAAGCATGGCGTTCATCCGCAACGCTACCTCCAATGCCAACGAATCCTGGTCAAAACAGACAGCGATGCTGACCGCGGTCGTCGTGTCCGAGCACCATCTTCCCAGTAGTTGCCGTACGGACAGTGATTCCATGTCGAGCTGATTGAATTCAATACGGCATGTCTTCTCGAAGTTTGGGTACCGGAAGAGTAGCGCCTGCTTGCGCTGTTCCGCATGTTGATCGATGATGGAGATCCGCAACGGTTGGCGGTTGGCAAAGTGGCCCAGTTGGGCTGCGCGGAGCGCAACGCTTTGGCCCATTCGGCCAAAGCCGAGGATGACGAGATGCACCTGCCGTGGATCGTCTTGTCGGATCCCTCCGCGGTCCAGCGGCATCCGCTTCGGTTCGAGCAACTTGCGTGCAGCGGCATCAAAGAGGTCGAAATAGCGTATGGTGCAGCGCGGGTCACCGCCGTACACATGGGATGCCTGCAGCGATGCTCGCGCGTCGATGTCGCCGAGGTGAATGAAGCATTTGACCGGATGCTGCTCGCCCTGGCGGCGTGCCTTCTGGGTGATCAGTTGTCGGGCTTCGTAGGCTATCGCCATGTTCGTGCTGTCTTCGGTGGCGAGCGCGATGACGTGGCTGGCCCGGTCGATGCGGGCTTTGGCCAGGGTCGCAGGGTCTGCAAGTCTTCCCGCCATCAGGGTTATCCCCGGGTGGCAGTAATGCTCAACGCCGTCGGCGTCGGCGGAGGGCGCAACCACGACCACGCGGCGCCCCTGCTTACGGAAACACCGCACCAGTTGGGTGGTCTTGGGGCCGAGTCCGAGAATGACGACGTGAGTCGGCCACGGAATCTGGAGGCGGAGCAGTCGCAACTCCCGCGGGAAGAACCGGAAGAGCGTTACAAGGGTTGCGAGACTGAATACGACAAGCGCAAGCCATCGCGCCACCTCCAGGGTCCAGGGGACACTGGGCACGTCCGCCATCCGTACGATCAGTAGTTGGAGCGAGCAGTACACGGCGTCACAGAAGGTCTTGATGCTCGCGGTCGGAGCGTGTATCGACCAGTACCCGATCGCGCCGAGCACAACGGCAATCGGCGCCCCGATGATCATCGTCCACCACGCCCAACGCGGCCGGTCGCTCTGATCCAAGTGCTTGCTCATGGGTGCATCTCCTATGATGATTGTCTACTTCATCATCCTTGTTGATCCTCAGCCGTTTGCGAGAACGAACCGAGGAAAGTCTTCGAATATCCAGTTGTTCTTCAACGTCTTATAGATGACGCCCAGAAACTTCCTGGCCAACGCAATG
>CAITUY010000242.1 GCA_903895695.1 uncultured bacterium
ATCGAAGTCCGTGCCGAATATTCCCTTGCCGAGAAAGCCGGCCTTGCGGGCCGCGGCGATGGCGATTTCCAGCCGCTTGATCGCCAGTGGATACTCCGCGCGAATGTAGACGTAACCCTGTTTCGCGCCAATCGCATAACCGCCGACGATCATGCCTTCCACGATGGAATGGGGATCGCCCTCGATTGTGCTGCGATCCATGAACGCGCCCGGGTCGCCCTCGTCCGCGTTGCAGACGATGTACTTGGTGTCGCTCTTCTGGGCGGCCGCGAAATTCCATTTCACGCCCGTCGGGAACCCGCCCCCGCCGCGCCCGCGCAGGCCGGACTTGGTCACGGCATTAATCGTGTCCAGGGGGCTCATCTCGGTCAGCACCTTGACCGCGGCCTCGTAGCCGCGCACGGACAGGTACTCGTCCAGGCTCTCGGGATCGATGATGCCGCAGTTGCGCAGGGTCATGCGAAGCTGCTTGCCGAAGAAATGCACGTCGCCGAACACCGGGAAGAAACGGTTCGTCAGGCGCTCGCCCGACCACACGTTCTCGGTCACCGGGCGGTGCCCCTTGAGGTGCTGCACGACAATCTTGCCGACCACCTCGGGCGTAAGCTTCTGGTAGACGATGCCGTCCGGGTAAACATAGGCGATCGGCCCGTGCTCGCAAAGCCCGTGACAGGCGGACCGCGTCACGGCCACCCGGTCGGTCAGCCCCTGCTTCGCGATCTCGTCGACGAAACACTTCTCGAGATCCATCGAGTTCGCCTTGAGACAGTGCATCCCGCCGCACAGGCTGATCACATAGTGGGCGGGCTTGGGACCGGCGTGGTGGCGCATGGTCCACTCAACCACCGGCTTGCCGCCGAGAATGTGCTGCTCGAACACCTTCTCGACCTTGTCGGGAGTCATTTTGATGTACTTGTTCGGCACCGTCTGCAGGCCCATCACGGTGACCACCGGCTCCATGTCGCACTTGCCCGTGCAACCCACGCGGCCGACCACGACATCCTTGACCTGGTGCTTGAGGAGCAACTCCTCCAGCCGCTTCGCGACCTCGTTCGCCCCGGCCGCGTTTTCGCACGTGGCCGATCCGACCGTGATGCGCAACTTCGCCTTGAACTTGTCCTCGAAAAGCCGCATGGCGGCTTTTCGGCGCAATTCAAGCAATCGCTCCATCGGTTTGTTCATGCGTCCCGTTCCTTTGCCTAGAACCTAGGCTCGTTAATCTTGACCGCGTAAGCCAGTTCCCTGAGACTCGCGACCACGCGCGCGTCCACGACCGGAATCTTCCGCGGCACAATCAGGTGGGCGGGGGTCAGGTTCAGCAACCCGCGCACCCCAGCCAGCACCAGTTGGTCGGCCACGCGTTGGGCCGCCCCGTGCGGCACCGTCACGATGCCGATATCAACATCCTGCCCGCACACCATGCCGGGCAACTCGTCCATGCTCTGGACCACCAGCTTGCCTACCCGCTTGCCGATCACCGCGGCACTGGAGTCGAACACGCCGCAGATCCTGAACCCCTGCCGGGCAAACTCCTCGTGCAACGCCAGGGCGCGGCCCAGATTCCCTGCGCCAATCAGGACACAGCAGATCTCATGATCCGCCCCCAGCGTCTGCGCCAGGGCCGCCTCCAGGCCGGCTGTCGAGTAACCACGCTTCGAGATTCCATAAAAATCGATGTGCGACAAATCCTGCCGCACCGTCGAACTCGTCAGCCCCAGCGCCTCGCCCAGTTCGGCCGATGACACCCATTCCACGCCCATCTGCCGCAGCCGCTGGGCATGCGCCAGATACTTCGGCAGCCGCCGCACCACGGTCGGCGGAATACGCGCGGGCTGTGTTTCTGCGGGCTCGTCCATACGCTTTGACTCACAAATGGCATCAAGGATACATCCTTCACCCCAGCACGTCAAACTTTTAACGTTATTTTTTTCACGTGTTTGACTCGCCCTTGGCTTTTGGAGTGCGGCGACTGGGCGCCGCTTTGTTCCGCGAGCCTCGGCTCGCGGAAGGACGGCCGCCGAGTCGGCCGTCCGTAAAGCGGCGTCAAGCCGCCGCACTCCAAACCAGACGCCCCTGCAGGCGACTGGCGGGACACGCATAACCGCCGCCGTTCATTCGCCGCTTGCGGGCGGCGCCAGCACCGGTTACAAGACCAAGGCAGGAACCCATGGCATGAACCTGTATCCCCTGCTGCTCGAACCGGCGTACAAAGATTACATCTGGGGCGGGAACCGCATTTCCCGCCTGTTCCGGCGTCCCCTGCCGGACGGCATCTACGCCGAGGCGTGGGAGGTTTCGGACCGTCCGGAAGGCCCGAGCCGCGTCATCAACGGCCCCTTGGCCGGTCAGACGCTCGCCGAGGTCATCCGCGCGTTCGGGCCTGCCATTGCCGGCCCCGCCAACCCACGCGCCTTTCCCCTTCTGGTGAAACTGATCGATGCCCGCGAACGCCTGAGCCTGCAGGTGCATCCGGACGACGCCACGGCCGTGCTCTGCGGCGGCGAGGCCAAGACCGAGGCATGGCATGTGCTCGAGGCCGTACCCGGCGCCCAGGTGTTTGCCGGTCTGCGCCCGGGCGTGACGGAAGCCGCCTTCCGCGAGGCCCTGGCAGCCTCCCGGCTGGAAGCCTGCCTGCAAGCCATCCCCGTCAGTCCGGGCGACACGATCTTCATCCCCGGCGGCCGGGTCCACGCCATCTGCGAGGGGTGCGTCCTGCTGGAGGTCCAGCAGAACTCGAATACCACTTACCGCGTGTATGACTGGGGCCGCGTCGGCGCCGACGGCAAGCCGCGCGAGTTGCACGTCGCCAAGGCGTTCCAGGTGATCCGCTGGGGTGACGCCGGTCAGCCCAAGACCGTGCCGCGAGCGCTGACCCACGCGGACGGCACGACCAGCGTCGAACTCGTGGCATCGCCCTACTTCCGCCTCGAACGGCTTGACCTGACGGACCCGCTGACGTGCCGGCACGACGGCCGGAGTTTCCACGCGTTATTTACGGCGGGAACGGCGGTGGAGATCGAGGCGGGCGGCGAGAGGGTCGAGGTCCCCTTCGGCCGTTCGTGCCTGATTCCGGCGGCGATCCGTGAGTACCGTCTGAAACCCCACGCCCCCGGCCCGCTCCTGCGTGCCTCGGTACCGTAGGACGATGTAGTGGCGAATCCGCGTTCACCCGTAGTCCGCGGTTTGCGGCCTGTAGTGTCCACACCCTCATTCCCGGGGCCCAGCGGGCGAGAGTGCGTCATCTTGGATGGCGACGGAGCGCCTGTCGAATTCGTCCTTCGACTTGTAAAAGCACCATAACGTCTTGTATAGTGGTGGACGTAGAAAGAGGCAGATCATGGTAACGACAATGTCACGAAGAGGCCAGACCGTCGTCCCGGCCGACATTCGGCAGCGGTTCCACATCGAGCCCCACACGAAGTTGGACTGGATCACCGACGGTCAAACCATACGGATCATACCGATGCCCACCGATCCCATTCGCGACGCCCGGGGCATCGCCAAGGGTGCCGGGCTAGGCAAGGCATTACTCGATGAGCGGCGACAGGAGCGCAGTCGTGGCTGAGGATATTTTGCTGGATACCTCGGCCATCGTGGCATTCCTCGCCGCCGAGGATGGGGCCGAAGACGTCGAGAAGTTTTTGCGAGCAGCCGCCCGAAGCAGCCTGACCGTCTATGCTAGCTTTGCCACCGTGGCGGAGCTATTTGCCGTAACGATGAAACAGGAGGGCAGGGATCGGGCCGAGCATTATCTCTCCCTCGTGCGTGCCTGGCCCATGAGTTGGGTCCAGTCGGACGACGAACTTTGCGTGGCGGCCGGGATGTTGAAGGGCCGTCATCGGATGAGTCTCGCCGACGCGTTCATCGCCGCCACCGCCCTGCGCCACGGCGCCGTGCTCGTCCACAAGGATCCCGAATTCGAGCCCCTCAAGGCCGAATTGCGTCAGCACACCCTCCCGTACAAACGGACCCATGGATGATACGGGTGTGAAAGAGCAGGGCCTCCGTGGCCTTCGCAAGAGATCCAGAGACACACTAACCTGTCCCTAGCGACCGTCCCTAGGTGATCCGAGAGGCCGTCGCGGCCTATAACCACGATTCCGGCACCGAAATCATCGGCTAAGGCCCAGATTCGCCGGCCGTCCCTCTGGAACCTGCTATGATAGAACGTGTTGCAGCGGCGAATCCGTGAGTGCGCATTCCGGTCAAAACGGCCACCGATTCCGGGATCAAAGCGGACAGTTTATCGGAGCGTAGCGACGCTGTGATTGACGGTTTACGAAAGTGTCCGGAATGGGTCAAGCGTTACTGTGTCGTCTTGTCCCAGTCGGAGTCCCGATTCCGATCGGGACGACGTTGTTTTTGTTCTCTCTCTCTTCCCCCCATTTATGGGGTCACTCAGAGCCTGCCGCGAAGGCGGCAGGGATCTCACTCGACCTCACCGAGCGGTGGCCGCAGGGTGCCGCCTTTGAGTTCGATGCGATGGGCGTTGTGGAACAAGCGATCGAGGATGGCATCGGCGACCGTGGGGTTGCCGATGGTGTCGTGCCACAGCTTCGAGTGGAACTGACTGGTAATGAGCGTGGCGCCGGAGCCCTGGCGATCATCAAGGAGTTCGAGGAAGTCGCGATACTGCGATTCCTTGAGTGTCTCCAGGCCCCAGTCGTCGATGAGCAGCAGATCCGCCTTGAGTAGTTTGCTGCTCAGGGTCATGAAGCTGCCGTCGGCGTGGGCCTGGGTCAGTTCGCGGAAGAGTTTGGCGGCGACGTAGTACCGCACGCGGAAGCCGTCACGGCACGCCTTCTGGCCCAACGCACACGCGAGGAAGGACTTTCCCGTCCCGGTGGCGCCGGTCAGGATCACGTTCTGATGGTAGCCCACCCATTCGGAACTGGACAGTTGATCGACCTGCGCACGCTTCAGTCCGCGCGAGGTCCGGTAGTCCACGTCCTCGATACAGGCCTGGAGTTTGAACTTGGCGTTGTGTAATCGCGTCTTGAGCGAGCGCTCCTCGCGCCAACGCCACTGCCGATCCACGAGCAGGCCGAAGCGTTCGTCGAACGACAAGTCGGCCATTCGCGGTTGCTGCCGTTGTTCTTCATACCCAGCGGCCAGGCCGTTGAGTTTCATGGCATAGAGTTTGGTCATGGTCTGTTCATTGAGCATATCAGCGGTCCTTTCATCAAAACGGTCTGTTGTCACGTGATGCCTGCTGTCCGCACGAGTGGCGAGGCTCCCGGCGGGCCCACAACGGGCGATCGGGCCGGAAGCCGTGTCTTGTCATCCCCCTCCTTGCTCCGTGCCCAGGCACGGTTCGGCGGCGGGTTCCTGCGCGTAATACGCCCGACCGCGGACGTTGTCGTGATAACGGTTGAACACCGGCGCGAGGGGTTGCTCGCCTGGCAACGCCTCGCGATCCTTGCTGCTTTTCAGGATCGAGTGAATGCTGCGGTACGAACACACGTCCAAGGCCAACGCCCGGTGACAGGCCGCGTCCACCCGCGCGAAGTCATAACTGCGGCTCAGGCGGATAATGCCCAGGCAGGCACGATACCCCTGCTCGGGATGATCCCGGCCTTCGATGATCCGCTGGGCGGCTGTGGCGCAGTGCGGACCGATCTTTTGCGCCCAGTGGATGATCCGACTCGGCGACCAATCCAAGTGCTCGCGATGGGCCTTGGGCATATGCGCCGGATCGGTCGTGTGCCGGCCCTTGCGATCGTCGCGCGCGTGGCTGGCAACGCGTTTACCTTTGTGCAGCGCCTCCACCATCCGGACGGTCAGCCGCACCTCAACCTTCTGGCCCTTCAACTCGTAGGGCACGCTGTAGTAGTGCCCGACGACTTCAACATGGTAGTCGATGTTGACCGTTGGTTGGAGGAAGTCGGCCAGTTCATACCGCGTGCCCGGCAAGGGCTTCAACGCCGGCTTGTCCAGTTCCAGGAACAGATCCTGTCGGGAGTAA
>CAITUY010000243.1 GCA_903895695.1 uncultured bacterium
CCCTCGATGCCTCTTCATCCCGAAGGGATAGAGCGCGGCTGATCCCGTCCTCCGAATCCAACCCCGTCCACCCGCGCGTTGCTCGGCCATCCACCCCCTCTACTCGTCACCCTACTACCCACAGATTCTGTCCAAGAGCCAAAATAGACCGGATAGGAAAGATCTTGACGTCAAGTTCGCACGATTGCCCGAGGACATGCAGCAAGCGAATCTGGCTCAAGCGATGCGAATTCCTGGAATCCTGCGAATTGCAGGGATGCATCTTGAGCCGGGCGACGAAGTGCTCTTCCATGAACTCCTCAAATCTCGCCAGTCAAGCGAGGAACCACTCCGGCAACACCTTGCCGAAGATAATAGGCGGGAAGTTCTTGCCGAGGCTGAGCACAATGGCTGGATGGTGGAACGTATGCTCAACGGCTGGAAGTACGGGCGTAAGAAAGATGAAAAGGCAAAAACCCAGAAGTACCTGATTCCCTACAGCCAGCTTCCTGAAGACACCAAGGAATATGACCGACACACAATCATCGGGAAGCCGGCACCAAAGGATAATCCCGAGGGAGAACAGTTCGGCTACGTGGACATCGTCAAGATCGTCGGTCTGCGGGTGGTCAAGGACAAGGAGCCATCAAGGGTAGTTGGAAAACCGTGAGCTACTTGTGGAGGTAATCTGAAAGCGTCGCAGCGTTAGGACTGCTCTCTGTCTTCATGGATGTTGAGGATCTGAAGAGCGGGAAGACCGATGAAGTCCTGTTTCGCAGTTCTTGAGCTCACACAAGACGGAATGAAGCGCTATGACAACTCGTGTGTATGACGGTTTCGTCAAGGTTGACAAGGTGGAGACCCCGGGCGGTCTGCGCGAGGTGGTGGTCGCCACCAATTCGGTCGCCTTTCTGGTGTACAACAAGGACACGGACGAACTGCTGTTTGCCACCCAGGACCGCGCGCCCATGATCCGGCCGGACAATCCCGACGGCACAATCCTGGAAGTGGGCGCCGGCCGGTTTGACATCAAGATCGGGGTTCGAGGGTTGGTCGTGAAAGAACTCAAGGAAGAGTTGGGTGTCACGGCGACCGAAGATGAAGTCCAGGTCCTCAACGGCGAGATTCCGCTGGCGCTGTCACCAGGTGTGTTGACGGAACGGCAATACCTGGCCTACGTCGAGGTCATCAGTGACCGCATCGACCCATCGAAACGGCTATACGGCGAGCGCAATGAAGGCGAGTCGATCGCCCGTCGTTTCATTCCCGTCCATGAACTGGCGCAGATTCCCATACACGACATGAAGACGTGGGCACCGCTGCAATGGTTCCGCGCCCGTAACAAAGCAGGGCAACCCTGAGAGCAGGACGAAATGAGCCTACGAGAGCAGGCGGAACCAGATACTGGGAGGTCATATGACGAGCCATACCGCCGAGGCAACCTCTGAAGATGCGATTCTCGACAACGGTGGCCAATCCATCGCGCCTCTCGCCCGCAAGTCTGGCAGGTATCGGGTGTTCATCAGTTACTCGCATAGTGATCGCGCACTAGCCGAGCAGATTGCCGCCCTGCTTGATAAGAACGATCTGGAGCCGATGTGGGATCGTAACTTCGCCTTCGGCCAGGGGTTCCATGAGCAGATTCAATTGTATATCGCCCATGCCCATGTCTTTCTGCCGCTGCTTACTGCGAAATCTGATGCTCGGAAATGGGTGCATCAGGAGATCGGATACGCTATGGCGCTATGTGTGCCGGTGCTGCCGGTCGCCGTTGGCAAGGTGCCCGGAGGAATGCTTCAACAGATTCACGCTCTGACGGTGGAGAGGGATAGCCTGGGTGAATTGCGGGTCTCACTCACGCCTGCTGTGATAGCCCGGCTGCTGAATCGGCAGACCCATGACTCGGCGCTCTACACGTGTGCGGACTTCCCGGATAGCGCATCCTTTCAGACTGGCGGTGTAGGCCAGGAATATCGTGGGAAGGGCTTCAACCTCGCACAATGGTGCCCGGAGTATGACTGGGTGGCACATAATGGGTACGAGAACTTTGGTGCTTGGATTGGATAGGTAGAACCGTTCCACTTCCGTCATTTGCCCCGGGTTCCGTGCGGGACGACCGGTGGCGGGCAGAGAGACGGCATGCTCTGATGACCACGCATGCGCCGGTGGTGTGGCCGAGGGAGGCGGATGCAGCAGGCTCGTAGCGCCTGCTGTACCGGGGGCAGTACAGCGGGGGCTATGAACCCGCTGTCTCCGTGAACAGAGAGCAGCCATGGTTGAGACATTGAGTTATACGCGCGGAAACTTGCCGCATTGGTTGGTGGCCGACCATGCCTACTTTGTCACCATTCGACTGTCCGGAACGATTCCCAAATCGGTCCTGACTGAACTGCAGGCGGAACGCGACGCACTCGCCAAGGCCAACGCGAATGAGGAGGCATCGACCGAGTTGGCGCGGCGGCAATTCGTCAGGGTGGAACGTTGCCTGCATGCTGTTGACAACAGTCGCGACTGGCTCACTCGCCCCGGCGTACCTGAGATCGTGCTGGCCAATCTCGACTGGCTTGAGAAGCAACGCGGGTGGCAGGTCTACACTGCTACGGTCCTGGCGAATCACGTTCACCTCCTATTGCGAAACAACGAGGGCCATAGCGCAGAACTGCTGGCGGATCTTGGTCAGTATAAGAACTACGTGGCGCGGCAAGCCAATGGGGTACTGGGACGAACGGGCGCCTTCTGGGCACGCGAGGGGTTCGATCATTGGTGCCGCGACGAGGCCAAGGTTATCGGCGTCGCGCGGTATATCTGCGCCAACCCGGTCAAGACCGGATTGGTGAAGGAATGGACCGATTGGCCGTGGACACGGTGTGTGGAGTGGTTGAGACCAGCGCCAGGAGCAGCAGGCTCATAGCGCCTGCTGTACTGGGCGAAGTACAGCGGGGGGCTACGAACCTGCTGGCCGGTGATTGTCCCAAAGATGGAGGTGAGAAGACGCGGCGCGTGAATCGTCGGCGAGTTTCGTGCCCGGAGTGGACCGATTATAATGGGCACGAAAGAGCATCTTGTGCATGATTGGTGCCCGTGTACGGTTTGCCGACGACGATCATGCGGAAGTATTGATGGACCTGCCAAGTGGTCCGGATGTTGTTCCTAAGGCGGTGTGGCCAAGGAGTTGGGGGCGCCCGCCGGGCGGAGATTCAGGATGCGTATGCGGATAAGAACCACGATCTGTGCCATCATTCTGGCGCTCGTTTCCGCCACAGTCACCCTCGCCCTTGCCGGTGGCCGCCATGTCTATCAGCCCGGTGCGTATTTTGGCCCGCCCAGACCCTCCGCCAAGCATGCGAGTCTGTCGACGATTGCCGGGGAGATTTTCTGGGCATCGCATGAGGAATTGGAGTGCGGGGGGTGTCTTGACGAGCCGGGAGAGGCGGCCAAGACGTTGCGAGCGCGGTATGGCAGGCGGGAGCTGTTGCGCCGGTGCGTGGCCGTTGCGTTCTGCCCGGATAACCCTGACATCGAGCCCGCTGTCTGGACGGCGTGTGCCATTATGTGTCGGGAGGGCGATGACCGGTTTCTTCAACAGCTCATGGCCAAACACGGTGAGTGGCTTGCCCATCCCGATCCGGTCAGAACGGCACGGCAAGAGCGACTGGATAAGTTGATTGCCGGCCTCTGCAAGACCCTCGGCAAGCCACAGCCCGCTGGGATACCGAAACTGGAAACGCGTGAGTGGGAAGAAATGCGCGGGATGTGATGGGGGGCAAGGACCAGCGCATAGCCTCTAAGTACGCCACGGACATGGCGCGGCGAGGACGCCGTCGCCCTACCTAGAAGATGCGCGGGATGGGCGAAGGGATCGCCGTGTCTTGTCTAGAACGGAACATCGGCTTCCGCGTATGATAACGGCAGTTGGGGCTCCTTTTCCTCATGCACCAATGTCACGAGCCTGCGCTGACCATTCGCGAGTGCGTAATCCATGACAACATCGTCGCCTGGGGTGAGGCCGGTCAGGGTGTTGGTGTTCGCGAATTCTGTCTCCGGTGTGATGGTGTAAGTCATTTGGATATCCGAATCGGTCGAGAAGTCGTACTCAGTTACGACGATGGTAGTTTCGAATACCGACACGACTTTTCCGAACGAGAAGTTGTCGGCGTCAGGCTCGGCGCTCTCCTCGCGCCTGGCAGGACACTGATCGGTCTCCACTTTGCAGGGGATTGCCTGCCATTCCGGCATGGCTGTCAGTTCGGGAAGAGCGGTTCGGTCGCACAATGTTTTGGCCAACGTTCGCATGAGGACGTTGGCCGTGGGTTCCAGGCGTGCAGCCAGATGATCCAGAACCGGTGCGATCGTCCAGTCCAGATGAGCATTTTGGTCCTCCAGACGTTTCTTGATATCCGACAGATACGGCGTTGCGTCATTTCCTGAAACCAAACTCCACAAGGCCTTCATGAACAGGATGCGCTGAACGACGTAACTGGCCGCGGTGATACGGGCTGCCCAAGCGGAATCCAATTCGTTGCGAGCGTCGTCCCATCTGTCGGCCAGCAAGAACACGCGCGCCATGTGACCGTGGGTTGCGGCGACGTCGAAACCCACGGCCAGCAGAGCTCGATAGGCCTGCAGGGCGCTGTCAAAGTCTCCCTCAGTGACATGGCCCAAGGCGTTGTTGCGCAGGCTCTGGTATTCCACCAGGGCATTGTCGCCAGAGTTTCCCGGGCTACAGGCTTGCCAGGGTTCATCTCCCTGCCACTCCGGGTCGGCAAGAAGGGGCAGTTCCTTGTCATGGGTCCTGTCGATGAGTCGGTCCCAACTCGCGCGGAAGTGTTCAAGACCGTGATATTTATGAATCAAGGTTGATCGAATCGCCGCACGACCCTGCGGCGCCTGGTAACTGCTCGCGCCCACCGTCGCCGGGGTGATCTCGGGCAAATGGTGATCCAGCAATCCGCCCTGATCCAGCCTCTGGAAGATGGAATCGGCGCCCAGGATATGGAATCGCACGTAGAGTTCGTTCGCGGCAGCGCGAAATCTCTGGAAACGCTGCTTCGCCGCCGACTTCAATGTGGACGGCGCGTTCGGCAGGACGGACTGATTCAGCCAGGCCAGTTTCTCCTCGTCGTACCCGAACTCATCGGCCAGTTCCAGGAACGCCGTACGGAAGATCATCCAGTCCAATTGACGGCATAGACTTGGATCATTGTTCCTCAGCCGCTCCAGCATGTCACGCCACCGGACACAGGCCTCTCCAGCCCAGGGGGGGAGGATATCCAGATGCGCTGCGACATCGGCCAGATAGGCTTCCTGCATTTCCAAGGCGGTTAACCATTTTCTTTCGTGAGTCCGAAAGCAGGCCACAATTGTATGATCGCGGTTTATTTTGCGCAGGACACGGACAGGCGATTCGGACAGAGGGCCGGGGCCAACCGCCACTCCCGCGTCCAGGCAACACGTTACCAGAGCCGTGGTTGCATACTTGAGATAGTTGGCCCGGTGACTGAGCAGACTCTCGCCGCAGAACAGGTGGAGACGATCTCCCGAGCAATAGGGCTCGGGTTTGGCAAAGACGAGAGTCTTGCACACATGGCCCTGAATCGCATAAGGCGCCCGGACCATGCTTGCCCGGGCGGATAGGACCGTCTTTACGCCGGGATGGTCGGGACAGATCCCGCCGGCCCCGGTGTAGAGAATGCGCGAGACCAGGTGTGGATAGAGAAGAGCCAGACGGTCGGGGGTAAACCTGGTCGAGCATTGGTAATTTTCGTGCGTTCCCCAGGAATATCCAGTTCTGGGATCCACATTCGAGCACAAGAGCGTGCAATTCACGGCGGCGGCACAGTCGGCCATGAGTTGCCGGCCGCCCAACTCGTGGAGCACCAGTTCGGAGGGGCTCGCGGTTTCAGGTGTCGAATACTCGTTGTGTTTACCGTGGTCAACATAGGCCCTGCCGCCGTTCGCCAGAAAGATGCCTTCCTTCTGGGCGCGCAGGAATGGCTGACTGCGACTCACACTCCTCAGTATGGCTTCGGCTTTGCCTAGCTGCCAGCCATCCAGAATGCCGAACTCGGTCTCTGCGCCCATCATCATGGGTGCGGCTCCTAGGTCCCTGCCGGTTGCGCCAGGCACGATTCGTGCAAGTGCAGCATTCGCTTGAGGTTCGCCGCATCCGAGTTTTTGATCTGGTTGACTCGCGTAACCACGGATTCTTCTTCCCGTAATTTGTGGAACGGACAATTCTTGGCATAGCGGTCGAGAGGGCAGTGCATCATCAGGCCTACACACCTAACTTTGTTTGCCAAGAACGCATCTTCGTCATGTGGGTCATTTGTCATAAGCCGCTCGTCCTGCTTGGCGTTTCGGACACGGGGGTGGGGCGCCCGCCCTCGGCGGCCGCCGTCTTCGCTTACTCGCCATCCGGTTGCTGCTGTCCCTTCAGGAATGCGGCCGGATTCCGGCTCAATGCGGCTCGGATTCCGCCCTGCAAGCCTGTTCGCGCAGTGCCCGAGTATCCGGCCCCGCCTCGGCTTGCCGCACGAAATGTGGGGAATGAAAGATTCATGCGTGTCCGGGCGCGCCGTTGTGTCACCGTTGAACTCATGCCTTGCGTCATCATGGAGCCGTATCCTTTCTTTCCCTGCCGGGATGTTATGAGGCTGTGCTGTCAGGAGGAGATCTCCCTTGCAGCCCTTCCAGCCTCGGATAGGCCGAATATATTGCAGGAGGTATGCCAACCAACGGAGCGTGAGCTTAGACGTTGGAAGACAGGATGATAGGGCGACAAGGCACCCAACCGGGTGAGGGGTGAGTTGCATGAACTCAACGCAGACTCGTACCGCGGAGAGGGGGTTGAGTTACGGATACTCAACCCCAGGATAAGCTCTTCACCGGTCTGGTGATGGCGTGGGCAGCATGTGCGTCCGTTCCTTGAAAACGGCCTGAAAGAGTTCCAGGGTCGGAGCGCCATCCTGCAGCAGGGCCGAGACGTGGAAGAGTAACGCTTTGAGCTCACGGGCGTTACCCGGCCAGTAATAGGCCTTGAGCAGATTCGTTATCGCCGCCGGCAGAGCTGGCGATTTGGGGATGCCGATCCCTCGCCAGAACAGATTGGCAAGTTCGGGGATATCCTCGGGATGATCTCGGAGAGGTGGGGTGGGGATCTGGAGCGAGAATAGCCGGTAAAACAGATCCTCACGAAACGTACCTTCTGTGATCATTCGCGGCAGGTCCCGGTTCGTGGCAGCGATGATGCGTGCGTTGCTTTTGACCAGGGTGGTTGATCCCACCGGATAGAATCCCCCATCTTCCAGCGCTCGGAGGATCTTGACCTGGTGGCGCAGGCTCAGGTCGCCGATTTCGTCCAGGAACAGAGTGCCATTGTCGGCGGCCTTCCATAGGCCCATCTTTGTGTAGTGCGCTCCCGTGAAAGCGCCTCTTGCGTGACCGAACAATTCCGATTCCAGCAAGTCGACTGAGATGCCGCCGCAATTCACAGGCACGAGGGACCCTGTCCTGCTCCGGGTGCTCAAGGTGTGAATCTGTCGGGCTACAATCTCTTTCCCGGTCCCCGTTTCGCCGAATACGAGGACGGGATAGTCGGCCTGTGCGGCGCACACTATCAGGCGGCGCACGACTTCGACCAAGACGGAGGATCCGACGTAGTCATGGCGAAGCGTCTCGGGAATGTGAAGGTGCTTGGTCCGATCCAGGACGATGTGCTGATACGTGCTGCCCGCGGCGGGGCTCATCGGTGTGAGGGATGACGGCGTGGTCGCTTTCTCCGCGCGTGCCCAGAGTGCCTCAAATACAGGTTCAGGTACTCCGACGAGTCCCAGCCCCGCATGGCCATTGCCTTTCGCCCGATCGAGAAACGCACGTAGGCTTCGCTGCGCCTGGCCCGGGTTGCGATAGTCGGCCTTAACCCGGCGGATATGCAGAGTTCCGGAGAGGTAGTCGCCCAGCGGCTTGGCACTGTGTTTGACCTTCACCGGCGCCAACAGTCCAGCCAGAGGCGGGACGTTCAGGCATTCCAGATCCTGCTCCCGTACGACGTAGACAGTCCGGTCATGCCGTTCGGGCGAGGCAAACAGCGCAGCAAGCTCATGCGCGCTGATGTCTGTTCGTTGAGGGAATTCGTAACCCGCGCTATATCGCAACGCGCCAAGCATGGTCATTCGCTCACGCCTCCCACCCCTGAATGCGCCCAAGATAGGTGGAGACGCGGTGTAACTCAACCTCAATTCCCGCTGTTTGACCGTTGAGTCATGCCAACTCAACCGTACCCATGCTTGCCGATCTCATTGTGAGTAAGGGCGTTATGGCAGACTGATCCGCTTGGCACGCCGGGTGCATAGGTCACCCCTACTACGAGGAATGCCAAGGGACCGCAGGGCGGAACTTGGACCTGCATATGGACCACAAAGCAGAAGCAGCGCAAGTGCCGCACATGACTGGCCATCGCGTGTGGCCGTGGCTCGTATTACTTGCGACGATACAAGTCCTAGTTGTGTTGTGCCTCTGGCACCACATCCGTGCGGAGGCCGCTGTCTATAGGGCGATTGACCAGCAACTCGGGCTCGCGGGGGCCGCGGGCGATCCGGGCTGGGTGATCCTCTACACCAAGCCGGTCACCGTAATGGTGAAGAAGGGCGAAATCGAAGATACGGCAACCATCGTTGTCCGTTACGGCGCGGACCAGTTCAAGTACGGCACGCAAATCTTCTGCTCAGACAAGGAGTCTTGGACCGAATGGATCAAGAAGGGCGTCGGTTGGAAGGGCAAATATCTGCTTGTGCTAAACGATGGCAGCGGCACCGACTGGCGAGCGGCGACGGACGCTGTGCTCATGCTCCGGGGTGGCGAGTTAGTCGAGGTGGGAAGCATTGCGCGAAACCACCAAGACAACGACGATCCGTTGGGCCCGGGCTACCATGACGGGTTTTTCCACGACGTCTTCGACAAGTTTGAAGGCGATGTGGGCGGTTTCGGCTCCAAGGGCGTGGGTTGGCCGATCACGATGCGTGAGGCGAATGGCAAATTCGTGGTCGATCTCGACCGCACCTGGGCGGAGAACGAGGCAAGGATCAGAACTAATGAGGCGTATGCCGTTCAGATGATGAAGGAAGTCGCCCGGGACAAGTGGTGGCCCGATGACTTGCTGGCCACGCTCGGCGAGAACGTTCTGATCGCCAAGTACTGCCGGCGCGAGCAGGAGGCCGCAATCCGACTGCAGCGGGCGCGCAAGGTGATGGACAAACAGCAGCGATCTCGGCTGTCGGACATGTTGAAGGAACTCGTTCCGGGCGAACTCCCTTTTTCTGGCTTTCCCTAGTGCCCGTCGTTGCAGGAGACCCATGCCATGACCGCCGCTTACATACCGTCGCCGTTTGAGCCCTATGCCGGCTCGGAACCCTATCTTTTCGCCAGCTATGCGCACGAGGACGCCGCAAGCGTCTACCCCGAACTCGCGTATCTGCACGAGCGGGGCTACCGCATCTGGTATGACGAGGGTCGTTACGCCGGTAACGAAGGCCCGCAGGAAATCGCCAGGGCGCTTGCAAAGAGTTCATTCTGCCTCGTCTTTATATCGCCGCGTGCCGTCCAGCCATACGATGTTCGCAACCAGCTCAGTTTTGCCTTGGCGCGGCAGAAGCCCATGCTCGCCGTCCACATGGGCGAGACGGCCCTTCCCGAAGCGATTGAACTGCAACTGGCCAGTATTCAAACGATCTGCCGTTACCGCATACCCGAGGATGCTTACCGCAGAAAACTGTTGAGGAGTCTGCCCGCCTCGCTTTTGGATGCCTCCGCCAGATCGGAACGGCCGGCGTCGAGCCCCAGTGTGGCATTTCCGGTCCCGCAGGCGAGCGTGATGCAGGGTCATTCGTTGGGTCTCGCCGGCGCGCCTTGCGTGTTGCCGCCCACCTCGATTCTGGGGACCGTTCCGCCAGCCGGTGAACGAGTGTTGCGCGGCGATAACGACACCACCGGTCGCATCATAGTCCAGACGCTCGCCGAGTTCGGCATCGACACCCAGTTGAAGAGCATCGAGAGCGGCCCCGTGGTGACGCGCTACGAACTAGTGCCGGCGGTGGGAGTCAAAGTTGAACGGATTACCAACCTCAGCAATAATCTAGCTTTGTCACTCAAGGCCAGCAGCGTGCGCGTCCAGGCACCGATTCCAGGCAAGGGGACGGTCGGTGTTGAAGTCCCGAATATCGACATCAGCGCCGTCTATCTACGTGAAATCGTGGAAGGCCCCCTGTGGCAGCCCACCCGGCTTGAGTTGCCCATGGTGATCGGCAAGGACGTGGGCGGCAACGATCTGGTGGTCGATCTTGCCACCATGCCACACGTGCTGATCGCAGGCGCGACGGGGTCCGGCAAGACGGTGTGCATGAACACGATCCTGGCTGGCCTGCTTATGTCGCGCACGCCGGACCAGTTGCAGTTGATGCTGATCGACCCCAAGATCGTGGAGTTCGCCGTATACAACAACCTGCCGCATCTGCTGGGATCGCGCAAGGAGGTCCTCACCGACCCCCGGCGCGTGGTCGGTGGGCTGCGCTGGGCCATCACCGAGATGGAAAAGCGCTACAAGCTGATGGCTAGGGCGGGCGTAAGGAACATCAAGAGTTACAACGAACGGCCGATCCAAGAGCAGCCGGATCTTCTCGGGCCAGGTCGCGAGGACCCCGCCGGCCGCCTGCCGGAGCGGTTGCCGTACATTGTGATCGTGATTGATGAACTGGCTGACTTGATGCTTACGGTCGGTGCGGAAATCGAAAGTTACATCGCGCGGCTCGCGCAGTTGTCGCGCGCCGTCGGCATCCACATGATCATTGCCACACAGCGGCCATCGGTCAATGTCATCACCGGCACCATCAAGGCCAACTTTCCCGCGCGTATTGCCTTCCAGGTGGCCCAGAAGACCGACAGCCGAACTATTCTCGATGCCAACGGCGCCGACAAACTGCTGGGGCGCGGCGACATGCTGTACCTGCCGCCCGGCAGCAGCAAGCTGATCCGTGCGCAGGGCGCCCTGACGACCGACGAGGATATCCGCAAGCTCGTGCATTTCATCCAGAAGCAGCACCCCGACCAGAAAGAGGGTGCGCCGGCTACGGGAGCAGGGCCAGGGGCGGGGGAGGGGACTCTAAGCGCGCCATCGGCAGCGCCCGAAGGGCATCCGGATCACAACTCCGGCGACTTCTTCGCCGGAGGCCTCGCCGATGACGAAGACGGCCCATTGATAGAACAGGCCATCGAGATTGTCCGCCAGACACGCCGTGCGTCGACGACGGCGATTCAACGCCGTCTGCGCATCGGCTACACGCGTGCCGCTCGAATTATGGACATCCTGGAAGAACGCGGGGTGGTGGGGCCAGCCAGGGGCTCAGACCCGCGGGATGTTTTCATCGATTGCAGTAGCCCAACGACAGTTCCCGGCGGGAATCCGACCCCAAGTTCTAGCGAGATTGCCGCAGCAGGCAGTGGCGGAAGCGAGGATGAGGAGCTGGTAGCGATGGCCATTCAGATCATCCGCGAGACACACCGAGCCTCAGCGTCTGCGCTCCAGCGCCGACTGCGCATCGGTTACACACGAGCCACGCGAATCCTGACCGTTCTGGAGAAGCGCGGGATCGTGGGCCCGGCCCGGGGCTCAGACCCGCGGGAGATTCTTATCGATCTCGATGGTCCAACGAATTGAGGTGAAGCGAGTGTCTGGGGGCATTGTGTGCGACCAGTTTTGCGCAGGGTAGGGCCGGGTGCACCCCGGCCACTTCTGGACGGGATGAGCGGACCCCATCGCTCGTTCCATCGACGATACAATTCTTCACTTTGCGAGAGCTAGACACGGCCAAGGAAAGTCTTTGTCGGTTACCGCTCACTAGACTATAAAGATCAGAGTTGAGGATCTAATGGAGAGGAAAATCATGGGCGGATCGAAACAGGGCAGTATTCTCGTCGCTGGTGACATTTGCCTCGATGTCGTTGGGATTCCCGTTCCCGGTGTCTCGGCAGCACCTGCGGCAACGGATAATTGGCGACTGACGGGTGAAATCCATACCTATTACTTGCCAGGTGGAGCATACCAGTTGGTTGATCGAGAAGCGGAAGGATGCCTGGATTCCTGCCGCCAATACCGAACGCGAGAGCCGCAACAATACCTATCGGCTGCGCAACGCTCTCTTCCCATGGGAGCAACTCACTGACCAACCGAAAGAACTTGATCTCGGACCAGTGCGCAATATTCCACGGCTGCTGGCGTTAGCCGGCTACGAGATCATTCGGACCTGACCGGGAAGGGGTTGATGGCGCTATTATGAATACCGCTGACTCGCTTCATCCCCGCACAAACAAGGAAGCCGAAATGCTGCGGGACGCGTGGTCTGCCATCGCGGCGGGTCAACCTGACGCGGCATTTTCCTGCATTTCAACGCTGCCCTTGGACATGCCGGCGGCCCGCAACGCACGCGCGGTATGCCTCATGATGCAGGGGGAGTACCAGCGGGCATTGGATCTATTGCGGCCGATGATCTTTCCGGAGGACGGACTGGTTATGGACCCCGATGCCGATCCCGCTTGGCGGGCCAACTTCGTCCTCGCCCTTTTGCGGGCGGGAAGCCAGGACGGTTTTCGGACCTACGCCGATCAACTCGAACCGGCAGACCACCCAGCGGTCCGGGCGATTCGCAACCTCTTATCGCCGCCATCGCGGAAGGGCCTTGGCCGTTTCTTGGGATTTCTCGGCGGTCCACCGCTGGTTGCTTTGCCGCGCGACTTTCCCGCTGGCTGGCCGGAAAGTGAGTTGCAGGAGAACCGGGACAATAGCGGGCCCGCCGGTGTTACTGTGCCTGGGAGCAGTGCGGTGGGGGTGGCTGTGCGCCCACTGTCCTCAGGCAAGGCGCCCGGCCTAACCATGGCCTTCGCTACCGCTCGGCCCCCTGCCATAGTCTGGAAGGCCCGCCCAATCTTCATCTCATCCACATTCCGCGACATGCACGCGGAGCGCGACTGGCTGCGGGAAAATGCCTTTCTCCGGCTCGGGGAGAGGCTGCGCGAGCGGTGCCACTATCTAGATGCCATCGACCTGCGACAGGGAGTTGAGAACGCGAGCGAGCAGGACGAAGCGAAGCGGGAGATGCAGGTCCTCAAGGTCTGCCTTGACGAAATTGAACGCTCAAAGCCATTTCTTGTGGCCCTGATTGGAGATCGATATGGCTGGGTTCCGCCCGCTGACCGCATCGTCGCTGCCGCTCGCGCGGCAGGCCTGCCGACCTCGATCGATGTGGCCGGCAGGAGCGTTACGGAGCTGGAAATCTTGTTCGGTGTGCTGGAAAACGCCGATCAGCGCAAACGGAGCTGGTTTTTCTTCCGAAACCTCGACCGCGCAACCATGCCACCCGAAGTGGCAGCCCGCTTTCCCGCCGAGGCTCCATCTGACGATCCAGAATCGCCCGCTGGCCGCCTGCGCACCCTCAAGGACCGTATTCGGCGCGAAATCCCGGAACGGGTGCTAGAATACCCCTTGCGTTGGGATTCTGGGAAGGGGGCATTCGTTGGGTTGGAAGAGTTGGATAAACGGATCGAAGAGGCGCTCTGGAGCGACCTAGACGCTGAAACCGCCGTTTTCCTGAGGCACACGCCGAGGACTTGGCAGGAGGCCGACGCGCGTGCCGTAGGAGACTTTGTGACGGAGCGCACGCGCGGTTATGTAGAACGTCCGGCAGTCACTGATCCCATGCTCGCCCATGCCGCTTCGCCGCCTTCCCCTGGGGCAGACTGGGGTTTGATTATTACCGGCGCGCCCGGCAACGGAAAGAGCAGCCTCTTTGGCCACGTGTATGGTGCGCTTCAATCGCGCGCCGAGGCGGGTGAGATTGTACTTCTGGCCCATGCGGCGGGCATCTACCCCATGTCCGGCCAGGTGGACCGAATGCTGCGTCGATGGGTGACAGAACTCTCCGCCGCATTGGGACAGCCCGACCCTCTCGACGGTGCTGAATCCCAGGCTATGCAGCATCCGGACGGATCATCAAAGTTCGCCTCGGCTGACATCGAGACGACGTTCGCCTCGCTATTGGACCAGGCGGCTGCCGCCCGTCGCGTGGTCGTGCTGGTGGACGCGCTTAACCAGTTCGAACCAACCCTACGGGCCCAATATATGACCTGGCTGCCAAGGTCCTGGCCGGCGAATGCCAGGTTTATTGCCACGGCAGTGGCCGGCAGGGCCACTTCCGCATTGACCGATCGCCCCCGATGCCGCGAACAATTGGTGCCGCCCGTATCCATCGAGGAAGCCCGCGAGATTGCGCGGCGCTTCTACCGCGAGCGCCACCATCGCGACGTCAATCCCCGCGCGCTGGCGACGCTGCTGGAAAAGAAACTCCCCGATGGGCGCCCCGCGCACGGAAATCCGCTCTGGCTGGCGTTAGCCCTGCAAGAAATGAACCTGCTTGAAGCGGACGATTTCGAACGCGCCGCGCGCGAGTATGCGAACCTTTCCGACGCAGCGCGCATGGATGCGCTCCAGGTGTCTGAAACCTCCAAACTTCCGGCGGACGTCCCCGGTGTCTACGGTGAACTTCTGTCGCGCGCCGAGCGAAACTGGGGCAAGGCCTGGACCGACGCCTTCATCGGGCTGACCGCGGTGAGTCGCGCCGGTTGGCGCGAGAGCGATCTGAGGGCACTCATGCCACGCATCTCCGGACAGGCATGGGATGAGTTGGCCTTCGCGGGCATCCGCCGTGCATTGGGCACTCACGTTGTGCAGCGCGGGGCCCAGGCCCAGTGGGATTTTTCACACGCCACTTTGCGCGATGCGGTCCTTGATCGCTATCTCGCCGACCAAGCCGCCCGCCGCCATTTGCACGGCCTCATCGTCGACCATTTGGAGAGTTTGCCGAGTTTGCCCGCCGCCGACCCCGTGCGCATAACCGAGACCATGGTTCATCTGCTTTGCTTCGGCGATCAGGACCGCGCTGCCGCATACGTCGCGTATGTTGCGGGCCCGCAGAAATATTTCAATCCTTCCGCCACTGGCGAGGCAGTCGCCGTTCTGGTCGATGCAATTCAGGCAGCTCAAGATGATGCACAATGCGATCTCCTTACGGATTGGATTGCGGGTCTTCTCAAAACAAACAATGGCGCGAACGTTGCCGACGTGATTGTCCGCCGCCTTGGCAAGGCTCTCGCCGCCATAGGCTCGAGCCGTGCAGAGCGATCACGTGAACGATTGTTGCATGAAGCTGGGGCAGTCTTGAAACGTTTGGCAAAGACGGAAGACACCTCGCTTGACCAGCAGTCTCCCCTTACTCATGTCCCTCTCGATCAATTGCCGAAAGGGATGCAACGGGGTGGTGTCGGGTATGTGCTCGTCGATAAGTCGATCGAAACTGAGTTCGCGCGGTCGCTCCTGTCGTCATGTCGAGATGACTTGGGTGATGCGATGATGTCCCGCGGCGAGTTGGCGGGAGCAGCCGGAGCTTATCAGGAATCCCAGTCGCTGCGGCGACGTAGCAGAATGCATGAGAGTAATCCCGTGCCACCGGATATTGTCAGTCAGGTCAAGATGGCCGATATCTTGCTTGCGCGGGGCGATCTGCCAGCCGCTGCTAATGCGTATCAAGACATTGTCAACAATATCCGGAGGTACGCCGTATTCCCTGACCTGAAGATGTTTCAGCTGCAAATTGAATGCCGGATGGGCGACATATTGTGTGAGCAGGGCAATCTCGAGGGGGCGCTCAGGATCTATCGTGAATCGCTTGCGGCTCAAGAGAGAATGGCTTCGGCCACGCTCAGCAAGAAGGAGTCCCTCACGTTGAAGCCACTGCCTGGGAATGCCGGCGATGACCAGGATACACAGCGCCGTCTGGCACGGACACTCGCCAACATTGACCGTCGGAATTTGGCATGCGCCTCGGATCCGCCAATTACCGACTGGCAACTGGCAATCTCGAAGAACCATGGGAAGATCGGCACGATTCTGCATCGCCTGGGAGACATGGCAGGCGCGCTTGACGCTTGCCGCAAGTCCGCTGAACTGGCTGCGCGTCTGGCCGACGTCGATCCAATGAACGCAGGTTGGCAACACAACCTCGCAATGAGAGAGGATGAACTAGGTGGCATCTTGCTCGAATGCGGTGACTTGGACGAGGCTCTTAATGCCTACCACAGGAGTGGTTCAATATTGGAGCGCCTCGTAGTCGCAAACCCGTCGAACTTGCTCTGGAAGTATAACTTTGCGATGTTTCGCGGTAATGTTGGCAACGTGCTGCGTGATCGCGGAGATCTCGATGGCGCGATCAAAGCGTACCGGGAAGCACTTGCCATGACCAACCGCCTGGTCATGGCATCACCCTCGAAGGCCAGTTATCAATACGCCCTCGTCATCGGTCATCAAAAGATCGGGGACTTACTAGTTGTCCAGAGGGATCAGGAGGGTGCATTCAAAGCCTATCAGGAGTCTCTCGCGGTGGCAGTACGCCTGACGGCAATTGACCCATCGAATGCAGATTGGCAACACGGCCTGTGGATCGCCTATTCGCGGATGGGAACCATCAGCGAGGAAACAGGTCGGCTCGATGCAAGGGAATGGTGGCGTAAAGCCTACGATCAACTCATCAGCATGAAGCGGCGCGGGATATCGCGGGCGGACGACGAACAGTTCCTGGCGCCCCTCAAGGAAAAGATCCGTGGGCGATCGGGTCAGACCTAGGAACTAATAACACCTGCCGACTTTGTAACAGAGGGGAATACTTTTTTTCACGGGAACGGGGATGTTCTGCGTAAGATCGTTTCAGCGAATGGGTAGTCGGGCCGCCACGCCGCTTCCATGTTCTTCTGTAGACGCGGGCGTTGCCTGCCCTGAGCCCGTCGAAGGGACCGCGTTCGTGCCTGTCTCCCCCGCGCCCAACGTGCGCGGCTACAGGTGGCTTGCCAAAGATCGCAAATACGCCCGCGTCATACGTATTCCATGTTTGGCGATGGGGCTTGTGCCGGGTATCATAGAGACTACTCATGAAACCCGTCACTACAGCAACTGACGCACAACCGGCCCATGGGGCAGGGGAGCCCCTGCGCCTGCCGCCATGGATCCGCGTGCGGGTGCCGGCGCGCGGGCCGGCCGCGGCCGTGACTGACTTGCTGTCGCGCGGGGCGCTGCATACGGTCTGCCAGGGCGCGCACTGTCCGAATCAGCCCGAATGCTTCAACCGCGGCACAGCCACCTTCATGATCCTCGGCGACATTTGCACGCGTGACTGTCGTTTCTGCGCGGTGACGGCCGGACGTCCGCAGCCGTCCGACCCGGGCGAGCCGGAGCGCGTGGCCGATGCCGCGGCGCGGTTGGGCTTGAAGCACGTGGTCGTCACAAGCGTCACCCGTGACGATCTGCCAGACGGCGGTGCCGGTCTGTTCGCGGGAACCATTCGCGCCATCCGGGCCCGGTTGCCGAAAGCCGCAATCGAGGTGCTGGTGCCGGATTTCCTGGGACGGGAGACCGACCTGACCACGGTATTGGCGGCGCGTCCGGACGTGTTCAATCACAACCTCGAGACCGTGCGGCGTCTACAGCGCGAAATCCGGCCGGCGGCCGACTACGACCGGTCGCTAGCCGTGCTGCGGTTCGCGGCCGCTGCCGTGCCGTGGCCGGCAGTCAAGTCCGGGCTCATGGTCGGCCTGGGCGAGACCGATGACGAACTGCGCGAGGCCATCGCTGACCTGCGGCAGGCGGGCTGCGACCTGCTGACGATCGGACAGTACCTGGCGCCGTCGCGGCAGCACGCGCCGGTGCAGCGCTACGTGCCGCCGGAGACGTTCACTGAGTACGCGCGCTACGCGACCGGCTTGGGGTTTCGCGGCGTAGCGTCAGGCCCCATGGTCCGGTCGTCCTACCACGCCGGGCGGCTCTTCGGTAGCGATGCGGGATGACAGTCTTGAGGGAATACGGGTGACCGCCCCTGAGGGCGACGTTTGAGGCGGTTAGGAAAGACTGGTTCACGCGGAGACGCGGAGGACGCGGATAAGAGACTCGTCCTGAGGCTCTCACCCAATGGTTTCATCCCCGTCAGAGGAATTCGTCGTCGCGTTTGGCGCGGTTGGATCTCTTCGTGGGGGTTCCCGCACGCCGCTCGGCTTCGGCGCGTTCCAGGTTCAGGGCCAGTAGACGTTCGAGAATCTGCTCGTCGGTGAGGTCGGCAGACCCGTCCTGAGCCTGTCGAACGGGCCTGCCCTGAGCCTGTCGAACGGGCCAGCCGTACGCCGCCGCCACGGCCTCATCGAGTTTGCGATGCGCAAGGTCGAGCCAGGCCGGCCGCTCGTTGTAGAGATTCGTGAGGGTGCGTTTCTTCAGCTTCGCCGCGCAATCGGCATCGCGCGGCACGAGGCGCGGATACCTGACCGTCCCGACCTTGAACCCGCCGCGATCCTCGGCTGTTGCGGCATCGATGTAGCGGTCCCACGGCCCGCCCACCGTGCCCGGGAATTCCAGCACTTCGGTCTTCGTCCATTCCGGCGGATTCAACCACCGCTCACGCAGCTCGTTCAATTCCTTGGCCGCGGCTGAGATAGCCGGAGCAGGATCGTGCGTGGAGGGACGGGGGTCGAGGGCCGGGAAGGGAAACGTCTCGAAGCAGGTGGTCGGGGTGTAGCGCGGACGTGTCTCCAGTCGGGTACCCATGCGCAAGGCCCATACCTCGTGGAAGCGTGAGTGCAGGACGCCGAAGAAGTAGTCGTCGGAGCGGGCGAACCCCACAACAGCACTGTCAGGGAGAACGGCTCCATCCACCCAACAGAATAGTCTGTGTTTGGAGACCCTGGGGGTGAATGCTGTTCGCGTAAGTCCCACCACGGTATCTTTCCAATCTTGTCCACTTCTTCCCAGACGCCACCACGCATCTCGACGCTGACGGTCGCGATTCTTCAGCCGTTCAGGCTTGACGTGTATTGAAACGTGCCGGAAAGGAGACTCGTATCTGGCAGCTTCTTCATGCGACATCGTTCCAAAGTCCACGATCCAGTATTCTGCGTCACGACCTGTGAGGTGACTGCCGTTGACCCAACGTCGGAGCACATCAGAATTTGGTCTCCCGTGTGGGTTAGGCCCCAGTAAGAAACAAATAGCAGTTTGCTCACCGATTTCAAATGAACCGACTTTCACAGGCCCTTGGAATGCAATGCCGCCATTCTGAAACATCTGTGAAGCAATGGTCATATCACGCCCCGATGCAAGATTCGGATTGATGTCGGGCACCGCATGACCATCAAGCAGGCATTCTTTTTGGTCCCCAGAATCAAACCCCACCATGCTCACATGGACATTGGCTCCAGCAAGAATCCACGGCCGGTCGCTCTCGGCCCAGAAGATGTCTCCGGTTGCCTTGATTCGCTTTAGCACTTCACGGTTGGCGCCACCGCGAATTCCTTGTGTCGCCAGCAATCCTGCCCGCCGACACTTCTTCTCCTCAATCAGGGCGCGGGCCTTTTCGAACCAGTAACAGCAATGGTCAGCCTGCCCCGGAATGCGGCCTTCGTAAATGCCGCGAAGGGCCGTCACATAGTCATCACCGAGTTGCCGACGCATAAGTTTATCACCCAGGAACGGCGGGTTGGTGACAATGACGTCGCACTCCGGCCATTCGCGTTCGACGTAGCCCTTGGCCGAGGTGTCCGCTTTGTGCTCCGCGGCTTGGGCCTCCTTGAGTTTGCGTTGACGATGGAAGACCTCGGCCAGCAGGGCGTCCTCGTTCCTAAATCCATCGAGCACGCACAGGACCGGTTCGCGGTCCACCGCGAACCCGTTGTCGCGCATCCACTGGAGATAGCCAATCTGCACCGAGACCTGGGCCAGTTCGAAGGCGTAGGGGTTGATCTCGAAGGCTCGCAGTTCATGCACGCCGACTTTTGGCGTGTGGCGGAATCCGAGTTGCTCTGCAAAGGCGATGACTTCTTTCTCCAGGCTCAGGAGCGACTGGAGCGAGAGATAGAGGAAGTTACCGCTGCCGCAGGCTGGATCGAGCACGACTGTGGCGCGCAACTTGCCAAGAAAGTTCTCGATCGTTTTGCCGTTCTTGGCCGTGGCCTTGCCGATGCGGTACTCGTTGAGCAACCCGCGTTTGATATCGCTCCACTCGCGGCGCAGCGGGGCCATGAGAACCGGTTCAATGAGGGTCAGGATGTCTTCCGGCGATGTGTAGTGCGCCCCGAGTTGCGTGCGCTGGTCTGCGTCCAACGCGCGTTCGAAAAGCGTGCCAAAAATGGTGGGCTCGATGAATTGCCAGTCGGCCTCGGCTGCGGCAGTGAGCGCGGCGATTTCCTCGGGCAGAAGCTCAAAGACGGTGGCGTCCTCGAACAGGTGCCCGTTGAAGTGCTTGATGCGATAGGGACCGAACGTGCCGCCGGCGGACATGGCGCGGAATAGGGCTTCCAGCCTCTCGGCAAAGAAGTGCGGATCGTCTTCTCCACCCTTCAGCACTTCGCTGAACATGCCTTCAGGCAGCAGGCCCACGTCCTCGGCGAAGAAACAGAACGTAAGCCGGTTCAAGAATTGGGCGATACGCAGGTTCTGTCTCTGGGCCACGTGGAGTTCGCGGCGCGTGCGGGCATCGCCCAGTTCCACGCACTCTCGGGATTGGAGCAGGCGTGCGACCTCGGCAATCCGACCGGCCAGTTCCTCGGTGACCTGCCGGGTGGTTCGTTCCGGGCGGAGCGACTCCGGAGCCGTGAATGCCGCTCGCAGGACTCGCAGGTTCTGCGGCCGATCGATCTCGGCATTGGTGAACTCGTGGGTCTGCTGGACCGCGCCGTTGAAGTTCGTGCGGATGATGTAGCGGTCAAAATCACAGACCACCAGCAGGGGCGGGTTCAGTAAGGCTTCGCGGTACCGCAGCAGTTGCTGATAGGCGTCATCCAGGTTCTTGCGCTTGCCCTTGTATTCCCAGGCAAAGCAGCCCTTCTTCCAGACATCGGCAAATCCGTGTGCCGCCGGTTCGTAAGGCGCGTCCGGTTCGCGGCTCGTGACTACGAAGAGCTCAGCATCCTTCACGACGCGCTTCTGGAAGCAGAACGCTTCGGCACCGGACGGATCGGCCTCGACGGGGGTGGGGTGGTCCAGCAGCCGGCACAGGTCATTGAAGTGTTCCTGGTAAGCGGCGGACTCTTTGCCCGAGAATTTGGACCACTTGGCTTTGAACTGGGCGGCGTTCATGCGCCGGCAGTCTGGCATGTACCTGTTTTGGGTACAACGGTTTTGTGCCGGCCGCGGCATCGGCAGGGCGGATTATGGGCCGTTTTGCGCCGACCTGGACCTGTTTTGGGTACCTGCGGCGTTTGACCTATCCTGTCGAAATGAAGCCGAAGAGCATCCACTCGCCGGAGTACCGGGCGTTGCTGGAATGGCTTCGTAAGTGCCGGAAAAAGAGAGACCTTACGATGCGAGACGTGGGGCCACTGTTGGGGCTACCGCACTCTTGGGTGCAGAAGACCGAATCCGGCGAGCGACGGCTCGACGTGGCCGAGTACGTGCGACTCTGCCACGTGCTTGGCGCCGATCCGGGTGAGGGCTTAGGCGTGGTCGAGGCCAATCTCGGCCCCTACACACCGGCTGCCGATGCCTCGCTCAAGGCCGCCGACGGGCGACCCCGCTACCGCACCAAGGGTGGCAAGTCTCCGACAGCAGACGGATCCCCAAGCGGCTGAAGCCCGCCATCCGATCCTTACCCTTGGCCTGGCAGGCTGCGGACGGCTCGGAGAGCCGTCCCTACCATAGCGGGCCTTGACATGACTGAGGCGCGAGTTTTCTCCTCCCTTTGCCCTTGTTTTGGGGCTGTTTCCCGTTAGAGTATCGCGGCTTGCAGTTACTCGGGTCTCGAGGGTTCCGATCACCGAACCCTGAGCCCTGCACACTTGTCTTGGCGGGGATGCGGCTATGAACGAAATCGGCGTGGGATTGCTCGGCTTCGGCACCGTGGGTGCCGGGGTCGTGGAAGGCTTGCAGAAGAACGGCGATTTGCTCGCCGAACGCACGGGCGTCCGGCTGGCCCTGCGCCGTATTGCCGACGTGGACATGGTGCGTGACCGAGGGGTGAAACTCGAGCCCGGCGTCCTCACGAACGATGCCGCAGCGGTCATCAACGATCCGGCCGTGCAGGTTGTCGTGGAACTGATCGGCGGCACGAAGATCGCCAAGCAGTTCATCCTGCAGGCGCTGGCGCTGGGCAAGCCCGTGGTCACGGCCAACAAGGCCCTGCTGGCCGAACACGGCGAGGAGATCTTCGCCGCCGCCGCCCGACACCACACGGGCGTGTTTTACGAGGCCAGTGTGGCCGGCGGAGTGCCCATCATCCGCGCCTTGCGCGAGGGCTTGGTCGCCAATCGCATCGCCCGCATCTACGGCATCCTCAACGGCACCTGCAACTACATCCTGACCAAAATGGAGCGCGAGCAGGTGACCTTCGAACACGCGCTGAAGGAAGCCCAGGCGGCCGGCTTTGCCGAAGCCGACCCCGGCCTCGACATCGACGGCCACGATACGGCCCACAAGGCCGCCATCCTGGCCTCGCTGGCCTATGGCGTGCAGGTTCCGATGAGCCGTGTCTACGTCGAGGGCATACGGGGTCTGGCCAAAACCGACATCGAGTGCGCGCGCGGTCTCGGCTACGGCATCAAACTGCTGGCGGTCATCAAGCACGCGGACGGCGCCATCGAGGTGCGCGTACATCCGACGCTCGTGCCGGCCGGGCACATGATCGCGTCGGTCTCCGGCGTGTTCAACGTCGTGCTGGTCGAAGGCGATATCGTGGGACAGACGGCGTACTACGGGCGCGGCGCAGGCCGGCTCCCGACCGCCAGCGCCGTGCTCAGTGACCTGGCCGACGTGGCGCGGCGCCTGTCGGCCGGCCCCGGGCGCCTGCCCGAACCGGCGCCGCAGCCGGCGTCCGCCGCCGTCTACCGCGATCTGGGAGCGATCATGTCGCGTTACTACCTGCGCCTGTCGCTGCTCGACAAACCGGGCATGCTGGGACAGGTGATGACCATCCTCGGCCAACACGGCATCAGCATTGCGTCCGTGCTGCAAAAGGAAATGCACGCGGGCAAACACGTGCCGGTCATCATCGTCACCGACCAGGCGCAGGAGAAGGACTTCGAGGCGGCGCTGCGGATCCTGGACGCCATGGACGGCGTGGGCGGCCGCACGGTGCGGATGCGTATCGAGGACCTGGGGACGGAGAAGTAAGCCATGACAACGCCAGCACCGGGACTCAAGGTCGCGAAATTCGGCGGCACGTCAGTGGCCGACGCCGGCCAGATTCTGAAGGTCTGCGCCATCATCCGCATGGATCCCAGCCGGAGGATCGTCGTGGTGTCGGCGCCCGGCAAGCGACGGCCGGGCGACAGCAAGGTGACCGATCTGCTCATCGCGCTGGCCGAACGCAAACTGGCGGGCGGCAGCGTCGAGGCGGAACTGAAGGCCGTCGTGGAACGTTACGAAGCCATCCAGCGCGAGGCCGGGGTGACGCCGGACGTGGTGCGCGAAATCGAGGCCGATCTGCGTCGGCGCCTCGCGGCCGATACGGGGCATCGCGGCCGGTTCCTCGACCTGCTGAAGGCCGCCGGCGAGGACTTGAACGCGCGGCTGGTGACGGCCATCTTCCGGAAGCAAGGCGTTGACGCGCATTACATCGACCTGAAGACGGCCGGCATGCTGATGAGCGACGAATTCGGCAATGCCATGGTGTTGCCCGAGGCGTATGAGCGGCTCAAGATCCTGCGCGACGCGCCGGGCATATCGATCATCCCCGGGTTCTTCGGGTACACCAAGGCAGGAGAGGTGGCGACCTTCCCGCGCGGCGGCTCGGACATCACCGGCGCCATCGTCGCGGCGGCGGTCAAGGCCGACCTCTATGAGAATTTTACCGATGTCGATTCGGTCTTCGCGGCGGACCCACGGATCATCCCGGAGGCGCGCCCGATTGAGCTGCTTACTTACCGCGAAATGCGCGAGCTGGCCTACGCGGGGTTCGGCGTGTTCCACGACGAAGCCATCGTGCCGGCGGTCCACGCGGGCATCCCGATTTGCGTGCGCAACACGAACCGGCCCGAGGCGCCCGGCACGCGCGTGGTGCCGAGCCGTCCCTACAAACACGGGCAAGTGGTCGGCATCGCCAGTTCCGACGGGTTCTGCGCGGTCTATGTGGACAAGTACCTGATGAACCGCGAAGTCGGCTTCGGGCGCCGGTTGCTGCAGATCGTGGAGGATGCCGGGCTTTCTTACGAGCATGCGCCGTCGGGCATCGACAACATGTCGGTGATTGTACGCGAGAAGGACTTCACGCCCGAGCGCGAGGCGCGCATGGGCGACCGGATCCGGACTGAACTCGGGGCCGACAATGTCGAGGTCGACCGCGGCCTGGCCATGGTCATGATTGTCGGCGAGGGCATGCACTATACGGTCGGCGTGGCCGCGACGGCCACGGCCGCCCTGGCCCAGGCCGGGGTGAACCTGGAGATGCTGAACCAGGGATCGTCGGAGATCAGCATGATGTTCGGTGTCAAGGCCATGGACCGCAAAAAGGCCGTGGCCGCGCTGTACCGGGCTTTCTTCACGGAGCAGGCATGAGCACACGGAAGCCGATCTGCATGTACGACACAACCTTGCGCGACGGCGCGCAGGGCGAGGGGATTTCGTTTTCGAGCACAGCCAAGGTCCGGCTGGCCCTGAAGCTCGACGAGTTCGGCGTCGATATCATCGAGGGCGGGTACGCCGGCTCGAATCCCAAGGACATGGACTTCTTCCGGGCGATCCGCTCGCACTCGCTGCGGCACGCCCGCGTGGCGGCCTTCGGCAGCACGCGGCGCGCGCACACGCCCGTGGGCGAGGATGCGAATGTGTTGCGGTTGCTCGAAGCCGAGACCCCGGTGGTCACGCTGGTGGGCAAGTGCTCGGAGCTTCACGTCAAGGAGGTGCTCCGGACGACGCGCGAGGAGAACCTCGCCATGGTGCGCGACACGATCCGTTACCTCAAGGAACGGGGCCGTGAGGTCATCTTTGATGCCGAGCATTTTTTCGACGGCTACAAGGAGAATGCGGCGTTTGTCCGCGAGGTTCTCCAGGCGGCCGTTGAGGCCGGCGCCGACCGCCTCGCGCTGTGCGATACGAACGGCGGTTCGCTGACCCACGAGGTTTACGGCCTCACGGCCGAGATCGTCAAGGCCTTCGCCGTGCCGGTGGGCATTCACACGCACAACGACGTCGGTTTGGCGGTCGCCAACAGCCTGGAGGCTGTGCGCGCCGGGGCCACGCAAGTGCAGGGCACGATCAACGGTTACGGCGAGCGCACGGGCAACGCAAACCTGTGTTCGATCATCCCCTCGCTTGCCCTGAAGATGGGGTACGACCTGGCCTGCGCGCCGTCCCTGGCGGGTCTGCGCGACCTGTCGCTGTTCGCCGACGAACTCGTGGGGCAGCGGCCGGACGGCAAGGCGCCCTACGTGGGCGAGAGCGCCTTCGGCCACAAGGCCGGCCTGCACGCCAATGCGG
>CAITUY010000244.1 GCA_903895695.1 uncultured bacterium
CGCACCCTCCAGACCGTGGTTGCGACTTGTCAGGAGAACTTCAGATAACCGTTTGGACCAATGTCCACGGCCTCTGCCGGGAAAACGGAGGGGTAACTGTCAGAGCGAAAGTGAGACCCCTATGTCAGGAGGTCTGAACTTGACGCGCAGGGACTTTCTGCGCGCGACGTCGGTCATCGGCGCCGCCTTCGGGCTCAATGCCGCGGGATTGCTGGACTTCGGCAGCGAGGCCGAAGCCAAGGAGACCGCCGCCGGGGGTATACCGGTCCTCTGGCTCCAGGGGCAGGCGTGCAGCGGGTGTTCGGTTTCGCTGCTCAATTCGATCTTCTATACGACGATCGACGACCTGGCCGTCAACACGCTCGACATCAATTTCCATCCCAATCTGTCCGCTGCGGCCGGCAACCTGGCGGTGGCGCAGATCGAGCGCACGTACCGGCAGGGCGGCTACGTGATGGTCTTCGAGGGCGCCATTCCGACCGGCAGCGGCGGGGCATTCTGCAATCTCTGGCCGGGCATGACCTACCAGAAGGCCGTCGAACGCTACACCGAGCGCGCGGCGTACATCCTGGCCGTCGGCACGTGCGCGTCCTTCGGGGGCATTGCGGCGGCCGCGCCCAACCCCACCGGGGCGCAGGGACTGGCGGCGTCTTACGGCGGCAAAACGGTGATCAAAATCTCCGGCTGCCCCGTGCACCCCGACTGGATCGTGGGCACCGTGGCCTACATCCTCGCGAACGGCGCCGCGCCGGCGCTGGATTCGTACGGCCGGCCGACCATGTTCTACGGCCGCCGACTCCACGGGGAATGGTGCCCCCTCTATGAAACGAACAAGGCCACCCAACCGGGCCAGGGCGGCTGCACCCGCGGAATCGGCTGCAAAGGCCCCGTCAGCAACTGCGACTGTAACAGCAGGCTCTGGAACGCGAGTGCCGTCGGCGGCAAAGGCGTCAACTGGTGCTCGGGCACCGGCGCCACCTGCATCGGCTGTTCCGAACCTACGTTCCCGGACGGCATGACGCCCTTCTACTCTATCCCGTAATTCAAGGAGATCACCATGGCTACGACAATCAGTGTGAGTCCGATGACCCGCGTCGAAGGTCATCTCGACATCGAAACGACCGTGGAAACTGTGAACGGTGTCCAGCAGGTCATTGACGCCCGCGCCGCGGGCCAGATGTTCCGCGGCTTTGAACGCATCCTCACGGGGCGCGCGCCCCGCGATGCCGTGAACCTGACACAACGCATCTGCGGCGTATGTCCGATTTCGCACGGCATGGCCTCCAGCCTCGCACTGGAACAGGCCTTTCCGGTGGTCCCGGCGGAGAACGGCCGCATCGTGCGCAACCTGGTGCTGGGCGCGAATTACATTCAGTCGCATATCCTGCACTTCTACCACCTGGCCGCGCCGGACTACATCAACACCGACGGCATCCTGGACATGTCGCCGTGGCGGCCGCACCTGACGGCGCCCGACATGGTCACGGGCGCCACGGCGGTCGCGCTGGTCACGAACTACGTGAACGCGCTGGCCATGCGCCGCAAGGCGCACCAGATGGGCGCCATTTTCGCCGGACACATGCCGACGGCGGTCAACTTCGTCCCCGGCGGCGCCACCAAGCCGGTCAAGGCGGCGGACGTCACCGCGTTCCGGGCGCTGCTGACCGAGCTTCGCAGCTTCATCACCAACGTGATGCTGCCCGACGGCGAGGCCGTGCTGAGCGTGTTCGGCAGTTACGCGAACATCGGCAAGGGCTGCGGCAACCTGCTGGCGTACGGCGTATTCGACCTGGACAGTGCCGGCTCGACCAAACTGCTGGCGCGCGGGCGCTACACCAACGGCGCTCTCGGCACGGTCGATACAACGCAGATACGCGAATATGTCGCGCATTCGTGGTACACGCCCGCCAGCGGCAACCTCTCGCCGGCCACCGGCGTGACTGAACCCGCGGCCGACAAGGCCGGAGCCTACTCCTGGCTCAAGGCGCCCCGCTACCAGGGCGTCGTGCACGAGGTCGGCCCCCTGGCCCGCATGTGGGTGAACGGCGACTACCGGTTCGGCATCTCCGCTATCGACCGCATCGTGGCGCGCGTGCTGGAAGCCGAAAAAGTGGCCAACGCGATGGACGGCTGGCTCAACCAACTGGTACCTGGCGCGGCGGTCTACACGCAGAACACCACGCCCGTGTCGGGAACCGGGATCGGGCTGACCGAAGCGCCGCGCGGTGCGCTTGGACACTGGGTCCAGATCGGCAATTCGAAACTGACACAATACCAGATTGTGTCGCCCACGGGCTGGAACGCCTCGCCCATGGACGATGCCGGACAACACGGCGCCATGGAACAAGCGCTGATCGGCACGCCGGTCCGGGACCTGCAGAATCCGATCGAGTTGCTCCGCGTGGTGCACTCATTCGATCCGTGCCTGTCCTGCTCCGTGCACCTGGTGCGGCCGGGCAAGAACGCCGAGATATGCCGCGTGGACGTAAAGACCGGAATCTGAACCCAAGCAATGACCTGATGAGAGGACATGACAATGCACTTTGATACACAACGATCGACGCGCAATGGACGCGCGGCCGGCTCGTGGCTGGCCGCCGGGGTGGCCGTGCTGCTGGCCGCGGCGGGCTTCGCCGGAGCCGCTACGCCCGTGTTTGTGCCTGTGGGCGATGCGGGCAATGCCAAGGACGCGACGGGCTTCGGAGCGGTAAGCTACGCCTACCGGATCGGGGCCTTTGAAGTGACGAGGACCGAGTATGCGGCCTTCCTGAATGCCGTGGCCGCGACCGACACCCACACGCTCTACAACCCCAGCATGAACATCACGCGCGCCGGTGCGTCGGGTAGCTACACGTACTCGGCCGTGGCCGGGACCTGCTCCGTGGCCTACGTGAGCTGGTACGACGCCCTGCGTTTTGCCAACTGGCTGCATAACGGGCAGCCGACCGGCGCGCAGACTGCCGCCACCACGGAGGACGGCGCGTACGCGTTCACCAGCGACACCAACGCGGGGCCCCGAAAGGCGGGCGCGAAGGCGTACCTGCCGAACGAGGACGAATGGTATAAGGCCGCCTACTACCAGGGCGGCACCGATGCGTGGTACTGGGCCTTTCCGACGCGCAGCGATACGGCACCCCTGGCAACGCCGCCGCCCGGCGACGACAACTCAGCCAACTACGACCGGATCGTGGGCGGGGTGACCGCGGCCGGCGCCTATGGCCTGTCCCAAGGGTTCTATGGCACGCACGACCAGGCCGGCAACCTGTGGGAGTGGATCGAGACGGCCATGGACACTGACCGCGGCATACGAGGCGGTTCCTATGTCGACTACCCGCTCCTCCTCAATTCCTGGTACCGCGACAGCCAGGACCCGGCCCAGGTCAACGAGTTCGTCGGCTTCCGCATCGCCGCGGCGGCCGCAGTGGTACCGCCCGTCAATCATCCGCCAGTGGCCGCGAGCGAGAGCTACCCGGTGAATGAGGACACCACGCTGACCGTTGCCGCTCCCGGTGTGTTGCTCAACGACACCGATGCCGACCGCGACCCGCTGACGGCGGTGCTGGTGACAGGTCCCACCCACGGTTTCCTGACCCTCAGCGCCAACGGCTCGTTCGTGTATGTGCCGGCCGCCAACTATAACGGTCCCGACAACTTCACGTACAAGCCCAATGACGGCAAGGTTGACGGCAACACCGTCACGGTCTCCATTACGGTGATACCGGTCAATGACGCGCCCGTGGCCGTTGGTGAAAGCTACACGGTGAATCAGGGGGCCACGCTCACGGTCACCGCTCCAGGCGTGCTTTCCAACGATACCGACGTCGATGGCGACGTGCTCACGGCCATACTAGTGGGCAGTCCCGCGCACGGCGCCCTGACCCTCAGCGCCAACGGCTCGTTCACCTACGTCCCGACGGCCAGTTATAGCGGCGCCGACAGCTTCACCTACAAGCCCAACGACGGCAAGGTCGACGGCAATACGGTCACCGTCTCCATCACGGTCAAGCCAGTCATTGTGCTCTACGCGCTCGTGGTGGGCAATGGCAGCGGGGCTGGCTCCTATGCGGCCGGAACTGTCGTCACCATCGTGGCGAACCCGGCGCCGGCGGGACAAGTCTTCGACCGCTGGACCGGCAGCACGGCATCCGTGGCCAATGTGACCGCTGCCTCAACCACGCTGACCATGCCGGCCGGCGCAGCCACAGTGACAGCCACCTACAAGCCGGCCCCGGGTCCGGCGTTCACCATGACCAGCGCCGAGTGGCGGTCCGCGACCCAGGAACTGCGCATGAGCGGCACGGGGCGGGCGCGCCAGACCGTTGTCATAACTGACACAGCCAGGCACACACTCGGAAGCTGCGTCATCCAGTCCGACGGCACGTGGACCTTCAGCGTGCGATTGAGCTCGCGGAACGTGCCAACCCAGGTGCGCGCCACGTGCAACGGTGTGACGGTCCAGATGACGGTCCGGATCAGCGGCGGGGGGGGCGACTAATCGCGGGTCTCCCTGATCCCGATCGAAACGCCGACGGGCCGCCTGCGGGCGGCCCGTTGGCTTAGACTTGATCTTCAGCCGGATCTGCTGCAAACCACTGCTGGGCCCCGGAGAACTGTCATGTCGACCGACACACGAGGAAACGTACTGATCCTTGGGATCGGCAATCTCTTGCTGAGCGACGAAGGTGTGGGGGTGCACGCCATACGGCTCCTGGCCGAGCGAAGTCTGCCGCCCGGCGTGGACATTCTCGACGGCGGCACTTCAGGCGCCGACCTTGTGGACGACTTGGATGGGCGCGCCAAGGTCGTGGTCATCGACGCGGCCTCGGGCGACTCGCCGCCCGGCACCGTCTATCGCTGCGAGGCCCACGACTTAATGGAGCAGGAAGCGGCACTGTCCTTGCACGAGTTCGGGCTCATCGACAGCCTGCGGATGGCCGAACAACTTGGCTGCGCTCCAGGGCGCGTGGTGGTGCTGGGCGTCCAGCCGGCTTCAATGGAGCCGGGTCTGGAACTCTCCGCCGCCGTGGCCGCTGCCCTGCCCGGCATCGTCGAACTGGCGCTCCAGGAAGCGCAGGCCGAGTAGCCGGCGGCGGCTGTGCCGCCGCCAACGCTCAACGTTCAACGCTCAACGTTCAACTTCAGAAGACCCAGAGACGAACTCATCCCACTTGAACGTTAAATGTTGGGCGTTCAACGTTGAGTGTTCCCTACCTCACACCACAAGCCGCTCCAGGTAACTGCACCACCCGTCGAGCCCCTCACCAGTCTTGGCGCTCAGCTCAAACACATAGACGCCCGGGTTGACCTGCTGCAGATGCCGGCGGCACAGGCCGAGATCCCAGTCGAGATGGGGAATCAAGTCAATCTTGGTCAGGACCACCACGCGACAACCCGTGAACAGGACCGGGTACTTGACCGGCTTGTCCTCGCCCTCGGTCGTCGAAAGCAGCCCGATCTTGAATGTCTCGCCGAGATCAAAGGCGGCTGGACACACCAGATTGCCGACATTCTCGATGAACAGCAGGCGTGTACCCTCGCGCACGAGGCGAGGCAGAACCTGCGCGACACGCTCGGCGTCAAGATGACACGCGTTATGCGTCTCGATCTGTTCAACCGGCACGCCGGTCCGGTCGAGTCGCCGCTTGTCGTTATCGGTGTGCTGATCGCCCGTGATCACGACGCACGGCACCCGGTCGCGCAGGCGTTCGAGCGTGCGCTCGAGCAGCAGCGTTTTGCCCGTGCCGGGTGACGAAATCAGGTTCAAGGCCACGACACCGCGCGCCGCCAGCCAGGCACGGTTCTCGGCCGCCAGGCGGTCATTGCGCTCCAGCACCCGCTGTTCGAGCGCAATTGTCCGCGTGGCTTCCGGCGCGTCCGCTCCTTCGTGCGAGTGCTCGTGCCGATGCGCGTGCGCCGCCCCAGCCTCGTGCGTGTGCGGATGCGTGTGGTCGTGGGCATCCTGATGGCCGTGCCAATGCCCGTGGTCGTGCGCGTGCACGTGGATCATGCCGTCGGCGTGCTCATGGGCGTGGATGTGCTCAGCCGTGCCCAGGGCCGCAGGCGGGTGCGCGTGGTCGTGGTCGTGCTGGTGAGTATGCGGGTGGCCGTGATCGTGAGGGTGGCTGTGGACCACTCCGTCGGCGTGTGTGTGGGAATGGGTGTGAGCTTGCGCGCGCTCAAGCGCCGTTTGGCAACCGCAGTCTTTGCACATGATCGTTCTCCTTTTCCCTGCAACCAATGACTAATTACGAATCATGAATTACTAATTATTGATTCGTAATCACTAGTGATTCCCCTCCCGCTCCTGCAGCTCGACGCTCTGGATCAGGAAATCCCGGCCGTCCGTGATCCGCACCTTCCGCGATCCGCACGCCGCGCAGTGGATGTCGTCAAGCGCTGGCTGCGACGGCTGACCGCACTCTTCGCACGTCACGACAACAGGCGACTCCACGATGACGAGCGTCGCCCCCGCCGCCACGGTCCCGTCGACCGCGATGGGGAACGCAAACTCGAATGCGCCGCGATCCACGCCCGATAGGGCGCCGATGTTGACGGTGACCGAAACCACCGCCCCGGCATGCTCCTTTGCCCGGATCTGTTCCAGCTGTTCGACCAGGGCCTGGGCCAGCGACAACTCGTGCATGTCAGCAAATCCTCGGGAGCACTTCGCCCTGCGGCACGTCGACAAGCCGCCGGGCGCCCATCACGGTATCGAGCAACACCCGGCCGGCCTGTGTATTGACATCGCCGATCCGGCACGCCAGCCGTCCCTCGGGCAGGGCATGCCACGCCGCGAGAATACCCTCGCTGCTGTCGCGGGCGCACACCATGAGAAGGCGGCCCTCGCAAGCGACGTTGAGCAGGTCCAATCCCAACAGTTCGGCCGCCGAACGCGTCCCCGGGGCGAATGGCAGCCCGGCCTCGCGCAGCAGGATGCCGAAGGGCTGGTCTTCGGCGACCTCGTTCAGCACGGCGGCGACCCCGCCGCGTGTGGGATCGCGCATGAACCGTACGCCGCCGGCGAACGGAATGGCGGCCTCCACCAACCGGTGAACCGGGGCGCTGTCGCTCACCGGGCCGGCCGTGATATCGATGCCCTTGCGCGCGGCGAGCACGGCCATGCCATGATCGCCCAGGGTGCCGCTGGCCAGTACGGCGTCGCCCGGCCGGATCGCGCCGGGGTCCAACCGGAAGGCCGGTATCGGCTCACCCACGCCCGCCGTATTGATGAAGAGGCCGTCGCACTGGCCGCGCGCCACAACCTTGGTGTCGCCCGTGGCCACATGCACGCCGCAGGCCGCCGCGGCATCGCGCACGGTATCCAGCACGCGGCGCAGCACCGCGAAGGCAAGGCCCTCCTCCAGGATCAACCCGAGCGACAACCAGCGCGGCCGGCCGCCACTCACGGCCAGGTCGTTGACGGTGCCGTGGACGGCCAGGCTGCCGATGTTGCCCCCGGGGAACTCCAGGGGGCTGACCACGTAACTGTCGGTCGTGAAGAGGATGTCGCCGCCGCCCGTAGGAATGCGGGCGGCATCGGGCAGACCCATCAGCGGTCCGCCGCCGAAGCGCGGGACGATTTCGTCGCGGATCAGATTGCGCGACAGCACTCCGCCGCCGCCGTGCGCCAGTTGCACCGCATGGTCGTGAGGTTTCATGGCTGCTTCCCCCGTTCGTACTTGTAATAGGCCGCACACGAGCCTTCGACGCTCACCATGCAGGGACCGACCGGGTCCATGGGGGTGCACCGTTTGGCGAAGAGCGGGCACTGAGTCGGGATGCACTTCCCCTTGATCACGTCGCCGCATAGGCAGCCCGGGAACTCCCGGCCCGCGCCGACGGTGATGCCGAAACGTTTCTCCGCGTCGAAGGCGCCGAATTCGTCCCGCAGGACGAGCCCGCTGTCGGGCAACACGCCGAGACCGCGCCAGCGGACGCTGGCCGGCCGCAGGAAGCGGTCCATGACGGCGCGCGCCACAGGATTGCCGTCCTCGCGAACGACGCGCGCGTAGAGGTTCTCCACCGTGGCGCGCCCCTCGGCGAGTTGGGCCAGAATGCCGCACAGGCCATAGAGAATATCCAGCGGCTCGAACCCGGCGATGACACAGGGCTTGGCGTAGGCGCGGGCCACCGGCTCATAACCGCGCGTGCCGATGATCGCGCTGACGTGCGCCGGGCAGAGGAACGCGTCGATCTTGAGCTCGGGATCGCTCAGCACCGCCCGCAGGGCCGGCGGCACCAGCTTGAACGACACCAGCAGGGAGAGATTGACGACGCGTTCGCGGAGCGCCAGATCCACCAGGCTGACCACTGGGGCGATCGTGGTCTCGAACCCGATGGCGAGGAAGACGACCTCACGCGAGGGGTCGGCCTTGGCCAGGTCGAGCGCCGCCCGCGGCGAGTAGCAGACGGCCACACGGGCGCCGCCGGCGCGGGCTTCGCCCAGCGAGCCCGCCGAGCCGGGAACTTGCAGCATGTCGCCGAACGAGGCGATCGTCGCCCCCCGGCCAGCCAGCTCGATCGCCGTGTCGATGTACCCCGGCGCCGTCACGCACACGGGACAGCCCGGGCCGCTGATCAACGCGACATTCGGGGGCAGCAATTCGCGCAAGCCGTAGCGCGCGACGGCCATGGTGTGGCTGCCGCACACCTCCATGATACGGACCCCGCCGGCCTTGCCGGCCAACGCCGTCCCGAGTTTACCCAACCGATCGCGCAGCGGCGCGGCAACGGCAGGATCGCGAAAAGCTTCGATATATCTCATGCCCCACCCTCCCTGGTTGTCATGGCGTTTGCAGATCCTTCGCCAGTTCTGTGAACAGCGCGATCCGCTCGTCAGCTTCCCGTTCGTCCAGCTTTTCGATGGCATAGCCGGCATGGACGATCACGAAGTCACCGACGTGAGGTTCGGCGACCAGTGAGAGATCGATCTCATGCTCGGCCCCATCGAGTTCGCCAAGCCCCATTCCGTCGGCACGAATTTCCCGAAGCCGCATTGGTACCGCCAAACACATAGTATTTTCTCTCCCCTTCTCCAATCGGTCGCCTATCCTCCCGCCACGACGGCCTGCCCCAGCGCGATACAGCCGTCGTTTGGCGGCGTCGCTCCGTGCAGTCGCACGGTCAACCCCAAGGCCTCCAGCCGGGGCATCAGCAGTGCCGTCAGAATCCGGTTCATGAACACACCGCCGCTGAGCACAATGTCCCGCCGATCGCATTGATCGGCCCCGTAGGCCGCCATCCGCGCCGCCGCCTCGGCAATGGCCGCGTGGGCGGCGTAGGCCCAGCCGTCGGCGTCCCGGTCGGCCCGCGAGATGAGCGTCGCGAGAGCCTCGGCCCAGTCAACCCACAGCAGGCCGTCGCGTTCCACGGTCTGAAACGTCAGCGTGGGGGTCATCGTCCCGGGTACGTGGCGCCGGGCGGCCGCTTCCAGTCGGATCGCTGTCTGGCCCTCGTATGTGGTGGTGGGGCTGGCCAGCCCCAGCACCACCGAAAACGCATCGAACAGGCGGCCGGCCGCATGAGTGATGGGCGCATTGACGGCGGTCTCGCACTGGCGCAGCCATATCCGTCCCTCCTCCTCCGAGAAGCCCGCGCTCTCGCGCAGGGTCGCGGTCACTTCAAGCCCCGCGGCGAAACACCGGCCCACCACCTGCCGTGCCGGCCACCGGACAGCGGCGTCGCCGCCCGGCAGCGGCACACCCTCAAACGAAGCTAGCCGACGAAAGCCCCCGGGTTCCACAACGAGCAACTCGGCCCCCCAGATATGCCCGTCCATGCCCAGGCCGGTGCCGTCGAACACCAGCGCCAGCCCCGCGTCGAGACCGTGTTCCGCCAGCCCGGCCGCCGCATGCGCATGGTGGTGCTGCACTTCGACGACCGGCACACCCAGACCCGCGGCAATCTGACGCCCCAGACGACTGCACTGCATATCGGGGTGCACGTCCACGGCCACCGTCTCCGGGCGGCGGTTTACAAAGCGCGGCAGCGCTTCGGTCACCTGCCGCAACCCGGCGACCGCCTCGGCCGTCTCAAGGTCGCCGACATGCGGCGAGAGTACGGCGCGGTCGGCGAACGCCACAGCGATGGCATTCTTGAGATCCGCGCCCATGGCCAGCACACAGCGTTTCAACGGGTGCGCGAGGCGGATCGGGTTGGGTGCGTAACCGCGGGCACGGCGCCAGACCTGCGGCCGGCCGCCCTGCAGGATGCAGAGCGAATCGTCGTTGCGCAGGTTGATTTCCCGGTCGTGCAGGAGGAGAAGGTCGGCAATGGTCCGCAGCCGTTCGCGCGCCTCATCGTTCGAAATGCAGATCGGCTCGCCGCCGTGATTGCCGCTGGTCATGATCAACCAGTCGAAGGGGCGCACGGGATCGCCAGGGAGCGGTTCCGCTAGGAGCGCGTGCAGGGGAGTGGTCGGCAGCATGACCCCCAGCGTGCCGGAGTCGGGCGCGATCAGGTCGAGCGGCAGGCCGCCGGCGCCGCCGCCCGACCGGACGTCGAGAATCACGATCGGCGCCTCGGGCGATGCGAGCAGGCGCTCGACCGCCGCATCGCAAGGGCACACGTGGCGAACCAGGTCGAGGGTACGGGCCATGACGGCGAAGGGCTTGTGAGGCCGCCGTTTGCGCTGCCGCAGTGTCGCGAGGGTCGCACGGTTGGTCGCGTCGGCAGCGAGCAGGAACCCGCCCAGGCCGCGGACGGCCACGACGGCGCCGGCAGCGAGCGCGGCCCGCGCCTGCTGCAAGGGGTCGCCGGCAACGCGCCGCCCCGAAGCCTCTTCGAGAACGAGCTGCGGACCGCAGCGGGGACAGGCAATCGACTCGGCGTGGAAGCGGCGGTCGCCGGGGTTCTCGTACTCCTGCCGGCACTCGGGACAGAGTTCGAATGTCGCCAGTGTCGTGCGCACGCGATCATAGGGCATGCCGTTGATGACCGTATAACGCGGACCGCACTGCGTGCAGGTTGTGAAGGGATAGCCGCAACGCCGGTCGGCTGCATCAAAAATCTCGCGCCAGCAGTCGCGGCAGATGGCCAGATCGGCCGGAATCAGCACTTCCGATGACGTCTCGCCGCCGCTCTCCTCGATAAAGAATGCACTGACCGCCTCCGCGGCGGCCAGGGGCCGATCATCCAGCAGCACGCAGGTGTCCAACCGGGCGTTGGGCGGCAACGCAGCCGGTAGCGCGTCCATGAAAGCGCGGATGTCTTCCGCTGGCCCTTCAAGCACAAGCCGAACGGATCCAGACCGATTCTGCACCTGACCGCCCAGACCCGCGCCCCGGGCCAGGCGGTACAGGGCCGGCCGGATCCCGACGCCCTGTACGATCCCGGTCAGATCATAGCGACAGCGATGCGGCACCAAGGCCGGAAAACTTGAATGCTCGCATGACTGGCGATTGGGAACGCTCACGATGGCAGCGATCTTACCGTCACGCCCAGACGGCACGGCATCGGCGCTCCTCTTACGCGGACATGCGCAATACCTGATATTCGACGCGCTTACCGCGCAGTGTTGTCCGAACGCTCCCTTAGAGCATATGGTTCGTGATCGTGCATGTCGCGTTCGTGCCGATCGTCTGCCAGTCATACGTGCCGCCGGCCGGACAAACGGGCGTGGCCTTGAGATACGTCAGACACGCCGTGGTGTCCGCTGCAACGCCTTGGGCTTGCCGGGTCTCCAGTGCCCACTGCTCCTTGGCGGACTCCATCTGCCGCAGGTTGTTGATACACGCGTTCTTCTGCGAGGTCGTCCTAGCTTTCATGAACGACGGGATCGCTATGGCCGCCAGTAACCCAATGATGGCCACTACGATCATGATCTCCACCAACGTGAACCCCGACTTGCTCCCACCCGACTTGCTCCTTTTCATGGCGCCTACCCTCTTTCTCTGTTATGACCCGGTACTCACCCTGGCGACCAGGGCGCTGCGCGACATGCTCCGTTCGTTCCTTCTCAACGAAACGGTCCCGCGCAGAGGCCAGCGTGATCCGGAATCTAGGTAGTTAATAGCGTGTGCCATGCCAGATCTGCATCCCGGGCAAGAAGCGAAGTCAAACGCCAATAAATGGCCCCGAGGAACGCAAAAGTCGGCCTCGTTACTATTCTCATTTATGAGAACTGGTAGCCTGATCGCCAACCTATCACTTCGCCAAGAAGTTCCGATTAGCCGGATACGAACGAGAGTGCGCTTGGTGCCGATCGACAGCGAACCCGCCGACTCCAAAGTCTATTTCCTCGCCAAACCTACCCTGCGAATTCAGTCTGGTAGTTTATGTATCTTATTATACACAAAACTGTTGCGTACATTATCCTGCCGAAGTTACACAGCGACAACGTGCGGATTACTCCCAGGATATGCGCAGTAGCTCTTGCGCTGGGAGCACCGGCATTCCACATTCCTGCCACTCCGCCTGCGGCACGTCTGATTGGGACAGTGGCCATGCGCGTAACGACCACGCCTTTCGCATAATTGCGAATTTAGCCGCCAAGCCGAGTACCCAAAAGCGAAAACGACCAGACACGGACGGCCATTCACAGCGATCTGTCACACCTGCCGCACGAGGTGAAGGCTCCCTGGGTTGAGCCTTGGGCCCCTCAGCTGGCTTAAGGCATTTGGCTGCGCGGATTCAGGCGCACGCGTATGGCGCGCCGCCGCCGACTCGCGCATCCTGAGCGGCAGAGGATGGCAATAGAGGAGAATCAGATGGACCTCGGTCTGCAAGGGAAGCGGGCGCTGGTGACCGGCTCAACGGCCGGCATCGGATTCGCCACAGTGATGGCCTTGGCGCGCGAAGGCGCACACGTGACGGTAAATGGCCGGACACCGGCGCGCGTTGACGACGCGGTGAGGCGGGTGCGGCTTGAAATCCCCGGCGCGGAAATCGTTGGGATCGCCGCCGATTTAGGAAACGCCGAAGGCTGCCGCGCGTTGCTTGGCCAACTGCCCGACGTCGACGTGCAGGTCAACAATCTCGGCATGTTCGAGCCCAAGCCCTTCGAGCAGATCACGGATGACGACTGGACACGCATCTTCGAGACCAACGTTCTCAGCGGAATCCGCATGGCGCGCCACTACGTGACCGGCATGCGCGCCCGCAACTGGGGCCGCATCGTTTTTGTCTCAAGCGAATCGGGGGTCCAAATCCCTCCGGAAATGATCCACTATGGCGTGACGAAAACCGCGCAACTAGCCGTTGCCCGTGGGCTGGCCGAAACGCTTGCGGGCACCAACGTAACCGTCAACAGCGTCCTTCCCGGGCCAACGGCCTCCGAGGGAGTCGGCCGATTTGTCGCGCAACTGGCAGCCTCACGCGGCGTGGACGCCTCCACGGTGGAACGGCAATTCTTCGAGACAGCGCGCCCTTCCTCGTTACTGCGCCGCTTCGCCACGCCGGAGGAGGTGGCGGCCATGATTGTTTATGTTTGCAGTGCGCAGGCATCCGCGACGACCGGCGCGGCCTTGCGGGTCGATGGCGGCGTGGTGCGGGCCATTGTATGAAACCCCTAAGCAGGGAAACCGGAAGTCGCTACCCGAGTAAACGCGAAAAGAAGGAAGACCAACCCATGAAAACCAATTCTTACGCAGCCCAGAGCGCCACGACGCCGCTCGCCCCCTTCGCCATCCAACGCCGCGACCCGGGCCCGCACGATGTGCAGATCGACATCCTCTACTGCGGCGTCTGCCACACCGACGTGCATATCGCGCGTAACGAATGGCAAGGCACCATATATCCCTGCGTGCCTGGCCACGAAATCATCGGCCGCGTCACGAAAGCCGGCGCTCACGTCACGAAGTTCGAGGAAGGGGACACGGTCGGCGTCGGCTGCATGGTGGATTCCTGCCGTACCTGCGAGAACTGCAAGGCCGACCTCGAACAATTCTGCGAGGCCGGCGCCACGTTCACGTACAACGCCCCGGACAAACACCTTGGCGGCATGACCTACGGCGGCTACTCCGGAAGCGTCGTCGTGGATGAAGCCTTTGTGCTGCAGATCCCCAAGGCGTTGGATCCCGCCGCCGCCGCCCCGCTCCTCTGCGCCGGCATCACCACGTATTCGCCTCTGCGCCACTACAACGTTGCCAAGGGCCAGAAGGTCGGCGTTGTCGGACTCGGCGGACTGGGGCACATGGGCATGAAGCTGGCGAAATCCTTCGGCGCGCACGTGGTCGCCTTTACTCACTCGCAGGGTAAGGTCGCGGACGCCCTGCGTCTCGGCGCCGATGAAGTCGTCTATTCGAAGAACGACACGGAAATGAAGAAGCATCTCAACAGCTTCCACTTCATCCTCGACACCGTGTCGGCGCAGCACGACATCAATGCCTACCTCGTAATGCTGAAGCGCGAAGGCACGCTCACGCAGGTCGGCGTACCCGCCGAGCCGCTGGCGGTTCAGGTTGGCAGCCTGATCTTTGGCCGGCGCAATTTCAGCGGCTCGCTCATCGGCGGCATCAAGGAGACCCAGGAGATGCTGGATTTCTGCGGCAGGAACAACATCACGGCCGACATCGAAATCGTCCCTATTCAAAGGATCAACGAAGCCTACGATCGTATAGTGAAAAACGACGTGAAGTACCGCTTTGTAATTGATATGGCATCGTTGAAGGCGGCGTCATAACGCTATCGTTCGAGATCCCGGAGAACTCTGGATCTGGGGCGAATGGCGCTACTTGCGCTTTGGCGCCGCGCCTTCCACCTCGCCGGTCAACGACATCGCGTAATGAATCTGGCGCACCACCTCGCGAAAACCCAGCGAGGGGTACAGGTGCTGGCCGACCTCGTTGGTAGCCAGGGTTTCGATCTTGGCCTGCTGCAGGTTCAAGGCCCGGAAATACTGCAGCGCCCGCTGGAGCAACTTCCGGCCAATGCCCCTACCCTGGCAGGCTGAAGAGACGACCAGGTTCGCAACCGTCCCCCGCGAAGCCAGGAGGTTCAGCGTGGTGGTAACATACCCGACCACGGCCCCACCCGTCACCGCAACAAAACAACCGGCCGGATAGGCCGCCAGTTCATCCCGCACCACTTTCTCTTTCACGCGGGCCCACGGCGTGCCGCCCATCATCGCCTCGATTTTCGCATCAATCGAGGCCGGCTCGAATTCCGCGACCGTCAGCCGCACAATGTCATCCGTGTCACCCGGCTCGAAAGCCCGGATGAGAATCTCCTCTTTCTTCGCCAGCATGCTCACCTCTCCTGTCACACCTCTTGATTTGCACCTGAACCATTGGCCGAATGCACGTTGGGCTATCGTGCAAGGCGCAGACTCCGCCGCCGCCCCGCCCATTTCACCGCCTCCTGGGCCCACAGCGGGAAGGTCGATAGCGCGGCGACCGCGAGCCACTCGGGCGCGCTCAACGCCTCGGTCTTGAACACGACCCGCGCCAGCGGCAGTGTCACCACCACGAGTTGCACGCCGAACGACACCGCGACGGCGGCGACCAACTTGAGGTTGGTGAAGATGCCCAGCGTGAACAACGACAGCGTCCGGCTGCGGCAGTTGAAGGCGTGAACCAACTGCGAGCAGGCCAGCACCATGAAGGCCGCCGTCCGGGCCTGTCCCAGCGAGCCGTGCCAGCCGTACAGCACCAGGCAGAACGCGCCCAGCGTGCACAGCGCAATGAAAGCCCCTTCGGCCAGCAACGCCCCGGCGCCGGAGCGTCCCACCACGGGCTCGGCCGGCGAACGCGGCGACCGGCGCATCAAGTCGGGATCAGGCGGGTCCACCCCCAACGCCAGCGCCGGCAGGCCGTCGGTAACCAGGTTCACCCACAGGATGTGAATCGGCAACAGCGGCACGGGCAACCCGACGAGTGAGGCTGCGAACATGACCAGGATCTCACCGGCATTGCACGACAAGAGGTAGCGCACAAACTTCAGGATATTGTCGTAGATTCCCCGCCCCTCCTCCACGGCCGCCACGATTGACGCAAAGTTGTCGTCCGTGACCACCATGTCCGAGACTTCCTTGGTGACGTCGGTCCCGGTGATGCCCATGGCCACGCCGATATCGGCCTCCTTGACGGCCGGGGCGTCGTTCACGCCGTCCCCGGTCATGGCCACGATGTCGCCGCGCTTGCGCCAGCTTCGCACGATGCGCAGCTTGTTCTCGGGCGACACGCGGGCATAGACGGCCACCCGGTCGACGGAGCGGTCGAGTTCTTCATCGCTCCACCGGTCGAGTTCCGCGCCGGTCACGGCCAGGGAGGACTCGCTATAGAACCCCAGGTTCCGCGCCACCGCCACGGCCGTGTTACGATGGTCGCCGGTGATCATGACCGTCCGGATCCCCGCCGTCCGGCACTTCGCGATCGCCTCGCGCGCCTCGTCGCGCGGCGGATCGATCATGGCCAGCAAACCGGCAAAGGTCAGGCCCTGCTCCAGGGTACCGGCCTCAGGTGCGGCGGGCACGGCTGTCAGGTCGCGGAAGGCCACGGCGAGCACGCGCATGGCCGCGCCGGCCAGGTCGGCGTTGACCCATTCGATCGCCTGGAGAAGGTCCGCCGTTAGCGGCTCGCGCCGGCCTTCGATCAGGACATCGCGGCACCTTGCCAGCAGCACATCAGGGGCACCTTTTGTATAAACACGAAGGGCGCCGTCAGGGGTTCTGCGGATCACGGACATCATCTTGCGATCCGAATCGAACGGCAACTCCTCCACAAAGGGGTGCGTCGCCTCGAGGTCGCGTTTCCACAGACCAAGTTTCCCGGCGCACGTCAGGAGGGCGCCTTCCGTGGGGTCGCCGACGATCCGGCTGGCGCCGCCTTCGACGACCAGTTGGGCGCCGTTGCAGAGCACGCCGCAGAGCAGGCAGGCCGCGAGGTCGTCCTGGCCGCCGGCCGGTCCGCCCGCATCCTCCTGCGTGAAGTCGCCCCGCGGCTCGTAACCGATACCGCTCACGCGGTAGCGCTTGCTGCCCGCATACACGGCCTGGACGGTCATCTCATTGCGGGTCAACGTACCGGTTTTGTCCGAGCAGATAACCGTGGCGCAACCCAGCGTTTCGACGGACGGGAGTTTTCGGATCAGCGCATGGCGCCGGACCATCCGGTGGACGCCCAGGGCGAGCGCGATCGTGACCACCGCCGGCAGGCCCTCGGGAATCGCGGCCACGGCCAGGCTTACGGCGGTCAGGAATATGTCCACCACGTTGCCGCCGCGCCACCACTGCATCAGGAAGACGATGGCCACGAGGGCGAAACATAGCTTCACGAGCAACCGGCCGAACGCGTCCAACTTCCGCTGCAAGGGCGTCGGTTCGCTTTCGATCTCCTGGATCAGGCCCGCAATCCGGCCCAGTTCCGTACCCATGCCCGTCGCTGTCACGAGCACGCGGGCGCGTCCGCTGACGACCGAGGTTCCCATGAACACCATGTTGAAACGCTCGGCCAGCGCCACGGCGTCGCCCTCGAGGGCACGGTTATGCTTGGTAACAGGCGCCGATTCGCCCGTGAGGCTGGCCTCCTGCACGCTGAAGTTCGCGGTATGGGTAACGACGCGGCCGTCGGCCGGGATGTGGTCGCCGGCCTCTAGCTCGATGACGTCGCCGGGCACCAGCGCGGCCGAGGGGACGACCGCCAGCGCGCCGTCGCGCAGGACGCGCGACGTTGGGCTGGCGAGCTTCTTGAGCGCCGCCAGCGACTGCTCGGCGCGGTACTCCTGGATAAAGCCCAGGATCGCATTCAAAATGACGATCCCCACGATCGCCAGTGCGTCCACCCACTCGCCCAGGAATCCCGAAACCACGGCCGCCGCCACCAGCACCCAGATCATGAACTCCTTGAACTGACCAAGCAGGATCTGCCAGGCGGTCACGCCCTGCTTGGCAACGAGTTCGTTGGGTCCGTGGGTCGCCAGGCGCCGCCCAGCTTCCGGCGAGGTCAGCCCTGCGGCGGGATCGCTCGCGAGCAGGTTGGCGGCTTGTTCGACGGTTTGCTTCCAGTAGGGGTCCACGGTCGGCGGTTCCTTTAATGCCAGAAGTAATTCTCCGGTACGCTTTGAACCGGCTTTGTCCGCTTCACCCACGTGTTCTTCATCGCAGCATTCATGAGTCGTCCCCTCAAGGCTTATTCCATCCGCCATCCCAAAGGTAGGGCGACGGCGTCCTCGCCGCGCCGAGACAGGAACGCGACAAGGGACTCACCCGTAACGGCGCGGCAGGGACGCCGTCGCCCTACCTGGGGAAAGCATGGATACTTCGGTAGTCATACCTTGCGAACTTGCAGATAATCCTTACAGGTTGCCGACTCCACAAGCTCGCCATCGGCAAAAACGGCCCTCATGTGAAGGGTCACGTTCTGGGGCGTCGTCACTCATGGGGCACCCTTACTTAGTCATTTAACTGCGGTGGAAAGTGGCCAAGATACTCAGTTCGACTGAGTTCTTCAAGACTGGCTTCGGCATCGTGTCGCACAACGGAATAGGGGCATAGGGGCCTGTTGAACAACTCGGCTCGCGAGGACGCTCGCCCTCCCATAACACCAAGAGATCAGCTTCTTCCGGGAGGGCGAGC
>CAITUY010000245.1 GCA_903895695.1 uncultured bacterium
CCAGGCTGACATAACCGTCTTTGCCGTCAGTCCTGTCGTAGAGGGGCCGGAACTCGTCGGCGGCGCCTTGGACATCATTTTGGCTGAGGGCCTCATAGATGTCCTTGGCGTCCTTTCCGTCAAGCGCCATGGCCCGAATGTCATTGTCGTAGTCGTGGCTGCCTGCAATCGCCTTCTCGAAAATCGAGGGATTCGAGGTCATCCCCCGCAGTCCATCCTCCTCGATCAGGCGTCGCAGTCCGCCACTGGCGAGCAGGTCCCGCCGGATATAGTCCAGCCAGACGGACTGCCCGAGCGCGTCCAATTGTTTCAGCGGGTTATTCTTCATGGTCAGCAAATTAGCCGGATTGGCTGCGGTGGCGCGATGGGGTGTAACCCTACTGCGGACTGCGGCGCGCTGCCGCTGCGCCGTCCGCGGTGGCGAAGGCGACGGCCGCCCGTTGACCGGGCTTCCCGGGCGGTAGGGTTGTACCTTATAGCGAAGCGAAGCCGGTCCGGCTACGGTAGGCCCCATGAAACGGATCGCCATCGCCTGCCCCCATGCCCTCGCACTCGCGGTGGGACTCGTCCTCGCCGTGGCCGTGATGGCGCCGACCCTGACGCTGGCCGCCGGTCCGGCACCCCTCGACCTGCGATCGGCGACCCGCTTCACGATTCTGGCGGGCACCGCGATCAGCTCGACCGGTGATGGAACCATCAATGGGAATGTCGGGTTGAGTCCGGCAACCGGGGCCGCGATCACGGGGTTGAGCACAGGGCAAGTGAGCGGGACGCTCTATACGGTCGATGCTGCCGGGCCGGCCGGCGCGGCGGTAGATCCCGGGCTGCTAACCACGGCCAAGGTCGATTTGGCCACGGCGTATGATGACGCCGCCGGCCGCTCCGCAGGTCGAATCACGGTATCAGGCAATATCGGCGGGCAGACGCTCATCCCCGGCTTGTATGGGTCCGCAAGTTCGCTTGAGATAACAGGGGATCTCACCCTCGATGCCGGCGGCGACGCGAACGCCGTTTGGATATTCCAGATGGGCTCCACGCTGACCACGGCGGCCGGCGGCGCCGGTGACCCGCATAGCCGGGTCATCCTGACGGGCGGCGCCCAGGCGAACAATGTCTTCTGGCAGGTCGGCAGTTCAGCGACTCTCGGCACCTACTCCATCTTCAAGGGAACGCTGCTGGCGGCCGTGTCGATCACCATGGATACCGGTTCAACGCTGGACGGCAGGGCGCTGGCCCAGGCCGGGGCGGTCACGTTTAATTCACTTTCAGGAAATCTGACCATTCTGTCCATCTCCGTCTCGCCGTCGGCCTGGACCGTGGGAACCGTGGGCACGGGCACCGTTCAGATGAGTTCCGCCGGCAGCAGACTGACGGTCACCAATAGCGGTACGGTAGCGGAGACCTTTACGCTGATGATTGCCGGTGAAGATGACCGGAACGAATGGACCCATTCGCCATCGAAGACCGGCGCCGGGGATAAGCGGTATGTCTTTTCGGGGGTATTCTGTGCCGCTGCCGATGCTCCGGGTCCGGGAAGCTTCAGCCAGGCCGCCGATGACGATGTGCTGACGACATCGGCGCAGGCCGCGACCGCCACACAGTTTGCCTGCACCGAAGGAACCGCGACCGGGGTGGCGGTTCCCGTCGACGCAGGCCGGTCATTGTGGTTCAGATTGGATACGCCCACGGCAGGCACAGGCGGAATCGAGCATACGATCACTCTCCGCGTTGGATGCTTTCAGCCATAACCCGCTTAACTCAAAGGAGGCCACTGCCAGAGGCCAACGGATACACAGAATGCAGGACCGAAAAAGGGACTAA
>CAITUY010000246.1 GCA_903895695.1 uncultured bacterium
GTCAGCTCAAACTCATAGCGTGTCTTGCGTTTCCGGTAGTGCGCCTTCATGCGGATACTTATAACCCAATAGGTTATTACAGTCAAGCCCTTTTCTAACCCTTCGGCGCAACTCTCCCCGCTTCGCTAAGGATTCAGGGGGTGCAGCCTCGAACCCTTGCGGATCATAGGTAAAGAAGCGCTTGCCGTCATTGGCCACGAACAGGGCGCAACTCTTGCTGCCCCATTGCTTGTGCCCCTCCAGATCGACGCGGATGATCCCCCACCCATACTCGGCATAATCCCAGGAGAGGAGCATGCCATTGAGGACAGCCGAACAGGCGCGGGGGGTGCCATGATCGCCGCCCCAGCCGCCCTTGTTGTCGTCGGTGGGATACGGCGGTTGGCCGGAATTGTGCACCGAAAAGCGGAACTTGCCGGTGATCGGCTGGTGGATAATGCCCTTGCACGTGTAGGTGCCAGGCGTAAGCGGCTGGCCCTGGTCATCCATGCCGTCCCACTTTTCGATGTTGTGACCTGCGCGGCGATCGCCCTGGGCTACCAGAATGCGGCGCACCAGGTTGTCTTGATCGAAAAGCTGAAGCGTAATCTGGCCATCCTCCGGCAGGTCATAGGCGAACGCCAACGGCAGCGGCTTCTCCGCGGGCACGCCGGCTTCAACCAACTCCCGGGCCACATCGCCTTTCTCGGCGAAGATGATTTTGCCCCACACGGTCGCGTCCTGGAAAGCAAAACCCGGCCCGGCCATCACATCATAGGCCCACGCCGAACCGCCGGCGGTCTTGAGGCCGTCGGGCTGACCCCAGCAGAACTGCACGGTGCCGGCGACGTTGTCGCCTCCCTTCAGCGGCGCCGTTGCGCCGAGGGTGCTCCACGGAATGCGATATTCGAAGGTATAGCCGCGGCCATCTTCCGCCTTCGCGTACTTGCCCTGGTAGAGATCGGACGGCACGACGCCCGCAGGCGCCCACTCTGGCCGCGGCAGGCGGTAGGTCATACCCAACTGCATACCCAGGCACGGCTCGTCGCGGTCGGTGAAGTTCCAGAGCGTCAGGTGGACAATGTCGTTGCGCGTATCCTGCTTGGTTTTGGCCTGGTAAGGCCAGACGGATTCGGTCAAGGGATAGGGCTGCTTCGGGTCAAGACTGAGCCGGAACTGGCAGGAGTCTGCATCCCACCCCCGGTCGCCGTTCACCTTGGGGTCCTGCCGGTTCATCATGGGCGAAGTGTCGCGCACAACGCCGCTCAAGTAGAGGGCGTCCTGGTCGTACATCAGCGCGAATTTCCCGCTCTGCATCTCCTTGGTCTCGGAGACCACGAACATCTCGATCTGCCCGGAGAGATCCCAGTCGTCGAGTTTGCCGTCCACGACGACCTTGCCCGGAGCCGGAACCGCGTAGAGCTGCTTGTGCCGCCCCAGGCCGGTGTCAGCCAGACATAGGCTCGCGTGCATCCACCCTGCACTCACGGCAATAGCCAGCGACAAACCCCGGCAAGCCCAGCCGCGATCACTACTGTGCATGCTTTACCTCTTTCACAGCTTCCGAGGGGCTAGCTTTTGCCGACCTGACCTCTGTCCTCTTAAGTCTGCTTTCTGATCTCTGTCCTCTGATCTCTGATATCAGTCCGCCGACTTCCTCTTCCCACAACGCCGGAAGCGTTGTCTCGCCAGGAACTATCTCACCGCGTCGCTGACGGTCAATGAGGTCCACGCAGGTGCGCAGCGTGAGCGCGGCATCATAGCCCAGCAGTCGTACAGGTGACACTTTGGACGGCGCAACCGGGAAGTTGGCGTGGCCGATCACGGCAATCCCCGCTGGCACCTTCATACCCGCGTCCGCCAAACCCGCAAGGGCCTGCTCGACGAAGTTGTCGTCCGCAACCAGCAAGGCGTCAGGACGCTCGCGGTCGTGCATCAGCAACTCCACCGCACGGCGCGCCCCTTCGGGCTGCCGCATACTGACAAACTGCGTCCAGCGCCTGTGCGACACCATGCCACGGGCGGCCAGGCCGGCCCGGACCCATGCATCGGAATCAGGCCCGCCAAATGAGAGAATGGCCACATGGCGGCGGCCCAAGGCGGCCAAATAATCGAGCGCTCTTTCAACCCACATGTCTCCATCGAGTTTGACGATCGGCACATGGGGATACGACTGCTTATCGGTTAGCGCTACCCGCGGAATGCCCGGACTATCGAGAATGGGGGTGCCCGCCAACTGGAACGGGGGATTGGCGAAGATCAGGCCTGCCAGATTCTGACGCTTGATGTGGGAGATCAGGCGTTTGCGGTCAGGAGAATCCGTGTGCTCGTCGATGCCATGGAACTGAAGGATCCTCTTGCCTGTTTCCTGCTGGAAACGGGCAACCGCCTGCGTCAACGCCTGATAGTAGCGCGACCAGTTCACTTCGCCACCATACGCCGCAGGATCGAAGACAAAGATGACGGCATAGGTATTGAGGTGCGGCGGGGCCGCGGTCACGAATGTGCCGGCCCCGGCTGCCGTGCGCAGGAATCCGTCACGCACCAGGCGCTGAACCGCGTGGTGCAGCGTAACCGGTGTGGTATTGAGCGTGCGCAACAACTGCAAGCGCGGCGGCAGTTGCGCGCCGGACTGCCAGCGACCTTCAAGAATCTTACTCCGCAGGGTCGCAACGACACGGTCGCATTTCCCAGCTTTCTTGGCGGGAACTCGGGGGCTGGGATGGCTCATCAGTGATCTCGCCATATGCGATATACTACAAATTGCCGTAAACTATATCGCGTGACCGACAGAATCACAATAACAATATTCACCCAGCGTCGCAGGTTTGTGGTGATCGGTCGGTGGCCTTGACATCTTCCTCGTGTTCCCACATGTTCCGCGCATCGCGTCGCTGCTCCAGTGCCCATTCTGGCAACGATTGCGACGGGGCGTACGCGGGTGCCAACCCAAAAGCGATTTCTTAGCCTGTTTGAGCCCTGCGGCAGTAGCCGGCTGGGTTCGGAGTGATAAATATGGCGATCAAAGTGGCGGTCATCGGGGCGGGCAGCATTGGATTCACGAGGACGCTTTTCAAGGATATCCTGTCCGTCCCTGAACTGCGGGACACCGTGTTCGCCTTCACGGACGTCAACGCGCACTATCTCGAAATGATGCGGCGTCTGGCGGAACGCGATCTCAAGGCGAACAGGATTCCGGCAAACGTCATCGCGACCCGGGATCGGCGCCGGGCGATCGAGGGAGCACACTATGTGATCAACACCGCTCGAATCGGCGGGCTCGATGCCTTGCAGTCCGACATCGACATTCCTCTGAAGTATGGCGTCAATCAGTGTTCGGACTCTGCCACGGCGTCCAGCACAGTCAGTGGCAGATCTCCGAAGTCATCCGCTTTCTCATGAACGGGAAGAGAAAGGCCGGCGACAAGGGGTATGTCGATATCGCCGCGAAGGATATTGACGTCGTCTGCGCCGGCATCAACCACCAAACATGGTATATTCAAGTCCGCTACAACGGTCAGGACTGGACCGGCCGCCTCCTCGATGGTTTCGAACGGTTCCCCAAGTACAAAAGAACCGAGAAAGTGCGTATCGACGTCCTGCGCCGCTTCGGCTACTTCTCCACCGAATCCAATGGCCACCTTTCGGAGTACCTGCCGTGGTACCGCAAGCGCGCCGAGGAATTGGGCAAGTGGATTGTCAAGGGCAGTTGGATGGAGGCTGGCGGCTATCTGCGCATGTGCAAGGATCAACGGGAGGGGTTCGAGGCCGATTTCCGAAAATTGCTTTCGGCGACGCCGGCGCCGTACACGACGGAGACCCGCAGTCACGAGCATGGCAGCCATATCATCGAGGCCCTCGAAACGGGTCGCGTTTATCGTGGGCACTTCAACGTGGTCAACCACGGTGCCATCACGAACCTGCCGCCGGACGCCATTGTCGAGGTGCCTGGCTATGTTGATCGAACCGGCATTAACATCCCGATAGTCGGCGGTCTCCCGCTTGGCTGCGCCGCCGTCTGCAATGCCAGCATCTCTGTCCAGAGGTTGGCCGTCGAAGCGGCGGTGAGCGGCGACGACAGCCTCTTGCGCCAGGCGATGCTGATGGATCCCCTCATTGGAGCGGTCTGCGATCCGCCCGAGATTTTACGGATGGTGGACGAACTGCTGGTGGCCGAGGCGAAGTGGCTGCCACAATATAGGAAGCCGATCAGCGAAGCGAAGAAGCGCCTCTTGAAGGCCCGTGGAGTCAAAACAAAGTCGAAGTAGAAGAAATGGCCTCGTCGGTCGATCGGATCGATAGCGTTAAAAGCACAGCCCTTTGGAACTCTTCCTCTCGCCCGACCACTGCGTCACCTGGCGCCGCTGTGGATCAACTGCTCACGCAGCGGGCGCTGGCGGAGGTGGCGTTGCGAGCGGGCGAACAAGACTGGATTCTCGCTGTCCAGGCGGCCCAGCGCATCACGCTTGGCAAGATTGTTCCATTCCGGCTTCCACAGTCAGCGTTCCTCCAGACGCACTCGCCCTATCGCGTGGCCAACTCGGCTGAGAGATCGAGGTAGCGTTTGATCGCGTCCGGCGGGACGTTGAAGGGGATGTGGTTGCCGATGCACATCATGTAACCGCGCGACATGCGCCCGGTCTCAACCATGCGTTCGACCATCGCCCGGATTTCGGCCGGCTTATTGCGCATCAGCACGCGGTTATCGCCTTCGCCGGCAATGAAGCAGTCCGGATAACGCCGCGCCAGCCGCTTGTAGTCGGTGAACGGTTCGCTGATGATGCCCCGGGCTCCACATGCCATCACGTCATCGGCGAAGGCGTCGACGCAACCGTCGACCATGAAGATCACTTCTTTTCCGGCCTTCCGGAGGATGTCCCAGTACTCCTGGTAGCGCGGGAAGATGAATTTGCGCATCCACGCGGGACTGCACACAGGGCCGTTCGAGAGCACGATGTCGTCGTGGCATATGGCAAAATTCACCGGAAGGCGCGCGAATGCGCGGAAGACCCGGCGGTTGATCTCCCCGAATTCCTCCATGATCCGCTCGAACTCCGGCTCCAGGCACATCGACAGGAAGTTCTCGTAGCCGAACGTCAGCATCGGCCACATGAACATGGTGTTATAGAACCCCACGCATACCGCCGACCCCTCGGGCGCCTTGTCGCCCCACTCGGCCGGGAAATTCTTCCGGTAACGCTGGTAGATCGCCTCCTCGCTGCTGAAGTCGCCCTCTTCCACTGTACGCCAACCGGTGAAGTCGGCTTGCGCGAGCGGACTGAATTTCAGCATGTCGTCCATGGAGGCAAACCGATGGGACGCCACCTCCTGCTGCCAATGGTCCCGGTACGAGTCGCCCCAGCGGCCCTTGCCCGGATCTTGCTGGGCATCGAGTCGCGGAATCGGCTTATCGGTCTCCGGCACACCAAGCCGGAGCTGCGGGTACAACTCCTGGAGCTTGAGCCGGCACTGACGGGGATGATCGTAGTAGTCGATGCCCGCCAGATAGGTTTCGGCATCGGGACAGGACCAGTGCTCCCAATGCAGGATGCGTTTCGGTCCTTGTCCCATGTACGTGAGATAGAATTCGTCCGCCATATCGCCATTCCTCGCCTTGGTTGATTCCGTTGACAGGGCGCCAAGAATAGACAAACGACACGATTTCCGCCACGTCGAAGACAGCCGGTGGGCGAATCGCCCACAGCCCTATGGAAGGCCGCGTCGCCGGTTACCGACCCGACGCCCGCCGGCCGCCGTGTCGGCCCTGGTGCCCGGAGTGCCGTTCGCTGCGCCGGCTGGCGGCACCGTCGTTCCGGGCCGGGCCGGTCGCCGGCGCCGGACGTGGGGCTGCCCCCGCCGTTACCGGCTTTCCCGCGGCCAGCACGAAGTCCAGCCGCCGCTTGTCGAAGTCGACCCGCACCACGCGGACCTTGACGCGCGCCCCCAGGCTGTAGACCTCGCGCCCGGCACGCAACGCATGCAGCCCCGCATCGAAGTGCACGAAACTATCCGAAAGCGTGGAAATGTGCACGAGCCCCTGGATGTCGAGCGTCTCCAACTCCACGAATAGCCCGAAGTTCATCACCCGGACCACTACCGCTTCGTAGACGCGCAGGTCATTGGTCTTGAGTTGCTGTTCGAGGAACCGGTACTTCTTGATCTCGACCAGGTCCCTCTCCGCCTCAGCCGCATTCTGCTCCGTATCGGAACAATGCAGTGCCAGCGCCTTCAATTCGGCCGCGGGATAGGGAGTCGGCTTGCCCTCCAGTGCGGCCTGCAGGATGCGATGCACGACCAAGTCGGGATACCGACGGATCGGCGAAGTGAAGTGACTGTAGAAGGTCTTGGCCAGGCCGAAGTGCCCGCCGGCCTCTGCCGAGTAGACCGCCCGTTTCATGCTGCGCAGAACAGCCATCTGGGCGCAATGTGCCAGCGGCGTCGTCCGAATACGCTTCAGGAATTCGGCCAGGTTGCGCCGCTGTTTCAAATTGCCCGGCTGGTAGCCCATGCCGCGCAGGTCAATCGCCAGCTCGTCAATACGTTCCTCGGACGGAGATTCGTGCAACCGGTGGAGGATCCTCAGCCCGCGGTCACTCAACTCGCGCGCCACAGCCTCGTTCGCAGCCACCATGCACTCCTCGATCATCTGGTGCGACACGTCGTTCACGACGGGCCGGATATCGACGATCGTGCCGTCAGGCCCGATGACGACTTGGTTCTCAGGCATATCGAGGTCGAGTGCAAACTGGGCAAACCGGCCCGCGCGCAGTTGCATGGCCAGATCGCAAATCTCGCGGATCAGCGCGCCGGCTTCGGCCGATACGCTCTCTTCGCGGCTCTGCATGCCCGACGGCGTTTCGATCACGACCAACGCCTGCTCATAGGTCAATCGCAGGCGCGACCGGATGATGCTCTTGGCGAACCGCGAGGACACCATCCGCCCCTCGTCGTCAAACGTCATGAAGACCGAAAACGCGAGTCGGTCCTGCCCGGGCTTGAGGCTGCACAGGCCGTTCGATAATTCCTCGGGCAGCATGGGCACGACCTTGTCCGGCAGGTACACGCTGTTGCCGCGCTGCTGGGCGTCGCGGTCCAACGTCGAGGCGCGCGTCACGAAGTGACTCACGTCGGCGATATGCACGCCAAGCACCCGTCGGCCCCGCTCGTCGCGCTCAAGCGACAGCGCGTCATCGAAGTCCTTGGCCGTGGCGGGATCCACCGTGAAAATAAACCGGTCGCGCAGGTCCAGGCGTTTACCCGGCGACCCCAGCCGGCCGGCCGACCGTTCGGCCTCGCGCATGACCTCTTCCGGGAATTCGGACGGCAATTCGTACTGCCGCATGATCGTAAGTGTGTCGAGCGAGGGGTTGTCGGCAGGGCCGATAACCTCGATGATCTCCCCCTCGGGATTGACATGCCGGTTCTCCCAGTTGGTAAACTGGATCACCACCCGGTCGTCCACCTTCGCCCCTTGCGCGTCGGGGACATAGAAATCCTGCTGGTACGCGGGGTCGAGCGGCACGACATAGAGGAACTTGCCCGTGCTTCGCAGCGTACCGACCACCACGCGGCGGGCGCGTTCCACGATTCGGATCACCTTGCCAACGCGAAAAGGTTCGCCGCCTTCCGGGTGCGCCGGCTCCAGTCGGACTGTCACCAAATCGCCAGGCAGGGCCGTGTCGAGGTTGGCTTTTTCTATCCGCACGGCCGGCGTCGTCTCCGTGGCCGCCACAGACCCGTCACCTGAGCGGCGGCACTCGACGCGGCCGGTGATCAGGTCGGCCGGCGCGCCCAGCGAGTATCGGACTTTGCGGATAAGGACAATATCGCCGGCAATCACCATGCGGTGGAGCAACTGCGCGAGCGCCTTGCGTCCCCCGCCCCGCAGTTCGAGGGCGGCGGCGAGTTCGCTGGCGGTCATGGGCGCGTACTCGGGGCGCCGCATGAATTCGAGCACGGTCTCGTGTGTAAGGCTGTTAATGGATGCGCGTTTGGGCATGTGGGTCTCCTCGGTTCGTCCTCATCCCCGCGGGGAGGATGGCTTGATGTGATGGACTGCGATCACGAGGACGTATGAAGGCAATCAGGTCGTTTCCCGCGCCCGTAACCGGGGGTCGAGAGCGTCTCGCAGGGCATCTCCTACCAAATTGAAGGCCAGTACCACAACAAGAATCGCCACGGTCACAGCAGCCATCTCCCACCAGACGCCCTGCCAGAGCCTCAGCCGGGCATTGCCGATCATCACGCCCCACGAGGGTTCGCCCTGCACGCCGATGCCCAGGAAGCTCATGAACACCTCCGTGCCGATGGCCGCCGGAAAACGCAGGGAAAAGGTAATAATCACGATGTGGAGGACATTGGGCAGGATGTGCCGGAACAGGATGCGTCCGTCCCCATAGCCCAGCGAGCGGGCCGCCAGCACGTACGCCCGGTCGCGGTGCTTCATCACCTCGGCGCGGATCAGGCGGCACAGCCCCACCCAGGTCGTCAGCCCAATGCCCAGATAGACGCCCAGCAGACCCTTGCCGACGACCATCGAAATCGCGAGGATGAATAACAGCCCGGGCATGCACGCCACGGTCGAGTAAAGCCAGACAATCCAGTCGTCGGCCCGACCGCCAAAATAGCCCGCCAGGCAGCCCAGCACCACGCCGATGGGTATCGCGATCAGCGCCGTCACGACTCCCACCTGGAAGGCGATACGGGCGCCCTGCACGACGCGCGCCGCCACGTCCCGGCCCAGGTTGTCCGTGCCGAGCCAATGCCCCGCCGTGCCCGGCGGCAGATAGCGGCGCTCGAGATCAACCTTCTGGTAAGAAGGTGTCACATCCCGAAGCCTGTTCCAGCGATACACAACTTCGCCATAGGCCGCCACCAGGGTGAAGAGCACGATCACGCCCAGGCAGAAACGCACAAGCGGCCGCCGCCGCAAGTCACGCCACGCCGAGCCCCAGAGGGTCCCGTCCGGCTCATGAGTTGTCTGCACGCTGTTCACTGTTTGCTGTTCACTGGTTCACTCCAATCGCACCCTCGGATCAACTGCCGCATAGCACAGATCGGTCAGCAGGTTCGCCCCCATATAGAGGACCGCCCCGATCAGCACGATGCCCCGCACTACGTCGACATCCGCCGAGTTGATTGCATTCACGCTCATCCCGCCCAGTCCCGGAATTCCGAAGAAGCTCTCCAGTAGCAGGCTGCCCGTATACAGAAAAGGCAACGCGATCACCGTGTTGGTAATGATAGGAATCATGGCGTTGGGCAGCACGTGCTTGAACAACACGCCACCCGCCCCCAATCCCTTGGCGTAAGCGGTTCGCACATAATCCCGGTACATCTCGTCCAGCATCACCGTCCGATAAAACCGTAGGTTTGTGCCCAGGCCGCTGACGATGCCGATCGTCACCGGCAGCAGCAGGTAGCGCCATGACTCGAAGCCCCAGATCGGAAACCACTGGAGTTTGAAGGCCAGCACGAACTGGCCAAGGATGATCCACACCAGATAATTGACGCTCATGAGCACGACCGCCGTTACCACCAGTGTCCGGTCCGTCCAGCGATTACGTTGCCAGGCGCAGAACAGGGCCAGCACCACGGCTATCGCCACCTCGCCCAGGAAAATAGGCACGGTGAGCATCAACGAGGGGCCGATTCCCGCCTTGAGCATCGTCGTGACACGCTGGTTGGTGGCCATGGATGTTCCCAAGTCCAGGCGCACCATCTGGCCCAGGAAATGCACGAACTGGGAATCGGCGATGTGTCGCACGCGCCGCCGCAAAGTGCAGCCTTCGAGCGTTGCAGCTCCCGCCACGCTGAACGTGGGCGGCTGCTCGCGCGAGGGGTCAGCCCCGGTCGCAAAGTCCAGCACCTGCGGGCCATTCCCGGATGCCACTTGCACGGCGCGCCGCAAGAGTGCATTCGTGGGGCCCCACGTCCATTCGGCCGTATTCGCCTTCCCGGCGGCGACATCGAGTCTCACCCGGTAGCGCGTGCCCGGCCGCAACGGGAAATGGAGCGGCACCGCGAACGCCTGCCCCGCCGCGAGAACGCGGGGCGGAGTCCGGCCTCCGGGGCTGTCGGCTTTCCAGTCCGGGCAGGCGCGCGTGGTCGTCCACAGTCCAAAAATCAGCGGCTTGTTGATGCCGCGTTCCTCGTCAAATTCCTCCAGTGACTGCGGCGATGCGTTCTTGCCCAGGCTCATGCTCGCCGGGCTCCCCCCCACCACGTTGAAGAGGATGAACGTGATCAGCAACACGCCGAACAGCGTGGGGATCATGTGCAGGAGTCGCCTGAGGATATAGCGGGTCACGGTAGGGACGGCTCTCCGAGCCGTCCGCGGATGCCTCGGAGAGGCATCCTTACCCGGCCCATGTGACGACGCGCCCGCGACGAGGTTCGCGGCTGATCAGAACGGCAGCCCATAGTCGCTGATCTTCCGCTGGATCGTTCGCGTTGAAATGCCCAGTTCGTCGGCCGTCAACTGGCGGTTCCCATCATGGCGTCGCAACGCCTGCAAAAGCGCCTCACGCTCCAGGTCCGACAGCGTGGTCCCAGGCGGGATGGCGACACCGTCGGCCCGCGCTGCACCTGCTGACGCGACCCGCCCCAGCCGTAGCCCCTGGGCCTCGAGAACCGGTCCGCGTGCCATGATCACGGCCGACTCGATCACGTTGCGCAACTCCCTCACATTACCCGGCCAGTCGTACGCGGCCAACCGTTCGTAACAGGCCGGTTCGACGGTCTCGATGTGCCTGCCATGTTCGGCGCACGCCGACGCGATAAACCGGTCGACCAGAGGCCGGATGTCGTCGCGGCGCTCGCGCAGCGGCGGAATCCGGATCGTGACCACCTGCAGCCGGTACAGCAAGTCGTGCCGGAACTCGCCGGCATCGACGAGTTCACCCAGGTCCCGATTCGAGGCCGTCACGATCCGGGCGTCGACCTTCACAGGCTCGCGTCCCCCCACCCGCAGGACTTCCTTTTCCTCAAGCGCCCGCAGCAGCCGCGCCTGGACGGATTTCGGCGCAATGCCAATCTCATCCAGGAAGAGCGTGCCGCCCGTTGCGCGCTCAAAGGCGCCTTCATGCCGCGCCGCGGCGCCGGTGAAAGCCCCCTTCTCGTGGCCAAAGAGTTCGGATTCAAGCAGCGTATCGGCAAAGGCCCCGCAGTTGACGGCCACGAACGGTCCACCTGCTCGCTTCCCGTCCGCGTGCAGCGCCCGGGCCACCAATTCCTTGCCTGTGCCGCTCTCGCCCTGCACGAGCACGGTTGCGTTCGTTCCCGCCACTGCCGCGATCTGCCGCAGGACCTCCTGCATGGGCGCCGAACCGGCCACCATGGTGCTGGCCGTATACCGGCCCCGGATCTCGTCGCGAAGCGAGGCGACCTGGGCCCGCAGACGACTCGTCTCCAGGGCGCGCGCCAGTTTGGCCTGGAGATCGTCCAAGTCGAGCGGCTTGACGAGATAGTCGTAGGCGCCCTGTTTCAAGGCCTGCACGGCCGAGTCCACGGACCCGTAGGCCGTCATGATCAGGACCGGTACGTCATGCCGAAATCGGCGGATCTCTTCCATCACCCTCAAGCCGTCGGTGTCGGGGAGCTTCAGGTCCGAGAGCACCACGTCCACGTCGACACGGCGCGCAAGCTCGATCCCGGCCTTGCCGGTTTCGGCGGCGAAAACTTCGTAGCCCGCGTCGCGGGTCGCCTCGACAACCGACCGGCGCCCGTCAGGGTCATCCTCGACAATCAAGACTTTGGCAGCATCTTTCATGGGCACAGGCTTGATAATCGTTGAGACAGACCGCCCCGTCAAGCGGCCCGGTACGGATGGACCGCCAAGGTCAGCCGCCGGCAAAGACCGGTCGGAACCCGGCTTCCGCCAGGATGCTGGCGACCTCTTCGCGCTTGTCGCCCTGGATCTCGATCCGGCCATCTTTTACCGTGCCGCCCGTGCCGCAGGTCTTCTGCATGGCCTTGGCCAGGGCCTGCTTCTCCTGCAACCCTATGCCGGTAAAGTTGGTCACCACCGTCACGGTCTTCCCGCCGCGATGCGCGGTCTGGCGGATGATATCCACGCGACCGCGGTTCTTCGGGGCCGCCGGTTCGCCCTGCCGCCCTTGCGGCCCCGGCGCCAGCCCGTCACTACTCAATCCCGCAAAGGGATTGGCCGACAACGGCGTCTGCGGGGCGGCCCGGTTTTGGTCTACGATGCTGTGCTTCATTGGCGGGCGACCCTCCTGTTCGCGTTCGGACCTGGCCACGGTGCACGAGCCGGCATCCATGCCGATGCCTCATTCTTCCTTGCCGGGAACCACCAGGCCGTCCAGGCCCGCGAACGGGTTGGCGATCGGCGACCGGGCACCGGGATCGTTGGCCGCAGGGCCGTCGCCCATGGCCCGCAGCCGATCCACGGCGTGTTCGTCGTCATGGCAGTAGAGGCAGAGGAGTTCCCAGTTGCTGCCGTCCTGGGGGTTGTTGTCGTGGTTGAAGTCCTTGTGGTGTACCGTCAGTTCGCGCATGCGTTTGCCCTCGAACTCGCGGCCGCACCGGGCACAGATGTGCGGGAATAGCGAAAGCGCACGCATCCGGTAGCTCTGCTGGCGCTGATCCACGTCACGGTGAAGTTCGGCCGTAAGTCGGGCCTGGCGCTCGGGGTCGGGCGGCGTGTTCCTGGAAACCATGGCGGCCTCAGTCCTTCAGTTCGGAACGATACGGAATCCGGATGCTGTAGGTCCTGCCGATACCCCTGATCTCGTCCACGAGCGCGGAATCGTGCGTGCGATTGTGTTCGCCAATCAGGTCGTAGGCCTTCTGCCAGGCCCACTGCGTGCGGATCTCCTTCTCCCCGGCCACGGCCTTGGCCAGGTCGAGATCGAAGACCATGTCGCACTTGATGTCGCCGGCTTGGCCCGTTGCCTGAAACACCAGCCGGTGCACGTCACGGGGGTAGCGCGCATAGAGCACGAGCGGCTTGTCCATGTAAAGGTTCGGCGTCAGCCGGGGCAACACGTCGCACTCGCCCTGTCCCGCAAAGCGGAATTTGACGTCGTTGAGAACCGGCCGCGCGACTTCCCACAGTCGCGCCTGGATCGCGGCCGGGATGTCCCAGCGGCCGGTCCGCACCACGACCGTGTCCCCCCGGTTCCGGTAACTCAGCAGGTCCAGCAGGTAGGCATTGACCCCGGGATAGGTTCCTGTGGTGAACACGGACACCTGACCTTGGTTCGCCTGGCTGAACGCTTCTATGATGAGCGACTGGTCGGTCAACCCCACGGTCGCCACGCCGTCGCTGACCACCTCCATGATGACCGGTCGGCCGGGCTGACGCGGCATCGCGAGCAACTCCTTGAGCGACCCAAAAATGTCAGTATTCCCCTCGGCCCACAACTGATTCACGAACTCCCGGGCCTTAGTGAGGTTTTCCGGCGTGACCGGAGCCCACTCCGTGAAACAGTGCAAGGTTCGATCGCGAAACTCGACAACATCAAAGCGATCGGTCGGCGACAGCAAGTCGAGCGCGCGCAGCAGTCCCTCGCGACAGAAGTGCATCTTCTGCTCGGAGATGCTCGCCGACGCATCCTGCACCAGCAGCACATCCTTGGGCAGCACCGGCAGCACATCGTCACCCCGCCGCTTGATTTCGATCCGGCAGTAGTTATAGGCAGGATCGTTGGCCGCGTGGTACGCGTACACGTCGGCGCGAAGCAACTTGTCTAAGCGCTTGAGGTTCGCGCGGGCGAGATCGTGTTCCTCCGGGATCTCGGGAACCAGGGCAGTCGGGGGTGTTTTGGGGGGCGTCGGCTCGCCCCCGGCTTGCCCTCCCCCGACGGCCGGCTGGCCCCACGCAAACCGCGAGGGCTCGCCCGACGCACCGGGCGTCGATGGAGTTCCGGTACCCCCGGCCAGTCCCGGGCGCTCAATGGGCTGGACGATGTCGGCGGCTCCCGACAGGCGCTGGATCGCCGGCGTATAACGGCGCGGGAGGGCGCTGACGTCATCCCGGGCGATCTTCCTTTCAATCTGCAAGATGTCGTCGCGGGCCTGCCACTGCGATGCCCCCGGCGGCGCAGGCTCGTACAAGCCGTGCTCCTTCCCGATCAGGCTGCCCGGCCCGGACTGGGGCGGCGCCACAATGGCCTCGGACGGGGCCCGCCGCAGGGGCTCCGTTTCCTGCGGACCCGCTCCGGTGTTCGGCCCCAGGCCCCGGGGTTTCTCGGGCGAGAAGCGCGGTGGCCGCTCGGCCTCGGGCTCCGGGGCCTGAATCTTCACATCCACCACGTGGAAAGGCCGCTGCTCCTCGGCGACCCGGCGGTGCAGAAAACTGCTCAGGTCGAAGCCCGGGAAGAAGTAGACCAGCAGACCGTGCAAAGCAAGGGACGCGAGGAATGCCGACACCCCCCAAATGAGATGCTGCCGTTCGATGCGGCGCCAGACTGTCGCGGCCGTCACCGGTCGCAATGGCGCGTCCCTGCGATATGAGTTGGTGCTCATGGGGTCTTGTACCGCTTGGCCCACTCGCTATCGGGGTAACGGGCGAGTAGATCGTGCACGACCTTCGCGCTTTCATCCGTGCGTCCGAGCCGGGCGTACGCTTCCGCCGCCTCGTGCAAGCACTCCGGCACGAGCACGGGATCGTCGAACAGCACGCCCACGCTCAGGAAATGTCGGGCGGCGCCCTCGTCATCGCCCTGAGCCTTGAACGTCCTCGCGAGTCCGACGTAGGCCTGCACGCGCAGGGCGATCTGCGCATCGCCCGCCGACATATCGACAGCCTTGTCAAAGGCGGCTTTGGCGGCCGCATAGTTGGTGCCGCGCAGCGCCAGTTCGCCCAGCCGCAGCCACCCGTCGGTAGCCGCCTGCGTCTTCACGGGTACAGCCACGGCCTTCTCGAACGCCTGCCTCGCGTCGTCGAACCGACCGACCCCCTGCAAGGCCTTGCCGTTAAGGCACAAGGCGATCTGCTGCCACGCCGGCGTATCAGCCTGCTGCACAAGGCGCCCGGAAGCCTCGACGGCCTTCGGGTAGTCCTTCTTTTGCAACTGGTAGTCCGTCAGCCATTCCAGCACATCCGGCGCGTACGCGTTCGTGGCTGGCGCAGCCAGTAGAGCCTGCAGCAAGGCCGCCGATTCATCGGCCTGATTGCGACGCTGAAGCACGAGGGCAAGGCGGTACCGGGCGCGCTGTTCGAGCTCGCCCGCGGGCCCCGCCTTGAGGGCCGCCCGCAACGCGACCTCAGCATCCTCAAGCTTTCCGCCCGCCTCGAGGAGCACGCCGGACCAGAACTGCGCATCGGCGAGGAACCGCGAGGCCGGGTACCGGTGCACGAGATCGCGCCAGGTGGCCAGCGCCGCCTCGTCGCGCTTGAGGTAGGTCTCAGCCGCTCCCTTCTGGTAAAGCGCCTCCTCGGCGAAGCGGCTGTCCGGGTAGGCGGCGAGCAGGCGGACCCAGTCCTGAAGGGCGGTTTCCGGCGCGCCCGCCTTGCTGCGGCATATACCCGCAGCGAAAAGCGCCTGCGGGGCCAGCGCGTTCGTGGGGTACCGGTCGGCCAGGCGGACAAAAGTCTCGGCCGCCGGCACCAGTTGGCCCTGCTTCTGCAGAAGGCTCGCCAGCCGGTAGGCGGCGTCCGGCGCCATGTCCGAGCGCGGGTATTTCTCGGCGATCAGGCGGTAGTTGGCCACGGCGGTGGCCTCATCGTTCAGCGCAACGCTGCACTCGGCCAGAAGCCAGAAGGCGTCTTTCTCCACGCGTGGATCGATCGGCTGCGAACGGATTTGCCGGATCGCGTCGGCATGGCGACCCAGGCGGAACAACACCAGCGCCCGCTCGTACCCGGCCGCCGCCGCGACTTCGCCGGTGGGACTTCGCTGCAACACGGTCGTATAGGTCGCAAGCGCCGCATCGTTCTGGGCCAGTTGCCGCTCCCCATTCGCCTTGAGATACAGCCAGTCGGTTTCGCGTGCAACCGGTTGGGCCTTGAGGGCCTCGTTGCACATGGCGATCGCGGCGGCATACCGTCCCGCGTTTTGCGTCGCCCACGCCATGCGCATGCGCGCCTCCGCCGCGCGCTCGTCGTTCGGGTAAAGGGACAGCAGTCTTTCGTAAGCCGCGGCACTCTCCTCGAACTGCCGATGCCGGAACCGCCACTCGCCCAGCAGATACCAGGCCTCCGCCGCCACGCGGGGACCGGGCGCGTTCGTGGCGGCATACGCGTAAAGATCAGCCGCCCGCGAGGAGCCCGGCTCCTGATGCGCCACGATGCTCCCCAGCGCCAGCGCGGCAAAACTCGCAAACGGCGCCCCCCCGCTGCCGCGCAACAGCGCCTCGTAGGCCTGCGCCGCGTCATTCGTCCGGCCGACCCGTTCCTGCAGCGTGCCCACCAGATACTGACACGCCGCCGCCAGGTCGCCGGTCGGACTCGCGCGCATCAACCCGACGGCCAGTTCCGCCGCGTCGGTCATGCGCCCCTGGGCCTCAAGAAGTTCCACCCGCCGCATACCCGCCCGCACCCTGTACTCGCCGCCCTCCGGAAGGGTCCCGACGCGTACGTAGCATGATTCCGCTTCGTTCGTCCGGCCGAGGGAAAGCTGGCATTCCCCCATCCGGTACCGGATCATGGCCTCGGTCAACTGGTTCGTCGACTGCTTGAGCGCCGTCTCATATTCCTTCAAGGCCACGTCCCACATCCCTCGGGCATACAGCCCGTCGGCGAATTGGACCTGTTCGTGCGCGTCGAGACCCCAGACCAACCCGGCCGCGCCAGTCAAGGCCGCGGCCAGCACGAGTCTGACAAAACCCGGGGTCATGATCCTGCCGTCTTCCCCGCCACGTCGGCCGCAAACGAGATGTTCCAGATGTCCGATTTGCGGCACAGGTCCAGTACGCGAATCACGTGGGCGTAGGCCGTCTGGCGATCCGCGCGGATCACGACGGGCTGGCCCGGGAACAGCTGGACCAGATGGGCCAGCAGGTCCGCGAGTTCGCTGTCGTTGAGCCGGCGTCCATTGACGGTCGTCGCCCCGTCCTTCATCACGTTCAGGATGATCTCGCCGGGAAGGCGCTGCTCGATCTTTGCCGTCGTCGCGGTCGGCAGCGTGATATCAAGCTCCGCCTCCCAGCGCGTATAGATCTGGCTGGCGACGAAAAAACACAACAGCAGGAACAGGATGTCGATCATCGGGACCACTTGGAACCCGATTTGTTCCGGCCGGTATTTCGCACGGAATTTCACGGGGCCTTCCCCTTGACGAGCGCCGTCAGCAATTCGACCGAGGCGGACTCCAGGTGTGAAATCAGTTTCGAGGAGCGCCCCCTGAAATACGCGTAGAACATCATCGCGGGGATGCCCACGATCAACCCGCCCGCCGTGTTGATCATCGCTTCCGCCACACCGGCCGCCAGGAGCATCGGCTTCGCCTTGGCCACGTCGAATGCCACGACGTTGAACGCCTTCACCATGCCGAAGACCGTGCCCAGCAGCCCCACCATCGGCGCGATCACGCCGATGTCGAGCAGGTACTGGGTCTGCGTCTGGATGGCCGTTGCCTGCCGGCTGCCTTCGCTCTCGATGATCTCCTTGACCAGCGCCGGCTCGGCCTTGTCCCCCGCCTCGACGAAGTCGAGCGCCGCCACGGTGATCTCCGAGAAGGCGCATGGACGGTAGCTGCACGCGGTGCGGGCGTCAGCCGGAAGGCCCTGCCGGATCTTGTCCAGCACGTCGCGCCGCAACGTCTCGGGAACGACTTTTTCGCTTCGAAGGAAAATGAAGAAGTAGATCGTGAAGGCCACGCCCAGCACGGACATGGCGGCAAGCACGTACAGCAGCGGCCCGCCCTTGTCGAACAGATCGCCCAGCGTCACGTGCTGCACGGCGAGTTCGTCCGCCGGCGCCCCGGTCGCCCCCAACGTCGTTGCGGCGGCCGCCGCCATGAGCCCTGCCGCCAGCGCCACCCTGAACGTCCGCGTGCTGAAATCACTCATCGGTCGAGTCCTCCCAACGTCCCACCTGTCACCTGGTTGACGGGATGACACCATCCCGCTCTCGCACTCCCGCTCCCGGGTCACGGGCGCGGATACGCGTTTCCCATCAGCTTTGTCACGGCCCGGCAGTATCCCGTCCATTCGGCGCGCTGCCATTCGCGGCCGGCGCCCACGCGCGCTTCCATCCCGCCGAAATCGAGCCCCGCCGGCGCGCCCCAATGCGTCTTCTTGGCCAGCGTCTCGTGCGGGTCCATGTTGTCCAATTCGTCGAGGTGCTCCTTGACGTGCCGGTACGCGTCGCGGAACGGCATCCCCGCGCCCACCAGCTCCAAGGCCCGGTCCGTGGCGAACACGCCCGGCGTAAATCCCTTGAGCAACGCCGCCGCGTTGACCTGCAGATGCCGCATCAGGAGCGCCATGCTTCGCAGGCAGGCCCGCGTGGTGGCCAGGCCCTCCATGAAGGGACCCTTCGTTTCCTGCAAGTCGCGGTTATAGCCGCTCGGAAGACAGCGGGCGATGTCCTTGACCGCCATCTCGCACGCCATCACCCGGGCTACGCGGGCCCTTACGAGCTCAACCACGTCGGGATTGTTCTTCTGCGGCATGATGCTGCTGCCTGTGCCGAACTCGGGCGGCAGTGAGAAGTAACCGAACTCCGGCATCGTGTAGAGCATCAGGTCCTGCGCCAGCCGCGAGAGCGAGAGCATGACCTGCGACAGGCCGGAGAGGATCAGGGACTCGATCTTGCCGCGGGCGTTGTTCGCGTAGAGCACGTTGTGGATCGGGCGGCTGAAACCCAGCAGGCGCGCCGTCAGTTGGCGATCGAGCGGCAGCGGCACGCCGTAGCTGGCCGCCGAGCCCAGCGGGCACTGGTCGTTGATCTCGTAGACGGCCATCAGCAGCGCGGCATCGTCCAACAGGCTCTCGGCGTGGGCCGTGGCCCAGAGGCCAACGGAACTGGGCATCGCGGGCTGCATGTGGGTCCGACCCACCATGGGGACTGCGCGGTGTCGCAAACCCAGCGCAACGAGGGTAGCCGTCAGCTCAAACGCTTCATCCAGGAGCTGCAGGAGTTGCTCCTTGCCGTAGAGCCGGAGATCCACGGCTACCTGGTCGTTTCGGCTTCGGCCGGTATGAACCTTCTTGCCCAGGGGGCCCAGGCGCGCCGTCAGCGTGCGCTCCACCGCCAAGTGCACGTCCTGGTCGTCCAGCGTAATCGCAAACTCCCCCGCCTGGTCCTGACGCATGATCGCGCCGAGTTCGCGAATCACGGCCCGGCGTTCGGTCGGCGTAACGATCGCTGGCCTGACAGGCATCCGCGAAAGCATCACGACATGCGCGGCCGTGCCCACACAGTCAACCTGGACCAGGGCTCGATCCAACTGGAGATCGCTCCCCGCCGTGAAATCGAGCACTTCCGAATCAATGTGTCCGACCGTCGTTTTGCGCGTGCGTTTCGGTCCGCTGCTCATCGCCTGTCGAGCCTTCCCGGCGGGGCTTGTCCGCCTTTTCGTCACCCGTCCGACCGAAGCGTCGTTCGGCATCGTCAAGATACGCCTCAATGCGGCTTTTCTCAAGCAAGGGTTCTGGAAGGCCCGCCGGGCCTGCGGTCCGGCCAGCCGGCGCCGATTCTTGCTCCACGGCGTCGACATACGCTTCCCGCTCCCGCGTCAGCGCCGCCAGCCGGCCCCACGCGCGTTCCGCCCGGCCAAGCCTCCAGCGCAACGTCACGTAGGTTGCGCCGTCGGAGAGTCCCTCGAAGAAGAGCGCGTAGCGCTCGCCCACCGCCGCCAACTCCGGCGCGCGTCCGATCGTCAGTGCCTGCACCTGCTGCGCGCGCAACTCCGCCACCAGTTGCACCGGGGGCTCGCGCCTGAGCGCGATCAACTGCCGCGGCGTCAGGCGATCCGACGGGTCGAGCCCGCGCACCCCCCGCAATTCGGACGCCGGGGTATCACAGGCCCGCTTAAGCTGATCGATGAGGGCGGTGCTTACGGCGCCGAGATCCTGGATCATCCGCCCCTGGCGGTCCAGCCAGTCAGCCCAGGCCTGCGCGAAACCCGCGCCGGGCTTTACGCCCGCGAGGCTTGCGCCGATCCAGACGGGTGACAACCGCTGACCGGAGGCCAGCCGTTCGACGATCAGGGGCCACCCCTGGCCTTGCGGCTTGAGGGACACCACCCACAACGCGGCCACGCCGCATAACGCCCGCGTGCGATACCAGGTTTCGGGCAGACGGTCCCACGTCAGCACCCGCGTGATGTCCGGCCGTTCGGATACCGGGATCCAGGACCCCACGAGGCGGCGGTCCCGGTTTCGCAACAAGGGATCGAGATTCTGGGCCAGGCCCACGGCCAGCCAGTCCGGCACCTGCAACTCTCCGCCCGCGCTCCCCGGCCGGTACCGGTCCATCGCCGCCGCAGTCGCCAGCCGGCAGTACGCCGCCAGCAAGTCTTCGTAGTCAAGGGCGACGTACTCGTTAACCGAAAGGATGTAGTTCAGGCGGCCGTCGCCCGGCACGCTCCGGATCGCCAGCCCCTCGGCCGGGCTTCCGGCAGCAGCCAACACGATGTGCAACGGCGCAAGCCGGCTGAAGGCCGCCGGCGCTCCCGTCAGGTGCTCGAAGCGCTCGGCCATCTCCTCGGCCCAACGCGTGTATTCGCTCGCTTTGGACAGATCGGGCGCTGTGACCAGAAACCGGCCGGAAGAACTGGTTGCCGTGACGCGCGCGGCGGCTTCGGCCCCCGTGTTCGTCCCCTGGGCGAAGGCCCCGGGCGCGCACAAAATGGAGATTACCAGAAGGATGGCCCGCCTGGAAGTAAGGGACGTCATGTGCAGCACTCCCCTGATCACGGGCCGAACACCAGGTCCGCCTTGGCCTCGCCGATCTCAACACTCTTGAGCGATCGCACGACGCCGGTTTGGGAAAGCACGTCGTCAAACCAACCGTCGAACTGCGAGGCGGCATAGGTCGCCGCCTGGAGAGGAAGCGGCAGGTGCCCGAACCGGCCCCGCTGGACCACCACCGCGCCATCATGGAAGGAAGCGGTCCAGTCGCAGGAGATCCGGATCGTGAGACCGGTCAGTCCGGTCACCTCGGCGGCGGGCGCCCAGTCGTTCCAGGCGGCGAGAGTGAAGGTCCCGGGCTTCAACTCGATCGTGAGCTGCTGGATATGGCGGGACTTTGCGCGCGCATCCAGGAACCCGTTCAACTCCGCTTCACTCAGGGAGACCTTCACGGGCTGACGCGCCCGCAGGGCGTGCTCCAACGCGCGGGTCTTGATCGGCAACTGTTGCACGCCGGCCGGATCGAGCTTCAGCGTGGAAGGCGGCTGAGGCCAGAAGGCCATCGCCACAACACCGGCTACCGCCAGGAACACCAGGGCACCAAGAATCCGTTTGACCACGGGCACCCAATCCACCTCACGCCGCGCGGCAAGTTCTTCCATCGTGGTCTTCGAAAACTCAATCTTTTTGCCGCACTGGACACAAAACACGCGGCCCAGGTCGTTTTCCTCCCCGCAGTGCTTGCATTCCATCTTGATGGCCATATCAGTCGGCTTTCTTGGCAGGTTTCGACTCGGCGGCTGCCGGAGCCGGGGCCGAACTCGGAGCCGAATCGGCCTTGGCGCCCTTCTTGTAATTCTCGCTGCGGTAGTCGGTCTGGTAGAACCCGCTTCCCTTGAAGATGATCCCAGCCCCGGTCCCCATCAGCCGCCTCACTGCGCCCTTGCATTTCGGGCATCGCTTGAGCGGCGGATCGCTCATCCGCTGGAATTGCTCGAACTTATGGCTGCACTTCTTACACTCGTACTCGTATGTCGGCATCGTCCTGACTCCCCTCGCAACCGATTCTGGTGCGGAGAAAAGAAGGGCCAGCGTAACGGGCGGCCCGCACGGTGTCAACCACGACCGGTATTCTCATGTCGCCCGGCTTTATCTGGCGGGATTGTGACCTCCCGTCGCCCGGCGAATCTTCAATTCTCATTCTCTAATTCTCCTGTAAGATTCGCCCCATTTCGCGGAATACGCTTTGACAGGTTTCGCATGAATACCCAGGAGATCGACCAGATCGTGGCGCGGGTGCAGGCGGGAGACCGCGATGCCTTCGGCGAGCTGGTCTTTGCCGTTCGAAAGGAACTGCGCATCTTCCTGTCCGCGCACGCCAGTTCGATCGATATGGTCGAGGAAGTCCTGCAGTCGACGCTGGTAACGGCCTACGAGATCATCGACCGCTACGAACACCGCGGTACGTTCATCCCCTGGCTCAAGGGTATTGCCCGGAACCTGCTGTTGAAGGAACTGCACGCGAGATCGCGGTATGTGTCTGCCGAGGACGATGTGCTGGAGCGGATCATCGTCGGCGCCGCCCTGGAGTCGACCAAGGCCAATGACCGCGAACTCGAGTACGTCGAACGGCTGCGGCGTTGCCTGGAGCGCCTCCCCGACGAGGCCCGGAAACTGATCCAGCAGCGGTACTACGGCGGCATGGCCGTCAAGGATATGGCGCGCCTGCTGAACAAAACGGAAACCAGCGTGGCCGTGGCCCTGTTCCGGGTGCGGGAAACGCTGCGCGAAGCGATGATGAAGGAGGCAACCCCATGAACGACCAGGACTTCATCCTGCTGATCGAGCAGTACCTGGACGGTTCGATCTCCGCCGCGGGGCGGCGGGCCTTGTCCGACACCGTGCAGGCTGACCCCGAGCGTCGTCGGCTGTTCGAGGGCCAGGCCCGTCAGCACGTCCGCCTGCACGCCCAGACGAGCCGAGTCGACTTCACCGAGTCGCAACGCGTCGCCGTGATGGTGATGGACGTCGCGGAGAAAGAGCACCCCTCGCACTTTATCGACACCCTGAAAAATCAGACCGTCCGTGAACGCCTGAATGCGATCGCCCGGGGCTTGCGCGCTCCGCGCGGCAGCGGCCCGAACCGCTATGCGCGCTTCGCCCTGCTGCGCCTCTTCGGGCCGGCCACCCTCTCCCTGGTCCTGAATCTTGCGGTCATCCTGTTGCTGATATTTCTTACCAAGCCCGAAGTGCTGTTTCCGGACCACACGGACTACGGCCCCATCGTCGACCTGGCCCCGCCGATGCCCGGACTCCAGACCCCGGACGGCCCACCCGAATCCCCGGCCGTCAAGCCGCCGGACGCGACCGTTGCCGGCCCGGGCGGGGGCGCCGATTCGGGCCTGAAGACGACAATACCGCGAAGCCCGTGGGATGATTCCATGCCGGGAGCCCCGACCGAGTCCGGCACGCTGACGCCAGTCGCCGGCCTGGCGCTGCCCGAGCCCCTGACGCCGGTTGCCCTGCTCGCGCCGTTCGCCGGCTCCGCCCCTGGCTTCCGGAACCTCCCGGAGTCCCTGGCCGGCCGTACGCCCGAAGGCCGCAGAAAGGCCATCGCAGCCTCGGACGGCAACCTTCACACCGAGCGGGCGGTCATCACGGCACTGGACTGGCTCAGGAGTCACCAGCAGGATGACGGGTCCTGGGCCGGCCAGGAGCCCGCCGCCATGACGGGCCTGGCGCTGCTCGCCTTTCTCGCCCACGGCGAACTGCCGGCGTCTCCGGAGTTCGGCCCAGCCGTCCGCAAGGGCCTGGATTACCTGCTCAATCACCAGGATGCCGCCGGGGTCTTTTCCAAGAACGTCTATGCCCATGCCATCGCCACCTATGCCGTGGCCGAGGCGGCCACGCTCACCCACCACATGGGACTGCACGATGCCATGGAACGTGCCGTCGTCCCTATTGTGGCCGGCCAACAACGCGATGGCAGTTACGACTACAACTACGCGCAGGACGTGCGCTTCGATACCTCGGTCACCGGTTGGCAGATCCAGGCGCTCAAAGCGGCGAAACTCGCCGGCTGCTCCAACCCGAGCCTCGGACCGGCCCTCGACCGTTGCGTTCGCTTCCTGAAGACCGAGGCCTTCGCGGGCGACGGCAGCGGCTTTGTCTACACGGGTTCGCCCGGCGCCCAGCCTGCCTCCGGCGCGACCTGGACCATGACCGGCGTCGGCACGCTCAGCCTCCAGTTGCTCGACCAGGCGCACGCCCCCCAGACGCGGGCCGGCCTCAAAGCGCTGGATGACATCACCTTCGCCTGGCCGAGTGTCGCCGGCGGGAAGCCGCGCGTCTACGGGGATTACTATGTCACGCAGGCCAAATTCCAGCAGAACAATAAGTCCGTCTGGCACGCCTGGAACCAGCGCCTCCAGCAGGTACTGCTCGCCCAACAGAAATCCGACGGTCACTGGGAGGGCGGCGACTATGACCAAGGGTCGCACGTCTACACAACCACGCTTTGCACGCTCATGCTCGAAGTGTATTATCGATATCTTCCGACCTATGGTGTCGCCACGAATGTCCTGACAACGGCCAGTTCGGGAAGCGACGATGTCGGGGTCCGGGTACACTGAACCTATGACGAAAACGCTGAAAGCCTGGCTGGCGCTTCTGCGCCTGCCGAATTTGTTTACGGCTCCCGGCGACCCGCTGGCGGGCGCCCTGCTGGCCGGCGCGGCCCTGGGCACAAGCATCGCGTGGGTGCCTGCCGCCCTGGGGGCGGTCGCCAGCCTCTGCCTGTATGCGTGTGGCCTCGTGGCCAACGACGCCCTGGGCGCTGACGAGGATGCGCGCGAGCGGCCCGACCGCCCCATCCCGTCCGGCCGCATCTCGCGGGGCGCGGCTCTCATTGCCGCCTGTCTCCTGAACGCCTGTGCCCTCCTGGCGGCCGCGCTGGCTAGCCTGCCGGCCCTGGGCGTGGCCGTCGCGCTGAGCGCGAACGTGTGGGGCTACAATGCACGGGCCCGCGCCCTGCCCGGGGTTCGCCCCTTCGCCATGGGCGCGTGCCGCGGACTGAGCCTGCTGCTCGGAGCCGCCGCGGTGGCCCGCGGCGATTTCGCGTCCGCCCCGGTCCTGATCGCCGCCGTGGGCCTCACATTGCACGTGGCCGCCATCACAGCGATTGCCAGCCGTGAAGTGGGACCCGAAGGCGGGGTCCGCCTTCCGCGCCTCGTCCTGGTCAGCTCGCCGGTCGTGCTGCTGGCCACACTGGCCGCCCTCGCCCTGGTCGCGTGGCAGGGCTGGTCGCCGTCGCTCGGACGCGTGCCGACGGGTTACGCGTGCGGCGTGACCGCGATGGCCGTGGTGTGGTCCGCTCTCTGGTGCGGCCTCCTGTTCGGCCGGCCAGGCCCGACCGCGGTGCGCAGCAGTATCGCCCACCTCGTCCGCGGCATCCTGCTCGTGCAGGCCGCGTTCTGCGCAACGGCTGGCCTCGCCGGCGAGGCGGTCTCACTCGGCTTGCTGGCGGCGTTCCCCGTCGCCTCGTGGGTCGGCGCCTGGATCAAGGGTAGCTGAACCATGGCGCGTGCCGCTCAATCTTCCGGCAAGTGGCTGGTGATCCAGGTGGCCGGGCTCGGCCACGATCTGACCGCCACCCACCCCGCATTCCAGTCCCTGGGTTTCCCGTTCGCCCCGGCCGATAGCGTGTTTCCCGCGCTGACCTGTACGGCGCAGGCCACGTTCCGTACGGCCGCTCCGGTTGCGACCCATGGGATGGTCGCCAACGGGATCTTCTGCCGAGACCTGGCCAAGGCGTTCTTCTGGGAGCAGGCTGCCACATTGGTCGCCGGCCAGCGCCTCTGGGAAGCGTACCGCGCCCGCGGCCGCCGCGTGGCCCTGCTTTTCTGGCAGCAATCGCTTGGCGAGGCGGTCGACCAACTGCTGTCGCCGGCCCCCGTTCACAAGCACGGCGGCGGCCTGGTGGATGCCGTCTACAGTAAACCCGCCGGCCTTTACGATCGCCTCATGACCCGCGTCGGCAAGCCCTTTCGGCTGCACCGCTATTGGGGCCCCCTGGCGTCGCCGGCCGCCTCGGACTGGATTGCCGACGCCACCTGCGCCCTGCTGGAGGATCCCGAGATCGCGCCCGACCTGTGCTTCACCTATCTGCCGGCTCTCGACTATGACCTGCAGCGTTATGGTCCGAACGATCCGCGCACCGCGAAGGCCATCGCCGCGGTGGTCCGGCAGATCGCCTGCCTGCGCGACGTCGCGGCGCGCCGCGGCTACGACTGGCTCGTGTTCGGCGACTACGCGCTGGGCCCCGTCAACCGTGCCGCCTTTCCCAACCGGTCGCTGCGCGAGGCGGGGTTGTTCGTGGCCCGCAAGGTGGACGATCGCCTGTATCCCGACTTCGGCGAGAGCGGCGCGTTCGCCCTGGTCGACCACGAGATCGCGCACGTCTACGTGAAGTCGCCGGGCCTGGTCGGGGCCGCCCAGCGGACCCTGGAGGCCACCCATGGCGTTGGCGCCGTGCTGGATCGCGCGGCCCAGAAGGCGGCCGGCCTCGACCACGAGCGCGGCGGCGACTTGGTGTTGACGGCCCTGCCCGGTTTTTGGTTCGCCTACCCGTGGTGGACCGCGGACCGGCAGGCCCCCGACTACGCCGGCCACGTCGACATTCACAACAAGCCAGGTTACGATCCTTGCGAATTGTTCTTCGGCTGGCCGCCGGGCACGGTCAGCCGCGACACGACCCGCATCCACGGCTCGCACGGCCGCACCGGCCCCAACCGCCGCATCGCCTGGGCCGCCAGCGCCGACCTCGGGCAGCCGTCGTCCCTCGTCGATCTGGCCGCCGCCCTGCGGTCGCGCCTGGAGGCCAGCAGCCCGTGAGACCCGCTCCCGTCATACGCCTCACGCAACGTCTCAGCGTTCCGTTCGATTATCCCGTGGTCTTTACCCGCGGCCTGTTCGAGCCGGCCAACTCGTTATTGGCCGACACCCTCGATCGTCTGCACGAGGGACGGCGGCACCGCCTTATGGTCTGCCTCGACGCCGGCGTGTTGCGCACATATCCCGAATTACCGCGTCGCCTGACCGCCACCATCCGGGCCCACCGTGACCGCCTCGAACTGGCTGGGCCCATCGTCACCGTCGTCGGCGGCGAACGGTCGAAGGATAACCTCAACACCGCCACTCGCCTCGTGCGGGCCATGCAGGCGCGCCGGCTCTGCCGGCACAGCGTGGTCCTGGTCGTGGGCGGCGGCAGCGTGCTCGACGTGGCGGGCTTTGCCGCCTCGCTCGTGCACCGGGGACTGCGCGTCGTGCGGGTCCCGACCACGGTGGCCGCCCAGGACGACGTGGGGGTCGGCGTCAAGACGGGCGTCGATGCGTTCGGCGCCAAGAATTTCCTCGGCACGTTTGCCCCGCCCTTCGCCGTGCTCAACGACTTTGACTTCCTCGACCGCCTGCCGCACCGCGAGTGGGTCGCCGGCCTCAGCGAAGCCTTCAAGGTCGCCTTGATCAAAGATAAGCCGTTTTTCATCTGGCTATGCCGGAACGCGGCGCTCCTCAACGCCCGCGACCGCGCCGCCATGGAACAGGCGGTCGTCCGTTGCGCCAAACTGCACCTCGACCATATTCGAACCGGCGGCGATCCGTTCGAGACCGGCAGCGCCCGGCCCCTGGATTTCGGGCACTGGTCCGCGCATCAACTCGAGGTCATGTCCGGCTATCGCCTCCGGCACGGCGAGGCGGTCGCCATGGGCATCGCCCTCGATATGGTCATTGCCTGGCGCCTGGGTTTTGTCGGCGAATCGGACCTGGCCGCGCTGCTCGATGGCCTGCGCGCCAGCGGTCTACCCGCCTGGACGCCGTTGCTGGAATCACGCGCCCGGAACGGAAAACTGGCCATCCTCAACGGCCTCGAATCGTTTCGTGAACACCTGGGCGGCGAACTCACGCTCTCGCTGCCCTGCCCCGTCGGCCGCCGTACTGAAATTCACGAACTACCCAAAGCACTGGTTGTAACCGCGATTCGTGAACTACAAGTGCACAACGGCCTCGGAGCGGCGCGGCTTCCCGCGCCGGCCGGAACGCGAAGGCGTTCCGCTCCGGAGAGGTGGCCGACATCTGCCATTGTTTGAACACGCACCACGCACCAACGACTTCCTAAAACCTGAACACTGCGTCCTCCTTCCATCATGCTCATCCGATCCACACCGCCGTTGCACCTGACGTACTGTCTGAACGTTCACCCCGGCGAAACGTTGGCCGATGTTCGCGCGTCGATTGCGACGCATGCCCTCGACGTGCGCCGGGCCGTCTGCCCCGACCGGCCCTTCGGGCTCGGCCTGCGGTTGAGCCGCCGCGCCGTGACCGACCTTGCCGATGCCGCCGCCGTGGCGGCGCTGCGCGCCTGGCTGGCCGAGCAAGGTCTGTATGCTTTCACGCTTAACGGCTTCCCGTACGGCACGTTCCACGGCCAGGCGGTCAAGACGGAAGTCTACCGGCCGGATTGGACCGACCCGCTACGGCTCGACTACACGCGGGACCTCGCCGACTGCCTGGCCGGCCTGCTGCCGGAAGGCATAGACGGCAGCATCAGCACCGTGCCGATCTCCTACAAGAGTTGGCCGCAGGATTCGGCCGCCGAATCGCGCCTGTTCGATCACCTGGCGGCTCTGGTGGCGCACCTGCACCGCCTGCGCCTACGGACCGGCCGCGAAATCCACGTGGGCCTGGAACCGGAGCCCGATTGCACGCTGGAGTCAACACCCGAGACCGTGGCCTGGTTCGAAGGTCCTCTCGAACGCGAAGGAACCCCGCGCGTCGCGGCGCTCCTCGGGTGCCCCCGCGACGAGGCCGCCGCCATTCTCCGACGCCACCTCGGCGTATGCGTGGATACCTGCCACCTGGCGCTTCAGTTCGAGGTTCTGGCCGACAGTCTGGCCACGCTCGTGCGGCACGGCATCCGCATCTCGAAAGTCCAGATCAGCGCGGCCATCGAAAGCGATCCCTCCCGCGCAGCCCGTGCCCGCCTGGCCGACTTTCTCGATCCAGTCTACCTGCATCAGGTCAAAGCCCGCGTGCCGGGCTGTTCCGGACTGACGTCATACCCCGACCTCCCCGCTGCCATGGCTTCACCCGACAGCGTCGCTGCCCTCTGGCGCGTCCATTTCCATGTGCCGCTCTATCTAGCCATGGACCCCGTTGTGCACTCCACGGCCGCCACCTTGGACGCCCGTTTCTGGGAAACCCTGGTCGCCGCCCCGGTTTCTCATCTTGAAATCGAGACGTATACGTTCCATGTTCTGCCCCCGTCGTTGCAGTCGGGACGGGTGGCACGCAGCATTACGCGCGAATTCGAATGGGTTATGCCCCACCTGACAGCCGCGATGTCGAAGGGCACATGACGACACAAACCTTGGGCTCGGCCCCCGAGCTATCCAACGCCACCCTGATCAGGCGCCTGTTGACGCTGACCTGGCACTACCGCGCCGGCTGCATCAAAGTCCTGGGCCTGCAACTGGTGCTGCTCGCCATCGGGTTGAGCGGCCTGGGACTCACCGGCCTCGGCATCGACTACATCCGCCATGTCGTCCAGCCCGACACCCGGGCACCGACCTGGCCGCTTCATTGGGTCCCACCCGCGCACTGGACGCCGATGATGGGCGTCGCCGCCATCGCGGCAGCGCTCCTGCTCCTCTCCCTCATCCGGGCCGTGCTGAACTTCGGTTATTCGGTCCAGGTCGCCCGCCTGCTCCAGCAGGAGGTCGTCGTCCACCTGCGCGCCCAGGTCTACGCCAAGCTCCAGCGGCTGAGTTTCCGGTTCTTCGACGATAACGCCAGCGGCTCCATCATCAACCGCGTCACGGGCGACGTCCAGAACACCCGCCTGTTCATCGACGGTGTGATCCTGCAGGGGATCATCATGATCCTTTCGCTCGCCTTCTACCTGATCTACATGGTCAGCATTCATCCCATGTTGACGGTCGTCTGCCTGGTCACGACGCCGTTGCTGGTCATTCTATCCAGCATCTTCGCCAAGCTCGTCCGTCCCGCCTACACCTTGAATCGCGAGTTGTACGACGAGATGATCCGGGTGCTGTCGGAATCGATCCAGGGCATTCATGTGATCAAGGGATTCGCCCGCGAACCGGAAACCACGGCCCGCTTCGCGACGACGGTGCGCAACGTGCGCGACCAGAAGCTCTGGATCATCAACCGCCTGAGCGTGTTCTCGCCGACCATCGGCTTTCTCACGCAGGTCAACATTGTCATCCTGCTGGGCTATGGAGGCACGCTGGTGATCCGGGGCGATCTGCCGCTCGGCACCGGCATGGTCGTGTTCGCCGGGCTGCTGCAGCAATTCTCCAACCAGGTGTCCAACATCAGCAACATCGCCAACAGCATGCAGGAAAGCCTGACGGCCGCCCGTCGCGTGTTCGAGGTGATCGACGCGCCGATCGAGATCGCCAGCCCACCCAACGCCGCCCGCCTGCCGCGGGCCCGCGGCGGGGTGGAGTTCCATCACGTCTGGTACGGGTATGAGCCGGATGCCATGGTCCTGCGCGACATCTCCTTCAAGACCGCGCCCGGGCAGTGCGTGGCCGTGGTGGGCGCCACGGGCTCCGGCAAAAGCACGCTCCTCAGCATGGTCCCGCGCTTCTACGACCCCCAGCGCGGCACCGTGCTCGTGGACGGCCTCGACGTGCGGCGCTACGAACTCGACGACCTGCGCCGCAACGTGGGCATCGTGTTCCAGGAGAACTTCCTGTTCAGCAATACCGTGGCCGCCAACATCGCGTTCGGCAACCCGCACGCCACCCGCGAGCAAATCGAGCGCGCCGCACGGATCGCCGCCGCGCACGACTTCATCGGCGGCCTGCGCAACGGTTACGATACGGTGCTCGGTGAGGGCGGCGCCGACCTATCGGGCGGCCAGCGCCAGCGCCTGGCCATCGCGCGCGCCCTGCTGCTCGAGCCGGCCATCCTGCTGCTCGACGACCCGACCGCCGCCATCGACCCCCAGACCGAGCATGAGATCATGGATGCCATGGAAGGCGCCATGCGCGGCCGCACCACCTTCGTGGTAGCCCACCGCCTCAGCACGCTGCGCCGGGCCGACACGATCATCGTACTCGATCGCGGCCGGGTCGTGCAGGACGGCACGCACGACGCGCTCATGGCCGCCAAGGGCCCCTACCAGCGCCTGGCCGCCTTGCAGGTGGTCGATGACGAAAGCCTGCAACTCCTCGGCCCGCTGGCCGCCGCCGGAGGGACCGCCCCATGAGCAAACCGGCGCCCGACAAGCTCACCATCACCCAGTATCAGCGCGAGCGGGAGCGCGAACTCGAGAAGCGCCCCCTCGATATGGGCCTGATTCGCCGCCTGTTCGGCTATACGAGGCCGCACGCCCGGATCCGCAACTGGCTTACGCTCCTGGTGATCGTACGCGCCATCCAGCTCCCCTTTCTGGCGTGGTCGATCGGAGCGGTCATCAATGGGCCCATTACCCGCGGCGACACCCGCGGCACCATCGCCGGCTGCCTTGGATTCGCGCTCCTGGCGGCCTCCACCCAGTTCACATTCGTCTTCCGCCAGCGCCTGGCGCTGCTGATGGGCGAACGCGTCATCCACGATATGCGCCTGCAGCTCTTCGAGCATCTCCTCGCCATGCCGTTGAGCTTCTACAACAAGACCAAGCTGGGCCGCATCATCAGCCGCATGACGACCGACGTGGAAGCCGTGCGGTCCGGTGTCCAGGACGTATTCTTTGTCACCTGCGTGCAGGGCGGCCAGATGATCGCCTCGGCCGTCATGATGCTGGTCATCGACTACCGGCTCTTCCTCGTGGTCCTGGCCATCGCGCCGGTGGTCTGGACGCTCAACCGCATCTTCCGTTCGCGCCTGAGCGCCGCCACGCGCGCCACGCAGGAAAGCTTCAGCCGGCTGACGGCGACGCTGGCCGAATCCGTGACCGGCATCCGCGTGACCCAGGGTTTCGTGCGCCAGGACGTGAATGCCGACATCTTCCGCCAACTCGTCCAGGACCACTCGCTCTTCAATCTCGACATGGCGCGCACATCAGGCCTGTTCCTGCCGCTGCTCGAACTCAGTTCTCAGTTCTTCACTGCCTGTCTGCTCCTGCTGGGCGGCTGGCTAGTCCTGTCGCCCCACCACTACACGACGGTCGGCACGCTGATCCAGTTCTTCTTCCTGGCCAACGTGTTCTTCAGCCCGATCCAAAGCCTGGGCAATCTTTACAACCAGGCCATGATGGCCATGGCCGGCGCGGAACGCGTCTTCCGCCTCCTGGACAGCCCGCCGGAATGGAGCGACCTGCCGACGGCGCGCGACGTCTCTATCAACGGGCGCGTTGAGTTGCGCGGCGTGACCTTCGCGTACGATCCCGGGCGGCCGGTCCTGCACGACATCAACCTGACGGCCGAGCCCGGGCAGACTGTGGCACTGGTCGGTCACACCGGCAGCGGCAAGACCTCCATCATCAGCCTCATCACCAAGTTCTACCTGCCGACTTCCGGGGAGGTCCGCATCGACGGCGTGTCGATCCTTGACATCCGGGGACCGTCGCTACACCGGCAGATGGCGCTCATTCAGCAGCAGAACTTTGTGTTCACAGGCACCGTAATGGAAAACATTCGCGTGGGCAAACCGGCGGCGACCGACGCCGAGGTGATCGAGGCAGCGCGCAAGCTCGATTGCCTGGATCTGCTCGAAGCCCTGCCCGACGGCCTCATGACGCACGTGGGCGAACACGGCAGTGGCCTTTCCCTGGGCCAGCGCCAACTCGTCTGCTTTGTTCGCGCCTTGCTTGCCGACCCGCGCATCCTGATCCTCGACGAAGCCACCAGTTCGATCGACACCATGACTGAGGTGCGCGTGCAGAAGGCCCTGTCCGTGCTTCTCAAGGGCCGGACCTGCTTCGTGATTGCGCACCGCCTGAGCACGGTACGCCACGCCGACCAGGTCCTGGTACTCGACCGGGGCCGCATTGTGGAACGCGGTAGCCACGCCGAACTGCTGGCCAGAAAGGGAATCTACACGAATCTCTACCGCCAGTTCGCCCGCCTGGGCCTGGGCGGCGGCCGCCCCGGTCCCTCGCCGGCCAAGCCCAAAACGACGGCGTAGGTGCCTGTCGGCACCACGAGAGGCGCACTTCCGTCATCTTGTCGTCCAGCGGGTCGCAGCACCCGTAATAGACCAGCCCAAACCGCGCGCAGATGCGGCTGGCATAATCCACTTCAAATTCCTTGAACATGGGCGGGGAGACCGTGGACAGCATCTGCGCGAGGCCGAACATCCACAGGTCCTTCGTGCGCGGCTGGTCGGGATTATAACCGGGGGCCGGCAGTTCATCGGTGTAGGCGCCGGTGCAGTGGATCAGGCTCTGGGGGCCGCATAGCAACCCCTGCTGCTCCAGTTGGTCCAGCATGCTCAAGTAGCCGTCCGTCACGCGGGTCAACAGCCCATGCATGAATTCGGGCTTATCCACCACGGCGTAGAGGGCCTTTTCCACCCCCATCCAAACGGAAATGGGATCCCATATCGAACTGATGTCATCTTTTGCGGATCTTTGCGGCGCGATCGAAGACCTCCGTCCGGCTCACCCCGGCGGCGGCGTACATGGCGAAGATGTTGGCATCGGGCGTCTCCGGCGGCACCGTATGCGAGGCGGCCAGGATGAACCCGCCGCCGTCCGCAGTCATGGCGGTCAGCAAGCGTTCAGTAGCGCGCCGCACGTCGTCCGCCGATCCGCGGGGCAGCAGGCCCTGCGTGTCCACGCCGCCCATGAAAGCCAGTTCGCGCCCGTACTCGCGTTTGAGTTCGAGCGGATCCATGCCGGGGCAATTGCACTGGATCGGGTTCAGCACGTCCACGCCGATCTCGATCAAATCCGGGATGATCGACCGGATCGCGCCGCAGGAATGGTAGGCCACGATCAGATCGCGCGCCGTCCCCACTTGCACCACGCGCGCCAGGTGCGGCCGCACCAGGCTCCGCCATTGGTCCGGACTCATCATCATGCCGCCCTGGCCACCCACGTCGTCGCCGGTCCACAACCAGTCGAGCCGGAAACGACGGCAGGCCGCCTCGGCCAGCCGGACGCTGAAGTCCGCGCACCGGGCGAGCATCTCGGCCGTCTGTTCGGGAGTCTCGGCCAGGTCAATCAGCGCCTGCTCCATGCCGCGCAGCCGCCAGTACAGCTCGAACACGCAGGGCGAGACGTCGCACCCCAGGAACAGGTCAGCCGGGACCGCCGCGGCCAACGCGGCCATGGGCGACAGGAGTTCGTCGCGCTGCACATCGGGAAAGCGATAGGCGCGCAACGCCTCGGGAGAAGCACCGGACAGCGGCGCGGCGGCAATCTGGTTGAACATGCCGTCCTTGACCCAGCGGACGCCCCATGGGTCGGTGTGCCCCTCGCCATCGTGCTCGTGCACTATGCCTTCCATGGCCTGGTTGTTGCCCACCCACGTCTGCGCGATGTCGTCCCCGAAGGCCGCGGCCACGCGCGAGGCTGGAATCTCGAGCACACGCCCCAGCCGAAGCGCCGTCTCCGGGTGGTACCACATGAAGATGGGCACTCGGTCGACCGGCTGACGCCGCAGCGCGGCGAACACTCGTTCACGTGAATTCATGTCTCCCTTTCACCGGCGCCGACGCACCTGAATACTTACGGCTGATCATGCCCATGGCATTGTTCGTCATCTTCATCCGCAGCGCCAGGCGAAGCTGTCGTATCGCGTGCTCATAAGGTTCCTTGCTATTGCGTTCATGGACAGGGCCGGAATGACTGGTATAACGCGGGCATTGCGTCGCGCAGCGCCCGCTCATTTTCCCAGGGGTCGCCACGGTCGTAGAACCAACGGTTGTCAGTGACCGGTGTTTCCGCGACCCGGTAAATGCCGTCGTCCCGCACATCGACCTTGCACGGCAGCAGGCGGTTCGGCAGTTCGACATCGGACCCGTCCACTTCGGCCGGCGGAAGGATGCGGTGCGTCCCATCGCTGCGGCGCACCAGCTTCCGGCCCGAGGCATGGATCCACACGGCCGTCTCCCAGATCCTGTACACGTCCCGGTAGCGCGCCTCGGTCAACTCCGCGGGAAGGTCCTCGTCCATGCAGCGCAGAAAGTCGATGCGCTGGCACCGGCCGAAGGCGTAGTCCAGATAGCGGCGCAGGCGCGGTTCCATGCCGCGGATGAACTGCAGGTCGGGCATCCGCCAGTAGGTGTTGTGGGGATCGTAGGAGAATGCGTTTCCCATCGGATTCTGCGGATCCTGGTTCTCCCCTGAGGCGTCGGAAAAGATGGCGATCGGCAGGTCGGACCGTAACAGGCAGACGATGGCATGACGGTCGAGCGCCACGTTCCACTCAAGGAAGTCTGAGCCACTGGCGCCGGCGCAGAGCGAGATGAGGCGGATCTTCTTCCGGCAAAGGTCCGGGGCCCGGTTGTAGGCGGCCGCAACGGCCCGGGCCGAACTGAAGATGTTGATCTGCACCGGCTCGGCGCTCGCTTCCAGGGTACGCAGGATGAGCTCAATGCCCTGCTGCTGGAATCCCGGCACGCCCTCCATGCGGTCCGCTGGCGACGTCATCCGGGTGAACGGACCCACCCCGCAGGGAACGTTGCGGTTGAAGATGTAGTTCAGTTGCAGGATCGGAATGAACCCGGGATCGCGCGGCCCCCGGGGATCAGGCCAGAGCCCCGGCCCCGGGTCCAGGGCGACCGGCTGCCGGAAAGGCTCCGTGCAATCGAGAACCACTGCCCGGAGGTCGATCTCCGGGAGCGCATAGGCGGCCAGGATGTCGAAGTTGTCGCCTTCGTCCTGATGCGGATGGTAGAGATCGGTGACATCAATCACCGGGAGCCGAGGCGACCGGTCCCCGGCGATCGGGCGCGATGTGGCGTCGAAAGGCGCTGTGCTCATGGCTTGTTTCTTTCCGAATCGTCGCCCATTCCGCGCAACTACTCTAGAAAACGTTTGTTTCTTTGGGCGAGCGGCCCCGCGAGCCGGGATTGTTCAGCGGTCACCGTCCCTGTGACCGTGAACCAAGAACCACGCACTAAGAACTACGAACAGCCCCCTCCACCATCAACCAGCAACCATTCCCCACTCCACCCTCAACCTTCAACCTGCGCCGCTACCCTTCTTCATCAGTCGCTCCACGGCTTCGAGGGCCGCAGAGGCTTCGGCCAGGCGTCGATTGCGACCGGTACCGGTGCCGACCACGGCGCCCTCGACCAGCACCTCGACCGTGAATTGGCGGTCATGCGCCGGGCCCTCCTCCCGCACGCATCGGTAAAGGGGTCCGTGTCCGTGGCGCCGCTGCACGATCTCCTGCAGGGCGCCTTTGGGATTCTCGACGTGCACCTCGACCGGCGCCTTCAACAATGGCGCATATAGCGTCGTGAAAATCTTCTCCACCGCCTTCGTGCCGCCATCGATGAAGGCCGCCCCAACGACCGCTTCCATGCAGTCTGCCAGCACCGACTCCCGCTGCCGCCCGCCGCCCTGCTCTTCGCCGCGGCCCAGCTTGATGTAGTCGCCCAAGCCGATACCGCGGGCAATGGCGGCCAGGGCCTTGCCGCTGGTGACCCGGCTGCGCAGGTCCGTCAACTCGCCCTCGTGGGCCTCGGTGCGCGTCTTGTAGATGTGCGCGGCCACCACGAACCCCATCACGGCATCGCCCAGAAACTCCAGCCGCTGGTTGTCCGCCTCGATGTCACGCCTCTCGTAGCGGTACGACCGGTGCAGAAACGCCGTTTCGAGCAGCACCCGCTTCTTGAAGCCGTAACCCAGCTTCTTCTCCAGTGCGCGGTACGGGTTCTTCCTCAGGCTCAGCAGCATGGCAGCTCCTCACGCTCTCGGATGGAATTGATGGTGCACGGATTTCAGCCGATTCTGGTCCACGTGTGTGTAGACTTGGGTTGTCGCAATGTCCGCATGGCCCAGCATCTCCTGGATCATGCGCAAGGGGGCGCCGTTCGCCAGGAGATGGCTGGCGAACGAATGCCGCATCGTGTGGGGCGATACCTTCTTGGTGATGCCCGCCAGACGCGCGTAGCGCCGGATGTGTTTCCAGATCGTCTTGCGGCTGAGCTTGGTACCGCGCATCGTGAGGAATACGCTGCGGGTCGGCCGGTCCGCCGCCAATTTCGGCCGCACCTCGTTCAGGTACCGCTGCAAATGGGCCTTGGCCTGCTCCCCGAACGGGGCCACCCGCACCTTGTTGCCTTTGCCGGTGCATCGCACGTAACCGCTGTCGAAGTGGACGTCGTCCAGCGTCATGTCCGCCAGTTCGGACACCCTCAGACCGCTCGCATACAGGAACTCCAGCATGGCGCGATCGCGCAGGACCAGCGGGTCGTCACCGCGCACGGAGGTCAGCAAGTGGTCGACTTCGCGGATAGACAGGGTCCCGGGCAACACTTTCCAGAGGCGCGGCGAATCCATCACCGCGGTGACATCCTTGTCGAGCAGCCCTTCCTGGACCAGGTAGCGGAAGAACACCTTGATGGCGACCAGGCGCCGCGCGATGGTGTTCATCTCCAGCCCGGCATCGCGTTCATGCTCCAAGTAGTCGAGGAGGAGCTTCCGCGTCACTGCCCGCGGGGCGTGCGCGCCCGCCGCCTGGGCAAAACGGGAAAAGCCGGACAAGTCACTGCCGTAGGCCGCCCGCGTGCGTGGGCTCAGGCCGCACTCGAAGGAAACGTAGTCGAGAAATTGATCGACCAGCGCAATCATGGTCTAGCGGCAGTCCGCAGGTAAGGCCTCCCGCGCCTTCGAATCGGCCGGCGTCGTCCCCGCGTCAAACCCGGCCGAAGCGATCGCGAATTCCAAGTTCTTGAGCCCGAGCTTCATGCTGTCGTACGTCACGGTCACCTGTCCGCCGCCGGCATGGATCCGGTCGGCCAGCACACCGTCCGTCTTGCCCAACGCCGCCACCACGATCTTCTCGCAGCTCGCGTTCTTCATTTGCGGGACGGCGATGGTCTTCTCGCGGATGTCGACCTGTCGGCACGCGGCAACGCCCGCCATCACCAGCAGAACCGCCACCCAGTACCAACGCCGTTTCATGGGTGAAAATGGTACCAAGCCCGCCGCGCCCCCGTACAGCCAATTCACGTATCCGTCCGGCCTGGACCATCTCATTCGCGGCTCTGCGACGTGGGCGCCACAGAGGTCGCCCCTCCACTTCCGGGAACTGCCGACCTGGCTTCTTTCCGGGATTGGAGGGACACGCTCCGTCGTGTCCGCCCGACGCAGGACTGAGAATGACACAGCCCCCGCCGCCCACGCCCCTTCCATTTTTCCGCTTGCACCAATGATCGTTCGTGATTATATTTGCTCGCAATCAATCATTGCGGATCACAGATGATCAACCCGGAATCCAAAGACCTCGCAGCCGGCCGCCTGGAAAAGCTGCGCCAGATGGTGCGCGAGCGGCGCATCGTGCGCGTGGACGAACTGGCTGCCGGGCTGGGCGTCTCGGCGCCGACCGTTCGCCGCGATCTCGTGCACCTCGAGTCCCGCGGCGACCTGCGCCGCGTGCACGGCGGCGCCGTGGCCGTCGACAGCCGCCTGGAAGAGCCGCTCTTCGACGACAAAACCGCCCTCGCGGCGGCCGAGAAACGTCGCATCGCCGAAAGCGCCGCCAGCCTGGTCCGGCCCAAAGATTCGGTCTTCCTCGACGGCGGCAGCACGGTCCTCGCGCTGGCCGCGCTGCTCAAGGACCGCACCGATATCACGGTCGTCACGAATTCCCTGCGCGTGGCCGTCGAACTGGCCGGCGGCGGGCCGGCCCTGATCCTCGTGGGCGGCGAACTCCGCCGGCTCAGCCAGACCTTTGTCGGCCCCCTTACCCGCTTCACACTCGACCAAATCCACGTGGACCGCGCCTTCATGGGCACCATCGGCCTGACCGTGGAGACCGGCCTCACGACCACCGACGCCCGCGAGGCCTATACCAAGAGCCTCGTCATGGAACACGCCGGCGAGGTCATCCTGCTCGCCGACAGCTCCAAGCTCGGCAAAGTCTCGTTCGCCCGTTCCGGCAATTTGGACAAGCTGGCGCGGGTCATCACCGATAAGGGCGCGCCGCCGAAACTGGTGCGCCAGTTGAAACAGAAAGGCGTCGTCGTCACGATCGCCTAGCCCGCTTAACGAAAGGACCCCAGAAACCATGCCGAATTATCTCAGCGACATGCGGCCCGATTTCACGCCGCGCACCGTCAAATGCGGATCCATCCCCGTCTTCCAGTACAAGGGCAGCCTGGCCGACGAACTCAAGGTCAAGACCGTCGGCAAGCAGGAAGCGATCGACCTGCTCGAGGATATGCTCATCATCCGCGAATTCGAGGAGATGATCGTGAAGATCCGCTCCGGGGCCTACGCGCCTTGCGCCGGCTACGACTATCGCGGCCCGACCCACGTTTCGATCGGCCAGGAAGGCGCCTCGGTCGGCGGCTGCTGGGGGATCTCGCCCACTGACTACATCACCTCTACCCACCGCGGCCACGGCGACAGCGTCGCCAAGGGCTGCGTCGCCATCCGGGCCATGGACGAGAAGCAACTCCGCGCCCGCCTCCCCGCCAGCCAGGCCAAGACCAAGGCCGACCTGCTGCAGGAAGCGCTGGAAGACCACATCTACCGCACCACGGCTGAGCTTTTCGGCAAGGAAGACGGCTACTGCCGCGGGCGCGGCGGGGGCATGCACATCGCCGACTTCACCGTCGGCCACCTCGGCGCCAATGCCATTGTCGGCGGCGGCGTCCCGATCGCCACCGGCGCCGCCATGGGCTGCCGCTACCTGGAGAACGACGGCGTAGTCTGCTGCTTCGCCGGCGACGGCGCCTACTCCAACGGCATCGTGCTCGAATCGCTGAACTGGGCCGCCATGTACCAGTTCACGAACCAACTTGCCAAGGACCGCAAGTCCGGCATCCCCGTGATCTTCCTGGTCCTGAACAACCACTACGGCATGACCGGCCGCGCCGACAGCGAAGTGCTGGGCGTGGACGTGGTGGCCCGCCGCGCCGCCGGATTCGCGGATAACAACATGCACGCCGAAGTCGTCAACGGCATGAACGTCATGGCCGTACGCGACGCCGTGCGCCGGGCCGCCGCCGGCTGCCGCGAAGGCAAGGGTCCCTACCTGGTCGAAGTCGATACCTACCGCTACTATGGCCACTCGCTGAGCGACCCGCGCAACGAGTACCGCACCCGCGAGGAAGAGGACGCCTGGAAGACCGTGGACCCCATCCCGGCCTTTACGCGGGAGATCCTGGACGCCAAGGTGCTCTCTCAAAAGGGAGTCGATGCCCTGGTGCTGAAGGTGCAGGAACGCAACGCCCGCGCCGCCGCCCGCGCCGCCAAGGCAGCCGATCCCGACCCGCGCGACGTGATCAAATACATGTACACGGACGGCGCCGCCACGGTCGTTCCGCCCGAATTCGCCAAGACCACGGTCGTTAAGGCCCTGCCCGAGATCAAACGCGTCAACGGCCAGCTCACCTACAAGGACGCCCTCAAGGAGGCGCTCGTGGAAGAAATGCTGCGCGACAACCGCGTGATCTTCTACGGCGAGGATGTGGCCGACTACGGCGGCGCGTTCAAGGTCTCCAAGGGCCTGCTGGAGGCCTTCGGTCGACGCCGCGTGTTCAACGCCCCGATCTCCGAGGCTGCGATCTGCAGCACGGCCGTGGGCGCCGCCATGGTCGGCCTGCGCCCGGTGGTCGAGCTCATGTACATGGACTTCGCCCTCATGGCCAGCGACGCGATCTGCAACCAGGCCGCCAAGTGGCACTACATGTCCGGGGCCAAGGCCGATATCTCGCTCGTCATCCGCGCCTCGGTCGGCGGCGGCAAGGGCTATGGCGGTCAGCATTCGCAGACGCTGGAAAGCGTGTTTGCCCACATTCCCGGCCTCTACGTCGTCTACCCGTCGACCCCGCGCGACGCCAAGGGCCTGCTCAAGACCGCCATTCGCGACAACAACCCGATCATGTTCGTGGAGTCCCAGCTCCTCTACACGGTCAAGGGCGACGTGCCCGAAGGCGAGTACCTGATCCCGATCGGCGTGGCCGATGTGAAGCGGGAAGGCAAGGACCTGACGATCGTGGCCTGGGGCCCTGCCGTGCAGGACGCCCTGAAGGCCGCCGACCTCCTGCAGGCCGAACGCAAGGTGAGCGTGGAAGTCGTCGACGTCCGCTCGCTCGTGCCGCTGGACATGGAGACCATTCTCCGATCGGTCCGCAAGACCGGCAAGTGCGTGGTCGCCAGCCAGTGCATCAACACCGGCAGCTTCACGGGCGAAATCGCCTCGAACATCATGGCGGCGGCGTTCGACTACCTCGACGCCCCCGTGATGCGCGTGGGCGCCAAGGACGGCATTGCGCCGCAATCGCACATCCTGGAAGCCGTGTTCCTGCCCACGGCCAAGGACATCGTGGCTGCCGCGGTCGAGATTCTGTAAGGCATCGCACCCGAGGACTTCATACCATGGCCCAACCGATTCTGATGCCGAAAATGGGACAGTCCACCGAGGACTGCACCATCGTCAAGTGGCGCAAACGCGAAGGGGACACGGTCGCGAAGGGCGACATCCTGTTCGAGGTCGAGACCGAGAAGGCCGTCCTGGAAATCGAAAGCTTCTACGACGGCACGCTCATCAAGCTCGTGATTCCGGAAGGCCAGGCTGTGCCGATCGGGACGACCGTGGCGTTCGTCGGCAAGCCCGGCGAACCCATTCCGGCCGTCGTCGCGCCGCCGCCGGCCGTGCCGGCGCCCGCAGCAGCAGCTCCCGCCCCTGCGGCCGCTCCGGTCGCTGCCGTGAGGCCGGCTGTCGCCGCAGCCGGCGCCCCGGCGCCCGCACCAACCCCGGCCCTCGTCGCGGCGGTCGCCGCCGCCCCGGCCCGCTTGCTCATCTCGCCCCGGGCCCGCGCCCGCGCCGAGCATGCCGCCATCCTGCCCGACCGCATCCGGGGCACGGGCCCCGGCGGCCGTATCGTGGAGAAGGACGTGACCGCCTACCTTGAGGCGCAGCACTATGCCGATCGCCGCATCAGCCCCGCAGCCAAGGCGCTCGCGATCAAGGAGAAGGTCGATATCCTCTCCGTCCGCGGCACCGGCGACAGCGGCCGCGTCATGGTCCACGACGTGGAGCGCGCCCTTAAGGAACGCCCCCGCCCCATGACCAAAATCCGCCAGGTCATCGCCCAGCGGCTGACCCAGAGCGTGCTTACAGCCCCGCATTTCTTCGTCACGGTCGAAGCCGACATGACCGAACTGCTGGCCTTGCGCATGGATCTCAAACGCCAGGGCTCCGGTTTTTCGGTAACCGACTTCGTCCTCGAATCCGTGGTGCTGGCGCTGCAGGAATTCCCCGTGGTCAACAGTTCGACCGACGGCAAGACGACGACCTGGCACAGCGCGGTCCACGTCGGCATGGCCACGAGCGTGGCGGAAGGGCTCGTGGTGCCCGTCATCCGTGACGCCGACCGGCTGAGCCTGTCCGAGTTGCACGACACGGCCGCGGCGCTGGCCGTCAAGGCGCGCGACGGAAAACTGCTGCCCGACGAAATGAGCGGCAGCACCTTCACGGTTTCGAACATGGGCATGCTCAACGTGGAGAACTTCACGGCGATCATCAACCCCGGCGAATCCGCCATTCTGGCCGTATCGAGCACCTTCGAGAAACCGGTGGTGCGCAAGGGCAAAATCGAGGTCCGCTCAGTCATGAAGATGACGTTGTCATCCGACCACCGGATCATCGACGGCGCATTGGCCGCCAAGTTCGCGAATGCGATCAAGAACAAGCTTGAGGATGTGGAGCTATGGAAAAGTTTGACGTTGTCGTAATCGGCGCCGGCCCCGGCGGGTACCCTGCGGCCATCCGCGCCGCGCAACTGGGCGCCTCGGTGGCCATCGTCGAAAAAGAACTCACGGGCGGCACGTGCCTGAACTGGGGTTGCATCCCCACGAAATCGCTGATCGCCTGTTCGGACCTGGTCGCGCACATCAAGCATGCCGGCGACTTCGGCGTGACCGTGACGTCGTCCTCGATCGACTACGCGGCCATGGTTACACGCAAGAACGGAATCGTAGGCAAGCTGCGGTCGGGCGTGGAGTCCCTGCTCAAGGCCCACAAGGTAACGCTCATTCGCGGCACCGCCTCATTCCAGGGCCGGAACCGGTTGAGCGTGCGTGACGCGGCCGGTGCCGAGCGCGTGCTCGAAACGCGGTCCACGATCATCGCCACGGGGTCGGTTTCCGCCATGCCGGGCTTCATTCCCCGCCACGAGCGCATTCTGGAGAGCCGAGCCTTTCTCGATCTCACAAAGCTGCCGTCCTCGCTGCTGATTCTTGGCGGCGGCGTGATCGGTTGCGAGTTCGCCTGTATGGCCGCGCAGCTCGGCGTCAAGGTGACGGTGGTCGAACTCCTGGAAGACATCCTGATGATGGTCGATGCCGACGTGCGCCGCGAAGTTCGCACGTACATGGAGAAGACCCTCGGCATCCGCGTGCTGACCGGCAAGGCGCTGGAAGCCATAGCGGCCACGGACGCGGGCGTGTCGGGCAAATGCGGGGACGAGGCGCTGACCGCCGACCTGCTCCTGGTAGCCGTCGGCCGCAAGCCGGTAAGCGCCGGGATGAACCTGGAAGGCGTGGGCGTGAAGACCAACAAGGTCGGCCACATCCACATTGACGAGTATGCCCGCACGTCGGCCGCATCGATCTTCGCGATTGGCGACGTGACCGGTCACGTGCAACTGGCCCATGCCGCGACCTCGCAGGGCGTCATCGCCGCCGAAAATGCGGTCCTCAAGACCCAGCGCCACCTCGATCCGCTGGTGCCGTCGTGTATTTTCACAGCGCCGGAAATCGGCAGCGTAGGCATCACGGAAGCGCACGCCAAAGAGAAGAGCCTGGAAATCAAGGTTGGCAAGTTCAGCTTCGCCTATCTCGGCAAGGCCATGGCCGCCGGCAGTACCGTTGGCTTCGTCAAGTGGATTGCCGACGCCAAGACCGACCGACTATTGGGCGCCCATGCCGTGGGCCCGCATGCCACGGAGCTCATCGCCGAGGCCACCGCGGCGATCCGGGCCGAACTGACGGCCGAGGAACTGGGCCGCACGATCCATTGCCACCCCACCCTGTCGGAGAGCTGGATGGAAGCCGCGCACGCCGTTCACGGCGCCTGTATCCACGCCCCGCCGAAACGGTGACGGCAGGCAAAATACACTTGTTTTCGTTTTCTATTGCATGCGCCGGAATGAGAGCCTATAGTCCTTGCTCGTTCGCCGCCCGCGAGGTTATTCCTCAGATCGAAGGGCGGACATCGGTGCGGGGTGGAGCAGCCCGGTAGCTCGTCAGGCTCATAACCTGAAGGTCGTTGGTTCAAATCCAACCCCCGCTACCAGCCTTCGCAAAAAGGCCGGCCACAAGGCCGGCCTTTTTAGCTTCGGCTGGCACGCCAGTGCCAGAAGAAGCGGCGAAGGCTGCCCGCCATAGCTTCAGCGACGGCGGGCCTGGCCTTCATCTTCTCACCGATTGCCCTTGGATTCCGCCGCGAACGCGCTACCGTTATAGGCAGAAGGACGAGCGTGAGCATGGGGCGCACGCTGCGAGTCAAAGAGAGGAGGACGTACGATGGTAAGACTGTACGGATCCTCCCAGGGCGCTGACATCTGCCTCGTGTAACGCGAGGTGGGGGCAACGGGAACCGGGGAGCAAAGTAGCGGTTCCGGGATGCAGGTTATGAATGACTGCATCTCCCCTCCTACCCGTCTTGGGCGCGCCCCAACTCCTCATTGGCCGTTACGCCGTCAGGTGCACACTTGTCGCGGCGTTAGCAGCCCCGTGAAGACCCTTCTCGCATCATGCAGACGGTCGGCGAGGCCGCCGACCCTCCCGAAGTGCAGCGGTGAACAGTAAACATGGACAGTGGGCGGCAGAAGGTGGAAGATTCATACGTGAACGATGAACCGCCGACGCCCACCGTCCAAGCTGCGAAACGGCGAAGCGCCATCGACAGACCGGATATTTTGCGGCTCGTCTTCATTGCGGCTGCCTATGGGTTCGCTCGCGAGTTCGCGTTCCTGTTTCCCGACACCCGACATGTTGTCATGGCGATCTGGCCAGTCAGCGGGGTCGGACTCGTCGCGTTTCTGCTGAGCCCGCGACGGCTTTGGCCGGCCATTGCGGCCGTTCTCTTTACCGTGGGCGCGGCCACCAACTTGTCCTATGGCCGCCCCTGGTGCACCACGATCGGATTCACGCTGTCGGATGTGCTCGAGTCTTGGGCGTGCGGCTGGTTCATCATGAAATGGGCCGGTGATGACTTCACGTTTGAGCGCGTGAAGGATGTCGTGGCCCTCGTGGTTACGGTGCCCTTGGTAATGGCGGTCACCTCGGCGATTGCAGCGGGAACCGCCGTGCTGGCCGGGGTGGCTCCGTTCATGCCGTTCTGGCAGACCTGGGCCATCTCCGGCGGGCTGGGCAACTTGATCGTTGCGCCGCTCATCGTGGCGTATCGGAACCCCGGTACGGCGTTTCGCGGCCTGACCTTGTGGCGGACCCTCGAGACCGTTCTGTTTGTCCTCGTCCTCTATGGTGTCGCGGTACTCTCATTGCGCGTCTCCGTGGGCTCGTCGGTGCTCATGCCCCGACCTTATGTGTTCATGGCCCTGCTGGCCTGGGCGGCCCTTCGGTTCGGGCAAAGGGGCGTGTCGTTCGCAGTGGTCGGGTACGCCATCATTGCGATCGCCTGCAAGGCCGTCAGGGAGGGGCCGTTCATCTGGGGCGGTGTGACGCCAACCGACCGCCTGTTGCTGGCCCAGATCTTCATGGCATTCAATGCCGTGGTCGGTTACCTGTTGGCCGCGACCTACGCGGAGGCCAGGCGTTCGCAGGCGGCCCTAAGCCGACGGACCCATCAACTGGGCCAACTGGCTTCGGAATTGACCTTGGTGGAGCATCGGGAGCGGTTCCGCCTGGCCGAAATGATGCATGATCACCTGCAGCAATTGCTGGTCGGTGCCCGCATGCAGACGGACCTGGCGCTGTCTGAGCCCCCCGTGCCGGAACTTCGCCAGCATCTCGCCCTGGCCTCCACCACCCTGGGCGAGGCTATCGAGATGACCCGAAGCATCACGACGGAAATGTCGCCGCCGATCTTGTTTCACGGGGAACTGCCGGCAGCCCTGGCCTGGTTGGGCCGCGAGATGGACCGCAAGTTCGCGCTCCGGGTGGATGTTGAGGCGGCGGAGGTGGGTGAGGACGTGCCCGAGGTGATCAGCGCCGTGGTGTTCAACGCGACCCGGGAACTGCTGCTCAATGTGTGCAAGCACGCCGCCACGCCGGAGGCTACGGTCTGTCTTCGGCACGATGGTACGACCGTCGAGTTGGAGGTCTGTGACCACGGGGCGGGGATCGATCCTGCGGCGGCGGAGCGGGCGGCTGACGGGCAGCACTTCGGGCTCTTCAGCATTCGCGAACGGGTCGAGGCGCTTGGGGGATGGGTCCGCATAGATTCGCGACCCGGGGGCGGGACCCGGGTTGTTATTTCGCTGCCGGTCGTCGCGTCAAAGGATCGCCGATGAACGCCAAAGAAAATGCGTTGCGGATAGTTCGGTTCGACAGTCCGGAACGAGTTACGGGAGGTTGTCCTGCCCATGGCGTCGGATACCTGGGCTGCAATCACGAGGGGTTCGCCGGGGGCGGTCATCACCTGCCTGTAGGATCTGTCTGGCGGGATATCTGGGGCACCGAATGGCATCGTGAACACGAGGGAGTGATGGGGTTCCCCAGAGGCAACCCGCTGGCCAACCTGCCAGCCGACCTTGCGGCTTATGCGTGGCCGGATCCCGATGACGAGCGAATCATCCGGCCGGTCTACGAACAAGTCAAAGGATGCAACCGTGAAGAGGCATTCCTTTGCGGCTCACACCGCGACACCCTGTGGGAGAAATGCTACATGCTGCTCGGGATGGAAAACGCGATGTGCGGATTCTACACGGAGCCGGTTGCCATGCGCGAAGTCTTGCACCGGATCATGGACTTCCAACTTGGCATCGCCCGGCACTACCTCGGGTTGGGTGTCGAACTGGTCAACATGTCTGACGATCTGGGCACCCAGTGCGGGTTGCTCCTCTCCCCGGCGCTCATCGCGGATTTCCTGGTGCCGGAGTACCGCCGACTATTCGCTCTCTACAAAGCGAAAGGGGTGTTGGTCAACTTCCACAGTTGCGGCCACATCGAGCCGGTGCTCGATGTGTTCATGGAACTTGGCGTGGACATCCTGAATCCGGTGCAAGCGACGGCGAACAATCTGGACATTATTCGTGCGAGGACGGCAGGCCGCATGGCACTGCAGGGCGGCGTGAGTTCGGGTATGATCGCGGCGGGACCAATAGAAGCCATCCGCACAGAAGTTCATCGACGGATCTGGCAACTGGGACGGGAGGGCGGCTACTTCTGCGGTCCTGATCAAGGCATGCCTTGGCCGGAAACGCACATTCAGGCCCTTCGGGACGCCATAGCGGAATTCGGGCGATACCCGCTCAATCTTAATCTCATATCTAAGGGCTGACGCTGTGCGTCCCTTGCCCGCGCTTCTCAGCGGATCGACGTGACCGTGCCGCGCGGCGGCGGCACCAGCAGGTATCTGACGATCACGATGCCAGAGCCGCCATCGCCCGCCTTCGTCGGTAGATTGTCGCTTGACCCGCCACCGCCGCCGCCCGTGTTGGGCTGCGCACCAACCGAGGGAGCATTGCCGCCGCCACCCTTGCCTCCGGTGCCCGGAGCCCCCCGGTTGTAGGTTCCGCCACCACCGCCCCCTGCAAACCAACCGTTCGCGCCCACATTGGTGCCGAACACGGCGGAGTAGTCCACTCCATCACCACCACATCCGCCCACTACACCAACCACTGCGGACCCAACTTGTCCCGCCGTACCCGCGCCCCCGCCGCCGCCCGCGGCATAGGGATAGTCCCCAGGGCCGCCGTTGCCGCCATTGTGTCCTTGGTACACGGTTCCCGTTCCACCTGGCTTGGAGTATCCGCCACCGCCACCCGAGCCGCCGTTGCCGCCCGTAGCCACCACGTTCGGGGCGCCATAGCCGCCGCCGATAGCCATCAACGCTCCGAAGACACTGTTGGTTCCCTGGCCCCCGGCAAATGCTCCCGCCGCCCCGATGCCCCCCGCGCCGATCGTAACGGTATTGGAACCCGTAACCGTGAAGTCATTCGTGTAGATCACGCCCCCGGCGCCTCCGCCGCCGCCCGTGCTTCCTCCTCCGCCTCCGCCGCCTGCCACGACCAGTACTTCGCAGTTTGTCAGTGTGCCGCCCGTCACGATGAAGGCGGTTGTCCCGACGTTCGTGAAGGTGTGCGTGTACTGGTAGCCGTTGGTTGTGATCGTGCCGCCCCTCATCACACCCATGACGGCATTCATCTGCGAGATCGCCGTCGTTGTGGCCGCACTGATTCCGGCAAAATCCGCCGCCGCGTCGATCGCCGCATCCCCGGCCGACTTGTAGGCGTTCAGTTTGTCCCAGTAGGCATCCATGTAGTCGCCTTGATTGTGAAGTGCCAGGGCGGCCGTGAGGGTGCCATGCGCGATGATTTGGGCCGTGGCGAGGGATACCGGATGGCGCACGAGGACGATGCCAGAGCCGCCATCGCCGGCTTTTGTGCTGATGTTGTTGCCGGACACCCCACCGCCGCCGCCGCCCGTGTTGGCGGCCCCATTGTTCGTGGGTCCGTTGCCGCCGCCACCCTGGCCGCCAGTGCCGTCGCTGCCGGTGTTGTAGTGTCCGCCACCGCCGCCACCCGCAAACCAGCCGTTCGCCCCGAAACTGGCACCGAAGATACCGGAGTAGTCTGCCCCGATGCCGCCGCTGCCGGCATTGGCGCCGCCGTTTTGACCTGCCGCGCCGGCTCCGCCGCCGCCGCCGGGGTTGTAGGGACTCCCCGAGGTGCCGTCGCCGCCTTTGTATCCCTGGCCAGGCACGTTCGTTCCCCCTGTCACTCCGTATCCAGCTCCGCCGCCCGACCCGCCGCCGGGGGTTGACTTGCCGTCGCAACCGCCACCGCCACCACCCGCGGCGGTCAAGGCTCCAAACGCGCTGCTGCCCCCGTTGGTGCCGACGATCTTGTTTCCGAACGTCCCGATGCCGCCCGCCCCGACCGTAACGGTACGGGAACCCGTAACCGTAAAGCCATTCGTGTAGATCACGCCCCCGGCGCCACCGCCGCCGCCCAGATACGATCCGCCACCGCCGCCGCCCGCGACGACCAGCACCTCGCAGTTGCTCAGCGTGCCGCCGGACACGACGAATGCGCTGGTCCCTATGTTGGTGAAGGCGTGAATGGCGTAGAAGCCGTTGGTCGTGATCGTCCCGCCCTTAACCGCGCCGAGGACGGACGCCATTCCCGCGATGGCCGTGTTCATGGCCGCAGTGACTCCGGCCAAGTCCGTTGCCGCGTCAATCGCGGCATCGCCGGCGGACTTGTAGCCGGTCAGGATAGTCCAGTTAGCGGGTGTAAAGTCGGCCTGATTGTAGAGCGCCAGCGCCGCCGTCAGGGAGGCATGCACGATGGCTTGGGCCGTGGTGAGGGACACCGGATAGCGCACGAGGACGATCCCGGAACCGCCATCGCCGGCTTTCGTCGTAGCACTGTTGCCCGACACCCCGGCGCCGCCGCCGCCGGTATTGGCGACTCCATTGTTCGTGGGAGCGTTGCCGCCGCCACCTTGGCCGCCAGTGCCGTCGCTGCCGAGGTAATGTCCGCCCCCGCCGCCACCCGCAAACCAGCCGTTCGCCCCGAAACTGGCACCGAAGACACCGGAGTAGTCTGCCCCGATGCCGCCGTTGCCGGCGGCATTGTTGATGCCGTTCTGACCTGTCGCGCCGGCTCCGCCGCCGCCGCCGGGGTTGAAGCCCGAGGACGCGCCGTCGCCGCCTTTGTACCCCTGGCCAGGCACGTTCGTCCCCCCTGTCATCCCGTATCCGGCTCCGCCGCCCGACCCGCCGCCGGGGGTTGACTTGCCGTCGCAACCGCCACCGCCACCACCCGCGGCGGTCAAGGCTCCAAACACGCTGCCGCCCCCGTTGGTGCCGACGATCTTCGTTCCGATCGTGCCGGTGCCGCCCGCCCCGACCGTAACGGTATTGGAACCCGCGATCGTGAAGCCATTCGTGTAGATCACGCCCCCCGCACCACCGCCGCCGCCCAGATACGATCCGCCGCCCCCACCGCCCGCGACGACCAGTACGTCGCAGTTGTTCAGCGTCCCGCCGGTCACGACGAATGCGCTGGTCCCTATGTTGGTGAAGGCGTGAATGGCGTAGAAGCCGTTGGTCGTGATCGCGCCGCCCGTGGCAGTGACCTCCGCCATGCCAATCCGCGTCGAAACGGCCATGGCGAGCAGCAATACCGCAACGAGTTTCCTCATGAGTGCCCGCTCCTGGCGCTGGTCGTCACGCGGAGAGACCACGAGGCGAGCTTCGCCGCCACAGTTGCCAAGCCGATTCCAAGCCATGCCCCAGTCATCCTGGACCTCCTGCTTCACGTGTTTTGCCAGAACCCCCCTGTAGCTCTTGAACGCCTATAGCTATTGCTCAGGAGCTTTTCAAGAGTCAAATCCACGGTGAGTCAAATGCGTCCCCTGGAAAACCACGAAAACGTCTAACGCTCAACGCATAACTCTCAACGTTCAAGTAAGGGCACCAATGAACTTGGACGTTTGGCGTTGAGAGTTGGGCGTTGCACGTTTCCTACCCAGCGGTTTGGCAGGAGCGTCATTCTGGACAGACCGGAGATCGAAGCGCCTGCGTTCCCGTCGCAGGCGCGGCCCGGCCACTCTTGTGCACGCCGAGCACCACGGCGCCCAGCACCAGCACGGCTCCCGCGATCATCCAGGCGGAAGGCTTCTCGCCGAACAGGAACACGGCCGCGGTGGTGGCCAGGACGAACTGCGCCGGGATCGACAGGGTGACCATCTGCGACTTGACGTGGCGAAGCAGGTAGATGGCCAGCGTATGCCCGCCGACCGTCGGGAACAGGATGAGCCCGAGCAAGGCCAGCCGCGTCCCCGCGCTGCCGACGCTGATTCCTCCATCGATGGCAAACCCGGCGATCGCCTGCACGCCCGCCGCCACGAGGTACACGGGCAGGGTGAACAGCATCGCATGCTGGTGGGGCCGGTACTTGCGCGTGAGCACAAAGTAGCAGGCGCAGAGGCCGGCTGACAGGAACGCCATGGCCGACCCGGCCAACTGCCCCCGCTCGCACGTCAGTTGCCGCCCGAGAATGGTCACCATGCCGGCGCAAGCCAGCAGGCACGCCACAATCTCCCACCGGTTCAGCCGTTCACCCAGGAGCGGCCTCGCGAGAAAGGGCGCCATCAACGGCTGGAGCCCGACGAATAGCATGGCATTGGCGATGGTCGCGTGCTGGAGTGCCCAGGCCCACGTCGCAAAGTGCAGCCCCAGGAAGAGCCCGGCCAGGACGGGTCCCCGCGACAGGACACGGGGTCTTCCGTCGGCTCGCCAGACCGCGAACCACCATGGGGCAAGCACCACACTGGCACCCGCCACACGCCAGAACCCGATGCTGGTGGCAGGAATCCGGCAATAACGAGTCAGAAGCGCCGCGCTGCTCGTGAGGACGGTGGCCGCCAACCACACCCAAACCGTGTGATTCCTGGACTTGACCGCTTCTGGCGCTGCCGGACTTGTGCTGCTCATATGCCCACACAATAGGGCACCCTATGCTACAAGTCTATGGGGACCCCTCGAATCCCGGAAAACCACGAAAACGTCTAACGCTCAACGCATAACTCTCAACGTTCAAGTGAAGGCACCAATGAACTTGGACGTTTGGCGTTGAGAGTTGGCGTTGAACGTTTCCTGCCGAGCCGTGAGGGATCACATCTCGACGGCGTGTCTGGCCATCATGCAGACGGTCGGCGAGGCCGCCGACCCTCCCGAACTGCAAGGGAAACGCACGAATTCAAACTGGGAGGGACGCCGGCCTCGGCGTCCGTCTGGGTTCTTCAACAGATTGTTACCGGTGAGTGCACGGCAGAGTGCACGGCAGAGTGCACGGTGAGTGCACGGTGAGTGCACGGGGTCACCCTTAGTTGATAGAATAATGAGTGTACGGGGTCAGCCCTGAAGAGAACAAACAAGTCTGGTACGCTCACCAGCACCCACCCAACCCATCGAGCTTCTTGCCAATGCGGTTGACCCGGCCATGAAGTGCGTCGTCCCGCTCCATCTCCCGCCAACCGTCTCACTTGGCAACTCAGCAATCCAACGGGGTCGGACTGTAAAGGGGCCAAGGTTCAGGGCGCGACATTCAACAGAGTCGCCTGCCTTACCTACCACACGAATGGCACAAGACGATGCCGGACCTGTTTCTGGTATTCAGTATATCCGGGTAGATTTCTGGCCAGGAAGCGCTCCTCGTCATAGAGCCGCCATATTAGAAATGGCATCATCGCACCGATCGGCACAAAGCCCCAGTAGGAGCCGAGCGCCAGCGGCGTGCCGAGCAAGTAGAGGGATGCACTCGCGTACATTGGGTGGCGGACGACTGCATACGGCCCGGTTGATATGACCTTCTGATTCGCCACGACTTCAATCGTGGCTGACGTGAACGTGTTTTCCCGGTACACGCGGAAGATGAGGTGGAATCCGATCGCAACGAGCGCTTGTCCGGCCACAACACCGCCGAACGGCACGGTGGACCATCCGAAACGGTGGTCGAACGCCGGCACGACAAGAAGCGCGATGAAGCAGGTTGACGTACACAGCATGATCAGCTTCTCAACGGGTTCCTTCTCCGCCGTCGGGCCGCCCCTCATCCGCCGTTCAAGCAGCGCCGGATCCTTGCCCATGAGATAGAGCGTAATGAGGACCGATGCGCCCATGAAGATGAACAAGTACGCCCACGCTTGCCAATAGTGAACGGTCCCCGCGGGCACAAACAACAGAAGGCCCATCACGACGGCGAGACTGGCGAGTGCGAGCCACGCCCGTGCATTGAGGGTCCTCATAGCGTCAACCTGGGGGCGGCACTATTCGTGCATGGACACAATGGCCCAGACATAGCCATCGGGATCCGCCGCGAACGCTTCCACACCCCACGAGTAGGTGCGAGGTTCATCCACAATGCGGTAGCCGGCGGCCTTCAGCTTTGCGACCAGAGCGGGGACATCGTCGGTCAGCACGTGCGGGTACATTCCCTGGCCGGGCTGCCCGGCAGCGCTCCGCTCCTTTTCCCACGCGTGATGGCCGACCGAGAGATAGATGTCGACGGTTTTGCCCTTCAGGGTGGCGAAGCCGCCGCTATTGGACATGACCGTGAACCCGAGCCCGCCCTCATAGAACTGGATGGCCTTGCCGAGATCGGAGACCTCAATCAAGATGTGATGCACGGCCGGCGGGCTCACCGCGCGGGCTTGCGACGCCGTCGCGGTTGCCGGGTTGGGCTGCGAATCCAACGTCTGCGCGACTTTTGCCGACGCCAGCGTGAGGCAAATGCCGCTTGTACACGCGATCACCGCCAACAACACCCCTCGTTCCTTGTTCATCGCGAAGTCCTCCTGTGCATCGCTCGTCACACTGCCTTGATTCAAGTTGTGCCAGTGTAGTCGGGGAGCGCGGCCCGCGCATTCCTCCAACCCCCTATATTCGGCTTCGTATTTCCATAGTCGTGCAACGACCGCTTGGTATCTACGCAGTCCATGCTCACTATAATGATTCTGTGATAGAATATTGCTTGCCAGTCTCCGCCGTAACACTGTAGTATTCATCTAAATGAATTCCATGGAGTCAGGTCGTTTGATCCGGAAGCGACGCGTATCGCTCCGCATCGATCAGCGGGCGTTGAGCGAGATCGCAGGAGTTTCCGTTCACACCCTCAGCAACATCGAGGCCGGGAAAGGCAACCCAACGGTCGCGATACTGGAACGACTGCTGAACGCGCTGGGGATGGAGTTTCGCATCCAGGTCAAGGAGTAGAGGTAGCCAGTGAACAGAAGCGGCAAGGTCTTCAGTGGCGGGCACTTTGCCGGCCGCATCGAGGAATTATCGGACGGCTACCGATTCGCCTATGATGCCGAATATCTCGCGTCACCCGAAACGCATGCGATCAGCCTGACCCTTCCAAAGCGGTCTGAGCCCTTTACCTCCGCGGTCTTGTTCCCCTTTTTCTTTGGGCTTCTTGCCGAGGGAATCCTTAAAGACACGCAATGCCGGAAGCTGAAGCTCGATGAGAACGATCACTTCGGCCGCCTGCTCAAAACGGCACACAGCGACACCATCGGTGACGTCACGGTTGTTGAGGAGACGGAGGCCTAGATGTTCCGCTGCCTGTCAACTATGGCCGTGTTACCCGCGGAGGGGTACACGCGCGTGGCCGAGAGAGCCCTGGCGGGCGGCAGCCGGAGGTTCCCTTTCCGCCTCGAGTTCAATCGCACTGACGTGGTCGAGTTCCGGATGAAGGCGGCCGAGCATATGTCCATCTCGGGAATCCAGGACAAAATATCCCTGAAGTTGGTCCGCGGGCGACTCGTGCCCACCGACAAGGATGGAGAGTATATCCTCAAACCCGTACCGTCCGCGGACATCCCCCGCTTTAAGAGCGATGTGCCGGCCAATGAACACCTCACGATGCAGATTGCCGCGCAGGTCTTCGGCATCACGACGGCCGTGAACGCCGTGATCCACTTCGCGGACGGAGAACTTGCGTACATCACCCGCCGATTCGACCGACGTGATGGAAACAAGATTCCCCAGGAGGACTTCTGCCAGCTCTCCAATCGGTCCGAGCAGACCAGGGGCAGGAACTACAAGTATGACGGCACCTATGAGGAAGTGGGACGCATTCTCAAGCAGTACTGCAAGGCATACCCTGTGGAGGTGGAGAAGCTGTTTGTTCGGATTGCCTTCAACTACGTCTTCTCGAACGGTGATGCGCACTTAAAGAACTTCTCGCTCTATGGCAGCGAGTTCGGAGACCACATCCTGACACCGGCCTACGACCTGATCTGTACGTCCCTGCACTTCCCTGAAGAGGGCCGGACCGCCCTTGAGCTGTTCGACTCCCATGAGAGCGAGCATTTTCACAAGAACGCATTCTATGGCCGATCGGATTTCCTGCACCTGGCGGAGGTCTACGGGATGAATATGGCACGCGCCGAACGGCTGCTTGACCAGTTCCAGTCCAGGGAGGATGCTTCCACCGATCTCATTCGGCGATCATTCCTGAGCGAAACGGCGCAGACAGACTTCCGCACCAGATCCGACGACCGTCTAAAGGCAATCAGTAAGCCCGACCACGCGTGACCCGCGACTGGAAAAGTATAGTCAACTAGAATTTGAAAGTCCTGGCTCTATCGGCACAGCTTCAGGAACTGCTCGACCGTCCTGGCAGCCAACCCGGCGTCGGGAATCGCCAGATCAGGGAGGCGTGAGAACGGGATCATCTCGGCCGTCAGCGGCCCCGCATACTTGGCTTCCGCCAGCGCCTTGAAGACTGCCGGGAAGTCGACCTCGCCCGTGTTGATGTCTTCGCCGAACCCGTGCAGATTCCCGCCGGCCAGCGAGTCACCCTGCCAATTCTTGATATGCACGGCCTTGATCCGGCTTCCCAGCGCCTGGATGTAGTCCTGTGGCCTGACGTACAGCAAGCAGTTGCCCACATCGAAATACATGCCGATCCAGCCCGACTTGAACTGGTCCAGGTAGTACCGCCACTCCACCGGCGAGAACAGAAAACGGCCCCAGACGTTCTCCAGCCCGATGCTGACCCCGAGATCCTGAGCCACGGGCTCAAGCTCAAGGATGGATTTCACGGACTGTTGCCAGACCGTCTCATAGTTGGTCACGGGGCGGCTCGGGTCCCAAGCGACTCGTGAAGTGCCGGGCACAACCAAGACGGTTTCAGCACCGAGCCATTTTGCGATCTGAAGGTATTTCCTAGTGAAGTCGATCGCCCGGCGTCTTTCAGACTCATCCGGCGAACCGAGCGATGTCCCCCAATAGAACCCGGTGGCGAGGGTCCTGAGCCCGATGCCCTGCTTTCGGGCGAACTCCGCCACCTTCCGGCAGTCACCTTCGGAGACGTCGGTCTTGATGGCGTCGCCAACCGTGAGTTCCACTCCGTCGAGACCGGCCTTCTTCGCCCACTCGATGAACTCAAGCGGCGATTTCTCCCCGGCGAACCCGCCGAACACCCAGTAGTTCAGAGCCTTGTACATGAATGATCCTCACGCCGGGTAAGGCACGTTCAGGAACTGCCGCTGTTCGGCCGACTGGCGGCAGGTCAAACAGACCAGGGCACTCTGGATGCCGGCGGCCAGCGGACTGCGGCTGGGCTTCTGCTCCCTTATCGCCCGCAAAAAGTCGTATCCGAGTTCCATGTCGCCGCCGCCATGTCCGCCCGTCTCCGAACCCATCTTGTAGGACACGGTTTCGTTCTCGTGGTGGCGGGTCAGCTTCAGCACATTCGTGTACCAGTCGAAATGGATGGTGCCATCATATCCGATCAGGGTGGCCCCACGGGCGCCGGCATCGCGGCGGGCGAAGAAGTTCTGCGTGTAGACGCCCTGGAGGCCGGACTCGAACTGTATGAGGCAGGACGACGAATCCTCGTTGCAGCCGACGGCATCGTTGCCGATATCCACGCTGAAGCAGCACGGATGATCGGCGTTGCCGCGCCAACCCGGCTGCAGGCCGGTCTGCCTGTTCTTCCAGAACGGGCTTTCAGGACACGTCTCGAATTCGTCGCACGCCGTGCAGTGCAGGCCGGCCGGCTTGTCGCCGCCATAGACCCGCGCGCGGCTCATCATCGCCGCGACCTGCTTCGGCCGGTCCCCGGCGACGAAGCAGAGGTAGTCGATGTCGTGCGTCGCCTTCTGCAGGAACAGGCCCTGCGTGGTGCCAAAATCCCGATACCAGCAATCAAAGTAGATGGAACCATACGGCACGTTGTTGACGGCCTGGATATGCTCCAGGCGCCCGATGGCGCCCTCTTCAATCAACTGTTTCGCCCTCAAGGCGAGCGGGCTGAGCCGCAACGGGAACGACACCACGCAGGGAGCCGTGTAGCGCTTGGAGGCCTCATGCAAAGCCAGTATCTGCTCCAAGTTCACGGCAACGGGTTTCTCGAGGTACATCGGCAGGTTGCGCGACATGACCTTGATCGCCATGGGGGTATGCAGGGTGCAGCGCGTGCCGATCAGCACGCCATCCAACCGCTCGGAATCGAGCATCCGGTCCGCGTCGTCGTAGAAGGTGATGCCTTCCGCTTCGGCGCCGAGTTGCCGGCGGATCTCGTCGTTACGAATATCCGTGATGGCCGCCACCTTCACCGTGTCGTCCAAGGCCCGGATGCACGATTTGATCACGCCCGAAATGCGTCCGCCGTACCCGATCACCCCCACGCGCAATGCCATGATGCTGTCTCCCTGACAAGCTACCGTGCCTTCACCGTCCACACCCGGCTTGACCCCGCTGCCAGTTCAACCGTCTCCTTGAAATCAAAGACGGTCCAGCCGGGATTGGCATTGAGCTTCACCTTCATGGGTTTATCGCCAGGATTATGCGCCTCCACGCACCACACGCCCGGCTCCTGCCATGCCACCAGCAGCTTCGCGTCCGGATTGTCGGCCGTCACCGGGTGCCCGATGAAGAGGTCGCTGTCCGCGTCGGTCAGGTCGAGCTGCGCGTAGGCCCGGCCCTCCCGAATCGGCAGGGACCGCGTATTGCCCGTCACTTCGGGCGGCGCCAGCTTCCGGCCCCGGTCCAGGAGCTGAACGGACCAGTTATCGTTCAGGCCCTCCACAGAGCAGGTCAGCAGGCCCGGCAGGTCCACCTTCGGGATCTTCGCCTCGATCCCGTTCCCTTCCTTCCCGTCCAGACGCCACACAAGGTAGTTGTCCAACTGCTTCCCGCGGGTGAGCGTCGGGGCATAGGCTGTCTGGCCGGGTCTCGTCACGCCGAACTTCTCGGCGAACTCCAGCAGCTTCGCCGCGGATGTCCCGCCTTTCACCCCGGCAAACGCCACCTGGTAATGGATCCGGCTGCCCTTCTCCATCCGCGGTTGCGGCGGCTTGTAACTCAGGGTGAAGTTCCCGTTCCGGAAGTAGCGGTACTGGAGCGGTCCTTCCATGGGGATCAGCACCTCGCAGCCGCCAACATTCTCATGGATGCCGACGACCCCGCGCTCAAAGGGCGCAAACGGCAAGTCATTCGTTCCCGGCGAAGCGACGGGCTTGCCATCGCGATAGAAGACCCATCCGGCCATGTCGGGATACATGATCTGCATGCCCGCTTTTTCGTCGAACGTGACGGCGTCTTTCAAGGTCACGTCAGTCTCATGCCAGCCGATCCGGAAGGCGTTGGGCGGGATCCAGTTGCCGGCCACCGTCCGGGACCAACCCGAGACCTTGCAGGGCGGAATCAGCCGATACCAACTCGACCACGCGTTGCCGCAATCCATGAAAGGCCGGCCATAGGGGTGCCCGAGCGGCGAGACCTCGCTGGCCACGTCCGCCGGATCATAGGCCAGGCGGTAGTTGCCCTGCCCCATTGCGATATCGGGTCCCATCAGGTACGTGGTTGGATAAGCGAAGAAATGGCGATACTCGCCCGGAACGCTCAACTCGAAGTTCAGGGTGCACACGGGAAAGCCTATCGGCTGCCCGTCGATCGGCAATGTCGGCGAGGGCTGGGTCAGCGAAATGGCAGGCTGAACGCTCATGTCCAGCCGGCCCTTCGAGGGCGTCACGCCCATGTTTCCCTTGAACCCGGCCGGCGTCCACATCTGTTCACCCGCCTTGGAGCGCAACCGGGAGTCGCCGAGGAAATTGCAGCGGTCGCTGCAGATGAACTCCTGCCCCATCAGGTTCCGATTCCAGTAAGCCATGCTGACGGCCTTGCGTCCCTGCGTATCCTCCACGATCAGCAACAAGCCCTGCTGCTGCGAGTTGGCCAGCACCAAATCGCGTTCGAAGGTCTTATCCCCGTTGGTCAGCCAATGCCGCAACACACTGCGGTCGGCATCCCGGACTTCAACGGACTTCAACCCGGCGTCCGACGCCACTTTCAGGCGCATCCGGAACTCCCACTCGTCCGGACGCCACCATAGGCCATGCGATTCAGCCATGTTGTTGACCGCCGACCAGGCCAGAATGGAGGGGCCCTGCGTGATGTACTGTGATCCCATCCCGCAGAAAGACCAGGCGCCGTCGCGGAACTTGCCATTGCGTAGATCCTTGGGATCCCGCATCCACACCACCCGCCAGCCGTCCTTGACGCGCCGCGACACCTGGGCGGGTGAGCTCATCATTTCAAAAGCCAGGATCGCCTGGCAGCCGCCAATCCCCTGCAGGTAGAGAAAATCATCCATCGCGTCGTCCACCGGTTTGCCGTCCTCATGCGTGAAGACCGGGAACGAGTTGTAGAGCTTGTAGTCGGCAGGGGGGATGAAATTGGCCTTGTGATTCCAGAAGCCGGTGAGGGCCTTCTGGACGATCAATTCGTTGATATAGTCAAAATAGACCGCGGTCCGCACCGTGTTGGTCGTCGCCAGGCGTCCGTCCTTGAGCAGCATTGCCGGCTTGGGAAACCGCACGTCGTCGGCAAACACGTAGAGGTGGTTGCCCTGGGCATCCTCGTAGGTCAGCCCCGGGATCGCGGCAAAGTCGTCGCTCGATGCGGCGTCGCATTCCTTGATCAGCTTGTCCCACCGCGCCTGGTCCATCTTCAGGCTATCCTCGAGAAATACGATGAATCGCAGCCCGGCCGCCTTCCCTTCCTTCACGTACTCGGCCACCGTGCCCTTTCCGGATGAAAGAACGGTTCTCGCCCCGACGAGTCCCGGCGTCTGCGGCGCTTCCTTGAGCGGCTCAATTTTGCTCCAATCATACGCGGGGGGAATCTCCCAGACCTGCGACGGCGGATTCAGGACGAGCGCCGGGGTTTGAGCGCCACCCATGCCGGCCTTCAGCGACGGTTCAGCCAGCCACTGAAAGACATTCGCAAAGACCCGTAGCCAGTCGCTCGGCTTGCCAGGCGTTCCTTTGCTCAACATGATCTCGATCGAGGGGCAGTCTGACGGATAGGCAGAGAAGGCCCACGCATACGGGACTGCCGTCACGGCCATGCGCCCCTTGCCCACGTCCCGGGCCGCCAGCAATGCCGGGGCGTTCGTGTAGGATTTCGGGACCCACGGCTGGATCGGTTCCTCGTGACGCTTGTCCGGCGCTGATCTCATCGAGGCCGCCCCGCGCACCAGCACGGTCCACTCCGGGCCGAAGTCGTAAGACTGGGTCGGATCCTTCCCGCCGCTGTTGGACCAGATGTAGGTCAGGACGCCGCGCACCCCCGCCTTGACGCGCGGGTCGATCTGGTCGCTCCATGAATGCTGCACGTTCATGACATCCGTCACGACGTTCGACGGATCGCTATCCTGAAGCACGTCCCAGCGCGGCCGGGCGCCCAGTTGTGTCAGCCATTCGTTCATCCGGGTCCACTTCTCCAGGTAGGGTTGCTGCGGTCTCGTGATGAGCACACCCCCGCCCCGGGCCATGAACTCGTCGAGCGCCTTGCGCTCCGGATCCCCCGCTATTCCATGCTCCCCGCCCATGTAGTCGCCGACCACCGCCACATTGTACTTTCCGCTCGCCAGCCGCTCCACCAACTGGGTTGCTCCACACACATCCACGTCCACGCCCATGCCGACCAGAGGCTTGACGACATAGGAGTCGTGGAGGCTGCCGTAAAAAAGCACCGCCGGTTTATTCGCCGCAAGGCCGGTGGACACGAGCATCAGAATGGCTCCGACACAGATGGAAGCTACGTTCTTCATTTTCATGCGCTACCCCTCCCTTGTTCCTTGACGATAACTAACTCTTCCCAGACTTCTTCAGACCCCTATACCTGCACGCGCCGAATACGGGCGGCATCGTCCCGTTGCACGGTGCGGGCGTAGCGGACCGCCGGCAGCCCGAACAGCATCGTATAATAGTAGTGCCCCGGCACCAGTCCCACAGCCTGTTTGAGATCCGGCAACACTTCCAGCGTCATCTTCGCCATGCCGCACCAGACCGTGCCCAGGCCGGCGCTCTGGGCCATCAGTTCGAAGTAAGCCAATGCCAGATTCACATCCTCCTGCGGGCAGACGGACTCGGGAGCAGCGGAAATCGCCAGCAGGTGCGGGGCGCCCCGGAAGATCCTGTCCACGCCCTTCTCGTCCCAGGCCGGCACAGCCTGCAGCAGGTAGGCGAACCGCTCCGGAACCTGCCCCGCCTTCGCCGCATCGGCCAGCCCCTTGAGGGCCTTGAGCCGGAACCTCTGCATCACGGCCTTGTCGTCGATCACCGTGAACGTCAGGGCCCTCCGGTTGATCGCGCTGGCGGCATTGGAGAGCGCGTCGAGCAGCCGCTGCACCAGGGCGGGATCCACATTCTCATCGCGGTAGCGCCGCACGCTCCGCCGGCCGCGAACCAGGGCCATCATCTTCTCAGCGTCAGGAAAGGAACGATCCGTCAGCGGCAGGCTGCGGACAGGATCACGCCCGAAAATGGAGACCGCGGCCGGGGGACAGACGGCCAGGCAGTGCTGACACTGGATACAGCGTTCCTCGTTCTCCGGCCGGATGAACGGCACCGCATCGCCGGTCCGCTCAATGATCTGCGACGGGCAATCGAGCACGCAGAGGTCACACCGCGTACACTTCGCCTGATCAACCACAAACTGCAGCATAGGGATCCCTCCATGGAATGCCCTCCTGTGTACTCCTCGGGCATCACCCATCGCAAGCAGGAAGAGGCAGACACGATGTGCCAGTCGACATGCGGGCGGCCCTCCGTCATCGCCAGGGCGTCGCGCGATCGCAGAAACCGGGTGGACTGGCGTCGCGGCCCGCCGTATAGTGCGGCGACCAGTCGTAAGTCGGAGGTAAAAAGCATGGGTCAGCATCCTCATTCGTTTCAGAAGAAAGTCAGGATTACCGTTCGGGCCAAGTATTGGCTGTATCTCCCTCCCGGGTACCGGCAGGGAAAGGCCAAGTGGCCGCTCATATTGTTCCTTCATGGCGCCGGGGAACGCGGCGACGATCTGAGCCAGGTTGCGATACATGGTCCGCCGAAGCTCGTCGCCAAAAAGGGACAGGCGTTGCCCTTTGTCATTGTGTCACCGCAATGCCCGAAGGATGAGTGGTGGAATAACAAACTGCAGACCGCCACGCTGGAGAGCCTTCTGGATGACGTCGTTTCACGCTACCGCATCGACACGCGGAGAATCTACATAACCGGCCTGAGTATGGGCGGTTTCGGCACGTGGACTCTTGCCGCCGCGCATCCCGACCAGTTCGCCGCCATTGCACCGATCTGCGGGGGCGGCAATCCCGCCGATGCCGCCCGCATCGCTCACCTGCCGGCATGGGTCTTCCATGGGGCCAAAGATGAAGCGGTGCCGCTCAGCCGATCACAGGAGATGGTCAAGGCACTCCGGAAGGCAGGCGGCAAGCCCAAGTTTACCGTCTATCCTGACGCCGGGCACGACTCATGGACCGCGGCGTATAGCAACCCTGCCCTCTATCAATGGTTCCTGCAGCATTCACGCGCTCCGAAGAAACGGCCGTGATGTCACGGCGCTGCACCCTACGCGAAGGAGTCACCCATGAATATCCGCCTTCACGCCTACCGAACCCTCACGCTCGCCGCGGCGCTCGCGGCCGGATGTGCGCGCGGCCCGGTCCCGGCCGGTTCGGGCACCATCGAATGCACGCAGATTCGGCTCGGCCCTGAAGTGGGCGGACGCCTGGCCGAGCTGCTGATCGAGGAAGGCCAATCGCTCAAGGCCAGCCAGGTCGTGGCGCGGATCGACCCGGTACCGTACACCCTGAAACGCGACGAATCCGCGGCCGCCCTGGCCCAGGCCCAGGCTCAATTGGACCTGATGCTGGCCGGTAGCCGTGACGAGGATATTCAGCGCGGCCGTGAACAACTCCGCGAGGCCCGGGCTTCCGCCACAGCCGCCACGGCGGACGTCGCGCGCGTCGAGGAAGTATTCGCGGCTGGCAGCGCCACGGCAAGGCAGCGGGACGAAGCCCGGGCCTCCGCTGAGCGCACCTCGGCGCTCGCCGCCGCCGCCGAGCAGCAACTCGCCCGCCTCCTGAGCGGGAACCGCAAGGAAGAAATCCGCGCCGCCCAGGCGGCCGTCGATCTTGCCCGGGCTCGCCTGGCCCAGGCCGAGAAGGCCGTCAACGACTGCACGGTGCGTGCGCCGATTGCCGGCACAATCACCGTCAAGAGCGCCGAACAAGGCGAGGTCGTGGCCGCGGGTACGGCTCTGGCAACCCTCTCCCGGTTGGATGAAGTCTGGCTCTCCGTCTACATCCCCGAAACGCAGCTCAACCGCGTCCGCCTGGGCCAGGCAGCCTGGGTCTGCGCGGATGGCAGCCCGCAACGCTACACGGGCACCGTCAGCTTTGTATCGACAGAGGCCGAGTTCACTCCCCGCAACGCACAGACGCGCGATGAACGGGCCAAACTCGTCTACCGCGTCAAGATTACGCTGCCGAACCCCAACGGGGTCTTCAAGCCCGGCATGCCGGCCGATGGGTACATGGAGATGGCGTCGGAATGACGGGCCCGTTCGGGTGACCTCATGACCCCGGCCCCGTCAGAGCCCCCCGCCCTTTCGACGGCCGGACTATGCCGCGCGTTCGGCCCGGTGCAGGCCGTGACCGGCGTCACCTTGTCCGTGGAGAAAGGCGAGATGTTCGGCCTCGTGGGTCCGGACGGCGGCGGCAAGAGCACCCTGATCCGCCTGCTGTGCGGGATTCTGACGCCAACGGCCGGTAGCGGCACGGTGCTGGGCCTCGACTTGGTCCGCGATGCGGAGGCGATCAAAGCCCGCATCGGCTACCTCTCCCAGGCGTTCACACTGTATGGCGACTTGACCGTCGATGAGAACATCGAGTTCTTCGCCGATATCCACGGCGTTGGCGATTTCCGGACCCGCCGTGACGAGTTGCTCGAATTCACGCGCTTGACCCCGTTCCGCAAGCGCCTGGCCGAGGCCTTGTCCGGGGGCATGAAGAAGAAACTCGCGCTGGCCTGCACGCTCATCCACACGCCGGAGATCATCTTCCTGGACGAGCCGTCGACCGGAGTCGATCCGGTCTCGCGCGGCGAGTTCTGGTCGATCCTGAGCCGCATCCTGTCGCAGGGGGTGACCGTCTTCATGACAACGCCCTATCTCGACGAGGCGGAGCGCTGCCATCGCGTCGCACTCATGCACCGCGGGACGCTGGTGCAGACTGGAACGCCGGCCGAGATCAAGGCCCGCCTGCCCGGCCAGCTCTACCGGATCGACTGCCGGAATCTCGGTGAGGCCTACCGCGCCTTGAAGCAACGATGGACACCGTCGCAACTCGTCCGCTATGGCGACCGCCTGCACTTCCGCGCCATCCGCGGTGATGACGAACGTCAGGAAGCGCAAGCCTGGCTGGCATCACAAGGTGCCGGGGAATGCCGTTTTGAAGCCATCGCCCCGTCCCTCGAGGATGTTTTTGTCGCCGAAATGTCGGCTGCCGGTGCCAAAGGAGATGGTATGAATTTTTCTTCGGATGGCATTACCCTATCAGGCAAGGACTGATGGGGTAGA
>CAITUY010000247.1 GCA_903895695.1 uncultured bacterium
CCTGTCAGCTCAAACTCATAGCGTGTCTTGCGTTTCCGGTAGTGCGCCTTCATGCGGATACTTATAACCCAATAGGTTATTACAGTCAAGCCCTTTTCTAACCCTTCGGCGCAACTCTCCCCGCTTCGCTAAGGATTCGGGGGGTTGAACGTGTTGCGGGTGTCTTTGGTAGCGCGACGGCGGGCAGGCAGCCCACGCCCTACCTTGGAATCTTGCCCGCCACGATCCTGACAGCCTGTCGCACTTGCGTCTCGGCAGGTCGCATAAGGCTCTACCGGCGGAGGACCGCCGGCTCCAAATCGTGTCTGGCGGGATTTGGAGCCGGCCATCCCTGGCCGGTGGACACTGAGAGTGCCCCGCGGTCCTAAGTCCGATAGGCTGCGGGAACCGGCGGATCACTGCACTGCGAAGATCGAGCCGTTCGGTGGGCGGACGTATTCGTAGGCGCCCAGGTCGTAACCGGAGCCCACCAGGGGCTTGCGGCCGATCAGGGGCCGCAGGACCCCGACCAGGTCGTTCGTGATGCCGATGTTCAGGCCGCAGTCGAGGCAGGGCGAGTTAAAGGCCAGGGCGTACTTGTTGCCGAGGGCGTCGACGTGGAACAGGGGCAACTGGTTGGTGATCATGCCCGTGCCGATGGTCAGGCTCAGCGATGAGAAGTCGCCGCCGGCATTGCCGTAAACGCAGGAGTAGCCGATTGCGTCGTTGTTCAGCCTCACGAACCGAATCCCGTTCGTCGCATTGCCGCTGGCGATACAGTTGGTGAGGGTGGTAGCCCATTGAGACGGATTACTCTCCTCGTAGCCGTTAGCGTTGTTGTCCGCGAACGTGCAGAAGTTCATGTGACTGTAGACCCCCGAATTATCCGCACTGATGAACACCCCGTCGCCGCCATTCTTCGCAAATAGACAGTTGATGGCCGTCAGGCCGGCCTGCGAGACGTAGACCCCGTGGCTGGAATTACTGATGGCCGCGGTCCGGTTGATCGAGGCGGCCCAGCCGGAATAGGCTACGCCGTCCAGATAGAAACCGATGCTATTGTAGCGGAGCGCGCATTGGTCGATGGTGTCGTACTTACCGTTCTGGTAAACGCCGTAGTCGCCGTTCTGCAGAGTGACTTTGCGGATCGTGCTATTAGTTTCCGGCATGCAGGCAACATGCCACGCGCTGGTAATGATCGTCGTGGCCGGGTCCGCGCCTTCCAGGGCAACCATGGCGGGGAGGATGACCGTATCGCGGTACGTTCCGGCGGCCACGTAGCAGGTACCGCTGGGGGCCGTCAGGGCCAGACCCGACCCGATGGTCAGCTTGGCTGTTCCCGGAGTCGTGCCATCGGCCGCGTCGTTCCCGGAGGCGCCATTCACATACTGCGTCGGGGTTCGCGTTACCGGGCTGGCCGCCGATTCATAGCAGCCCATGTCGAAGGGGGCGGAGCGGGCCACGCCGTCCAGGTCGTTCACGGCGACCCCGAGCACCCCGTTGGTGATGCCGTAGCCCAGGCACGGCGAGTTCGCCTGCAGGTGGTAGTCGTTGCCGCCCACGAACAGCGGGTCGGCCGACATGCAGCCGGCCAGTACCTTCATGGTGCCATTCGCGAGCGTAAACGAGAAGTTCCCCTGCGCGTTGCTGAACACGCAGCAACTGGTGACGCCCAAGGTGGAGTGACTGGTGTTGCCCTGCCGGATGCCGCAGGTCGCATTGCCGTAGACGATACAGTTGCGGATGTCGGTGGCTGTGGTGAGGTAATTGTCGTAGATGCCGTTGCCGGTGTTGTTCGCGAACGTGCAGTTATAGATCCATGTGCTTAGCGAACTGTTGTCCGTCCAGGAGGAGAACCCGTCGCCGCCGTTGTTGACGACCAGCGAGTCGAGGATGATGCCGCCCGGGGAGTTCCCGCTGCTGCCCTGCTGGTAGATCCCGTGGCTGGTGTTGCTGGCGACGGTGCACCGGTCGACCGTGTAGTTGCAGCTAACGGCGGTGTTGACCCAGATCCCGTACTGGTTGTTGCGCATGACGCACTGGTCGACGCGGTTGCTGGGGACCGTGATGTATACCCCGCTGCCCGAGTTGTTCCGCAGGAGACAGTGCGTGGCAAAGTTCTGGGGGCCGGCCATGGCAATGCCGTAAGTCCCGCCGGCCACCGTCACGTCGCGGAGCCGGGAGTTCGTGGCGCCCATGGTGACGACGCTGCCGAGGCTCGAGATGATCGTGCTGGTCCAGTTCGTGCCCGCCACGGTGTTGTTCGCGGGGATGCTGACCGACTCGTTGTAGAGGCCCGACGCCGCAAACACCGTCCCGGTCGACGTCAGGAGGGTGATCGCCGCGCCGATAGTTTTTTTGGCCGTTGTCCAGTTGGTGCCGGCCCCCGTGTCGTTGGGCATCGAGGCATCCACGTAGACGGCGTCGTAATGCGGCGGCGGGGCAAACGCCGACTCGTAGGCCCCGATGTCGAAGGTGTTGGTGCTGGCCCGTGCCGTGCCATCGAGGTCGTTGGTGATCGAGGCAATGTTCTTGCCGGCGTCCACGCAGGGTGACCCATAAATGAGATGGTAAGTGCCATCCACTTGCGGATCGGCGTTCACCATGTGGGCTCCCAGAGTGATCGTGCCGCTTTGGTTGGTATGCGTGCCTTGGATGTTGCCGTACACGCAGTCGTAGTCCAGATACGTGAGTGGGTTGCCGCCCCCGGTAACGAAGGTGGCGTAGCCCCCGTTATAGGCCAGCAGGGTGTTGGTGAAGTACGCGTATTGCCCATATACGGCGGCCTGGTAGCCGTGCAGGGTGTTGGACTCGATCGTGCAGTTGAGCCAGAAGGTGTGATCGTTGCCGCCGTTGTCCCAGGCCGTATAGATGCCGCTGTCCCCGTTGCGGGCGATCAGGCAGTTGCGCGCCACCAGGGCGGGGTTGTGCATGCCGATGGCCCCCGGGTTGATGCCCCAGATGCCGTTGTAAGTGTTGTTGGTCACCATGGAGTTGTTGAGCACGCTCAACATCCGGACATAGGCCAGCCCGTACTTGTTGTTGGCCAGAATACAGTCCTCGACGGTGTTGTTTTGAGAGAGGATATCCACGCCGCGAATGCCGCCCGTAAGCTTGAAGTGCGCAATCTTTCCGTTGCCGTCCGCGAAGGTTGCGATGTGCCACGCGCCCGTGTTGGCCACGATCGTGAGTTCGCGACCGGCGCCGGAAAGACTGACGGCATTCGGAATGAACAGGTTCTCGCGGTAGGTCCCCGCCGCGACCTGGCAGAGGCCGTTCGAGGCCGTCAGGGCCAATCCCGTCCCGATGGTCTTCTTGGCGGTGCCCCAACTGGAGCCATCGTTGGTATCGTCGGCTGCGGTACTATCCACGAAGGTCGCCGACAGGCGGGGCGCTGCCGTGTAGGTCGACTTGTAGCAGCCCATGTCATACGGAGGCGAACGCGGATTGCCCTCGAGGTCCGTGGTGACGCCCAGGGAGGTGAGATCGGCCCCATTGCCGACGCCCGGGGATACGCTGGAAAGGTGGCAGTCCCCGCCGCCAACAAAGCGGGGATCGGCCGTCATCATTCCGAGGCCGGCGGAGAACTGCTGCTGGCTGCCGCGCAGGCTGGAGTCGGGTCGGGCCAGGATGTCCCCGCCGATCGTGTGGCCGTAGATCGTCGAGTAACTCACGGTCGTCGATTGGTGCGTTTGAGCCGGATTTTGTATGAGCCCCGACTTGCCATTCCTGGAAATCACGCAGTTGCGAATATCCACGGCGATCGTATTGTAGTTCAGGTAGATGCCGTTGCCGCCGTTGTTGGCAATCGTGCAGTTGTAGATAGGCGAACCGTAGGCCGCATTGTCCACGTGGAACCCAATACCGTCAGTGCCGTTGCTCACGATCAGGTCGTTGATGGCGAAGAGCGCGCACTTACTCCCGTTGATAAGAATACCTTCAGCCGCGTTGTTGCTGATGATGCAGCCGGCCACGGTGAATCGCGTGTTGTTGATGTTTGCGGCGTCGTAGATGCCGCGGTTGCCGCCGGTGAGGGTGACGCCCATCAGCGTTTGCGGCGCAGTATTCCACGTGATTACGTCGTTGGCCGAACTGGTCGCCTTGATGATCGTGGGGTGGGCGGTCGGCGACCAGGACCAGTCGTTCGTGTTGTAGCCGCCGATCACGGTCAGCCCGCTCTTCCCCGTGGCGGCGTAGTTGACGTTTTCGACGTAGAGCCCCTCGCCGACGAGGATGGTGTCTCCGTTGGTCACGACCAGATTGGTGACCCCGTAGTTGACGGTGAGCCAGGGGCTGGCGGCGGAGCCGACGTTGGCGTTGGCGCCATTCTTGGAAACGTAGTAGTAACGGGTGAATTCATCCACGCCCATATCCGGGAAGCCGCCGATGATGCGGTCCTGCCCGTCCAGGTCCCTGGCCAGGTTGTAAGCCCAGGAGGCGGTCGCATCGTTGGGACAGGCATTGATGCAGGGGGATCCCGCCTTGATGTGGAAGTTGGTGTTGGCCACATCCACGAACAGCGGATCGTTGGCGGTATTGCCGGTGCCGATGGGGAGCGGCGTGGCGCAGTTGTAGGAAAAGGTGACCGGGGCGTTGGTGCGGTAGTTGGCGTCCGCGGCGCCGGTGTTAAAGTAGATGATGCTGTTCAGAACCGTGCCGTTGGTGGCGGCGTAGAGTCCGCCCGCCGCCCCGGCAGCCGTGTTGCTGCTGATCGTGCAATTGACCACGCTGCCGTTGGTGCTCATGTAGACGCCGCCGCCGTTGCCGTCGGCGATGTTGCCGATCACAAGGCAGTTACGCAACGTCCCGGGGAGGCCGATGTAGCAGCCGCCGCCGTTGTTGGTTGGCGCGTTGCCTGCCGCATAGCCGCCGCGCAGGGTGAACCCCTCGAGGATTGCGCCTGCGTTCCCGATGTAGACGCAGCGATTAACCACGCCCGGGTAGCCGCCGTTAATGATCGTGGCGCCGGCGCCGTTCATGCTCTTGACCGTGACGCTGTTGGTGAGATTGAGCATGGCCCCGTTGGTGAGGGCGCCGGTGGAGGTGTAGGTGCCGTTGGTCACCCAGATCGTATCGCCGGCTTTGGCCGCCCCGAGCGCGTCCTGGATCTGTACCGCTGCCGTCGTCCAGTTCGTGTAGGGTGGGGTAGGCGATGCCGAAGTTGCTGATACGTAACGGTTTGTGGCGCCAGCCGTAAGGGCCGTCCCGAACCATCCAACCACAAGCAGGCCGATAAGCAGTTTCTTCATTAGTGCGCCCTCCGCTGCGCTCCCGGACCCTCCGCCTAGGCCGATAAACCTCTCCCCAGAGGCTTATCGTTTTGTCCAAGGCTTCGTGCCCGGTTTTGGAACCGTATCTAACTGTGCGGGATTATGCCAAATGGCGGTTGGGCTGTCAAAAGGTATACGCAACGCCCTTGGAGCGTGGAGCGGAACGCCTTCGCGTTCCGGCCCTTCGATGGCGCTCAGGGCAGGCCGGCGCGGGAAGCCGCGCCGCTCCGAGAACGTTGCGTGCGCGTGTCGCGTCAGGCCGTCCACACGTCGGGAGCGGAGCCGCTTCCGGCTCCGGCGCTCACGGTGAGGACTGGGCGTTCCGAGCCGGCGCGGGAAGCCGCGCCGCTCCAAGAGGGAACACGCCGGACCCTGTGGATCACTGCACTTCGAAAATCGAGCCGTTAGGCGGGCGGACGTATTCGTAGGCCCCCATGTCGTAACCGGAGCCCACGAGGGGCTTGCGGCCGATGAGGGGCCGGAGGACGCCGACCAAGTCGTTCGTGATGTTGATGTTTGTGCCACAATCGAGGCAAGGCGAGTTCCAGGCCAGGGCGTAGTTGTTGCCGAGGGGGTCAACGTGGAACACCGGCCACTGGTTGGTGATCATGCCCGCGCCGATGGTCAGACTGAACGAGGAGAAGTCGCCCCCGGCATTGCCGTAGACACAGGAGTAGCTGATCTGGTCGTTGAATGTCCGCACGAACCGGATCCCGTTCACCGCATTGCCGCTGACAATGCAATTGGTGAGGGTGGTAGCAAAGTGCGTCCCGTTGTTATCCTCGTAGCCGCTGGACGCATTGTCCGCGAACGTGCAGAAGTTCATGTGGCTGTAGGTCTGCGGGTTGTCCGAATTGATGAGCAGACCGTCCCCGCCGTTCCTCGCGAACAGGCTGTTGACGGCGGTCACGCCGGCCTGCAAGACGTAGGCCCCGTGGCTGGTATTGCTGATGGCCACGGTTCGGTTGATCAACGCGTTCCACCCCTGCTGGTACGCGCCGTCCAGGTAGTAGCCGATGCTGTTATAGCGGAGTACGCACTGGTCGAGGGTGTCGTACTTGCCGGATTGGTAAACACCGTAGTACCCGTTCTGCAGGGTGACTTTGCGGACCACGCTGTTGCTCTCCGGCATGTACGCAACATGCCATGCGCTGGTAATGATCGTGGTGGCCGGGTCCGCGCCTTCCAGGGCAACCATGGCGGGGAGGATGACCGTGTCGCGGTACGTCCCGGCGGCCACATAGCATGTGCCGCTGGGTGCCGTCAGGGCCAGTCCCGACCCGATGGTCAGCTTGGCAGTTCCCGGAGTCGTGCCGTCGGCCGCGTCGTTCCCGGAGGCGCCATTCACATATTGCGTCAGGGTTCGCGTCACCGGGCTGGACGCCGATTCGTAGCAACCCATGTCGAAGGGGGCGGAGCGGGCCACGCCGTCGAGGTCGTTCACGGCTACCCCGAGCACGCTGTTGGTCGTGCCGTACCCGAGGCACGGCGAGTTCGCCTGCAGGTGGTAGTCGTTGCCGCCCACGAACAGCGGGTTGGCCGTCATGCAGCCGGTCAGCAACTTCATGGTGCCGTTCGCCAGCGTGTACGAGAGGTTCCCCTGCGCGTTGCTGAACACGCAGCTACTGGTAACGTTGAACCCGCCCGAGTGCCCGTTGTTTAACTGCCGGATGCCGGAAGTCGCATTGCCGTAGACGATGCAGTTGCGGATGTCGACAGCCGTGGTTAGGTAGTTGTCGTAGATGCCATTACCGATGTTGTTGGCGAACGTACAGTTATAGATCCTGGTGCCCAGCGTGCTGTTGTCCGTCCAGGTGGAGAATCCGTCGCCGCCGTTGTTGACGATCAGCGAGTCGAGGATGATGCCGGCAGGGGAACTCCCGCTGCCGCCTTGCTGGTAGATGCCGTGGCTGGTGTTGCTGGCAATGGTGCACCGGTCTACCGTGTAGTTGCAACTGACGGGAGTAACAACGTAGATCCCGCACTGGTTGTTGTTGCGCACGATGCACTGGTCGAGACGGTTGCTGGCGGCAGTCATATACACGCCGTGGCTGGCGTTGTTACGCACGATGCAGTGCGTCGCAAAGTTCCCGGCGCCGGACATGGCAATGCCGTAGGTTCCGCCGACCACCGTCACGTCGCGGAGCCGTGAGTTGGTCGCGCTCAGGGTGATCACGTTGCCGGAGTTCGAGATGATCGTGCTGGTCCAGTCCGTGCCCGCCACGGTGTTGTTCGCGGGAATGCTGACCGCCTCGCCATAGAGGCCCGACGCCGCGTACACTGTCCCGGTGGACGTCAGGAGGGTGATCGCCGCGCCGATGGTCTTCTTGGCGGTTGTCCAGTTGGTGCCAGCCCCGGTGTCGTTGACCATCGAGGCATCGACATAGACGGCATCATAATGCGGCGGCGGGGCAAATGACGACTCGTAGCACCCGATGTCGAAGATGTTGGTGCTGGCGCGCGCCGTGCCATCGAGGTCGTTCGTGATCGACGCAATGTTGATGCCGGCATCCACACACGGCGAACCCAAGAGCAGGTGATAGGTGTTGTCGAGCGTGGGATCCGAGTTGACCATGTTGCCGCCGAGTTGGGGCGTCTGACCGTTGTCCGCGTAGTTCGCCCCGCTTACGTTCCCGAACTCGCAGGAATAGTTGAGATACTGTTTCGCTGACCCCCACGTGGAGACGTAGGTGCCATACCCAGCGTTTCCGGCAAAAATCGAATTCGTGATGTAAGCCTGGGAGTTGTAGACGCGCGCCTGGTAGCCGTGCAGGCCGTTGCTGACGACCGTGCAGTTCAACCACTGGGACCAGTTGGCCCCGCCGTTGTCCCAGCCCAGATAGACCCCGCTGTTTCCGTTCCGGGCGATCAGGCAGTTGCGGACGGTCATGCCGACGCCGCCCGCGCCCGTGATTCCGGGACCATAGATTCCATACGTCGTGTTGTTGGTGATGATGCACTCGTAGACCTTGGTGCCGGGACGGTTCTGGACTAGGCCGTAGGTGTTGGTGCGCAATACGCAGTTCTGGACCGTCGCGTTGTCGTTGGCGATGTCCACGCCGCGAATGCCGTTGCCGACCGTGACCCCCCGGAGCGTGGCGTTGGTCTCCAGCATGGTTACCGTGTGCCAGGCGGAGGTAATGATCGTCGATGCGCGGTTTGTGCCGCTCACCGTCACGTTCGCGGGAATGAAGAAACTCTCGTGGTACGTGCCCGCGGCGACCCAGCAGGTTCCGCCGGGAGCGGTAAAGGCGACGGCCGTGCCGATGACCTTCTTGGCCGTTGCCGGGCTTTGGCCATCGCCGCTCTCGTCGGGCATCGAGGCGTCGGCGTAGGTCGCGGCAGAGCGGGCGGCGGCCCCGTAAGACGACTGGTAGCAGCCCATGTCATAGGGGGCATACCGGGGGTTGCCGTCGCGGTCGTCGGTTATAGCCGAGGCCGTCAAGTCCTGACCGTAGGCCACGCAGGGCGAACCATTCTGGAGATGGTAGTCGCCGGCTCCGACGAAGGCGGGGAACGCGCTCATGTTGCCAGCCCCGAAGGTGATGCCCGGCGCATCCACCCGCCCGAAGTTATCGTTCATGCTGCCGTACACGTCGCAGTTGGCGACGGTGAACGGGTTTCCACCCTGCCGGCTGATGCCGTTCCCGTTGTTGGCGATAATGTTGTTGTAGCACGTGAGGCCTCGCCCGTATTGGTAGTTGTCGTAGATGCCCGCCAGGCTATTGTCCGCGATCGTGCAGTTGTACACCTCCTTGGTGTAGCTGGAGCCGCCATCCTGCGTGTAGAAGATGCCGTACCCGCCATTCTTGACGATGAGGCAGTTCTTGATGAGGAAGTCAACGGGATTGGCCCAGACTCGAATACCGTCCTGTACGTTGTTGCTGATCGTGCAGTGGGAGAAGGTGTAACGCGTATCGATACCGTTGTCGGCGTAGGCGCCATAGCGGCCGCCGGTGAGCGTGACGCCCATGATCGTGTGGCCCTGCGAGCGGAAGTAGATAACGTCGGTGCTGGTGTTTACCGACTTGATGACGGTTGGGTGGGCGGCCGGCGCCCAAGTCCAATCGTTCGTGTTGTACCCGCCCTTGAGCGTCAGCCCGTTCTTGCTGCCCGGACTCGGGAAGGTCACGCTCTCCGTAAATGTTCCCTCTCCGATGAGGATCGTGTCGTCTGCCGCGATCGCCGCGTTGGTCACGGCGTATTGGATCGTACCCCACGGGTTGGCCTGCGTGCCGTCGTTGGTGTTCGTGCCGTGCTTGGCCACGTAGAAGTAGCGGGTTGCCTCATCCACGCCGAGGTCGACCTGCCCCATAACGCGAGCTTGGCCGTCGAGGTCCTTCGCGCCGGTCATCCAGGTTTGGAACAGGCCGGCGTCCTTGCAGGGCGAGTTGGTGGCGATGTGGCAGTCTAAGGCCGCGAGGTTGGCGAACAGCGGATCGCTGGCGGTGTTGGCGGTGCCGGCCGGGACCGGCGTGGAGCAGGTGTAGGAAAAGGTCACCGGGGCGTTGGTGTGGTAATTGGCATCCGAGGCGCCGGTGTTGAAGTAAAGGATGCTGTTCTGGATGGTCCCGTTGGTGGCGGCGTAGAGTCCGCCCGACACGCCGAGGGCGGTGTTGCTGCTGATGGTGCAGTTGATCACGCTGCCGTTGCTGTTGATGTAGATGCCGCCGCCGTTGCCATCGGCGCTGTTGCCGACCACGAGGCAGTTGCGCACCGTTCCGGCGGCGGCGAGGAAACAGCCGCCGCCATGGTTGGCCAGCGAGCCGCCCGTCGCATAGCCGTTGCGCAGAGTGAACCCATCGAGGATCGCACTAGCGTTCCCGATGTAGACGCAGCGATTGTTCACGTCCGGGTAGCCGCCGTCAAGGATCGTGGCGCCGGCGCCGTTGAGACTCCTGACCGTGACGGCGTTGGTGAGGTTGAGCATGGCGCCGTTGGCGCCGGGGATGGTGGAGCTATAGGTGCCGTTGGTCACCCAGATCGTGTCGCCGGCGACGGACACGTCGAGGGCATCCTGGATCCGGGTCGCCGCCGTCGTCCAGTTCGTGTAGGGTGAGGCCGGCGAGCCTGATGCTGCCGACACGTAGCGGTTTGCCGCGCCCGCCGGCAACGCCGCCATGAACGATCCAACCACAACGACGCCTATCAGGATACTCTTCATTGCGTGTCCTCCGTTTCGGGCTCGGGTTATCTCTCCCTGGCCAGCAGGACCTCCCCCCTGGAGGCCGCTAGATCGTTCACACCTCAGATTCGGTTCCGCTTGGGATGCCGTACCCTAAGGTATAAAAATTGTCGCCAATGACTATTAGCTTGTCAACGCAAAGGTAAGGCTTTTCTTAACCCGTCACCGGCGCCCTTCGAACATTGCGTTCGGGGTGAGCGTGGGAGTATTCTGCGTTCCATATCAGAGGCGATAGCAGGGAGGGGCTGCTGGGCCAAGTCAGGCCCGGGAGGAGAGCTCGAATGAGCACGACGCGGTGTAAGAGGCGATTGGCAATGATGGCCGCCAGGTTCGGTCTTTAAGTTCAGGTGAGAGGGCGGGGGGATAGTGGGTCGTTACTTGGCGTGGCGCCCGCCTTCACCGGAAGACCTGCCCGTAGCCCAAGCGGGCGGATCAGCGAAAGGGAAGAGGCTACGGGCGGGACGCCCGTGCCACGGAGGAGCAAGGAACGTGAAGTCATTCAACATGATGCGAGGCGTGATGGCAATGCTGGCAGGTGTCGTAACGACGGCGTATGGCGCCGAGACTCTGGTCTTCGACCAGCCGCAGTGCGCGGGGATGAGCGGGTTCCGGGCGCACTGGAACCAGCCGATCCCCGTGGCCGAGAACGGCGCACGGATGTTGAAGGACAACGTCGTGACGAACCGCGGCCAGACCGCGGTCTGGGATGGCGTCAAACCCGGCCCGCTGGCCTTCGACGCGGTGCACCGCAACCTGCTCGTCCGTTTTCCCGGCGCCGCCGAGAAGATCGCCGCTGCCCTGGGCGAGGGCAAGGCAATCGAGAAGGTCGAACTCGTCCTGCCTTTCCTCGACGAGGAGCTCTGGCCCACGGGCTCGGGCGGCCAGGACTACCCCTGCGCGGACGGCTACCGCTACCGCATGAATTGGGACTGCGACAAGTTATACCGGGCCCAGCGCCCGAACTGGCACGCCCTGGCCTATGTCCTGCGCAAGCCGTGGCAGGCGGATGCGGCCATCGGCCCGACCTACAACGCCGCCATCAATGGCGCCGTCTATTGGAAACGATTCGGCGCCTCCGATACGAACGAAGACCGCTTTGCCACCCCGTTCGGCCCGACGGAGGTTTCTTCCTACAAGCCGGACGAACGCATGGACGTGACGGCTGTGCTGTCCGATCCAGCCTACGGCAAGACCCTGGCCGAGCGGCTGCGCGTGCTTGCCGACTGCGGTTTCGTGCTGAGCAAACAGGAAGTCTACGATGCGCGCTACCTCAGCGGCAGCGATGCCTACGAGTGGTGCAGCAGCACCGGCCCGCGCGCCATCCTGATCAAGCAGCCGCAATTGGCCGTCACCTTCAAGCCCGGCCTGGAGGGCGAGCGTCCTGCCCTGAGCTTGTCGAAGGGTCCCCGCGAGCCGCTACCCGCGCCGGCGGATGTGCCGGCCCTGGCGGCGCAGCACAAGGCCAGTCCCCTCGGCGCGCCCACGGCCGTGGTGCCGACCGCGGCCGAGATCGCCCGGCTCAACGAGAAGTTCATAGCCAAGCCGGCGTGGATGCCGGACTGGCAGTATGAGCATGTCAAACAACTCATGACACTCGAGTCGGGCAAGCTGGAGCCCTTCTACTATCGCGTCGTGCCGCCGTATGTCATCAATCGCGCCAAGGAAGTGGGCGCGCGCGAAGCCGCGCAGCGCAAGGAGCCCTTCGACGCCGACTACGCGGTCTACCTCACCTGGCTCGACTGGATCCTTGGCCAGCCGCCGCGCTACTGGGACGGCCACCTGACCGCCGCGAACAACATCACCGCCTGGTACAACTTCCGCGCCGCCATGCCGGGGCCGGTCCAGGAATCCATTATTCGCTCGTGGACCGCCTGGTTGATGCCCGACCGCGAAACAGCGATGACAGACAAGCAGCGCAAGGATTTCGGCGACACTTCCGGCAAACTCGTTCACCCAATGTCTGACGATCCGCGGGTCGGCGTCGATGCCACAGGCAAAGTCGCCGTGTGGAACCAAGGCTACACCTACTACAAGAAAACGGGCGACTGGCGCGGCAACAAGAGCTACTACCGGTCCGGCTTCACCCGCATGATGAGCACCGCAAATTTCAACTCCAGCGCCTCCTCCGGCGCGCTCCTCAACGGCCAGATCATCGGTTCGGCCAACGCCATGGCGGATGGCCGGGCCGGGCTCATGCAGTTCCCGTTCTGGATGTGGACCCACAATGCCGGGGTGGGGCAGGAGTACATTGATCATTACTACTGGGCCATTGCCACGGCCGGCAACAAGCTCTTCCCGGATTTCTGCGAGCAGCCCGAGGACCGAATGGCCGGGTGGAGCATCATCACCAAGACGGTGAACGATCTCGCCGACGGCTACCACCCCAACCTGAAGAAGCTGATGGGGCCCGCCAGCCGCACCTACTATGAGCACGTACTCGGCGAGCAGGACGGGCTCTACGACATCCTGCACGTGCTATCGCCCCGGGGCGCGCTGAGCGACGTCGAGACCGGCACACTGCCCGCCCTGACCGCTGGTGCGGATGCGAAAGGCAACGTCCCGCGTCCCATCAGTGCCTGGGGACACGACTACCCGCCCGAGACGGTGGCCCTGCAGAGCCTGTCCGGCCCGTGGGCCGACCCGTGGTTCGCCGAGATCATCGATGAAAAGCCCCTGCCGTGGTCGGCCCTGCTCGAGAAAAAGGTCGTCGCCGACGGCGATTGGGTGAGCACTTATTTCGGCGTCAACTACGGCCTGGTTAGCATCCGGCGGTCGCCCCAGCGCATTCATGTGCTCGGGCAGTGGCGGCGCAAGGCGGAACTGCCGTCAACCATGCGCGACATCGGCACGCTCGATATGCGCATCGGCTTCAACCAGACCCAGATCGGCAACGACGGCGCCGGCGTGATGAGCGAACAGGGCACGTACCGCACCTATCAGAACGGCAATAAGCTGATCATGCTGGCGCGGCCGAACCCCGGGGTCATCGTCGTGCAGGCCGGCGAGCATTCCTTCGGGCAGGGCAGGGTCCCCGCCCAGCCGATCAAGAGCGTCCAGTGCACGGCGGCGCTGTTTGACTACGAGTTGCCGGCGCCCACGTGGGAAGTGTACGTGGACGACACGAAGGTCGCCGGTCTGCCGGCCACGGCGAAGTACGGCCAGACGATTACCGTGCATGACGGCGTTTCCTACCTCGCCATCCGGCCGCTGCCGACCGATGACCTTGGCCGGGATGCCGAAGTTACGCTGGAGGCGGGCATGCCGCAGGCGCAGGCCTACCACGAGGGCACGCGCATCACCCCGGCGCTGGTGATCAACGCCCACTTCTGCAAGAAGGATACGGCGATCGCCAAAGACGTCCTGGAGAAGCTCAAGGATGCCGGCTCCGGCTTTGCCGTCGAGATGGGCGACGCGGCCGAGTATGGCAGCTTCGAGAAGTTCCAGGCCCATATCCGCAAGGGCAAACTCTCGGGCGACAAGAGTGCCGTGACCTACAAGACCGGCGACGACACCCTCGTCGCCAGTTGGGACGCTTTTACCGTGAACGGCCAGGATCCGGCGGCCTATGCCAAGGAGAAGGGCCTATGGCAGGACACCACGCTGACCCAGATGGGCCTGGCTCGCCTCGAAAAGTCCGGCGCGGTCATCGAGCGCGCGAAGTCCGGCGCCAGCATGCTCCTGCAGACCTTCCCCAAGCAGAAGATTTACGTGGCGATGAACCTGTTGCCGACCTACCAGGTCTACGGCTTTCAGGAGCCGGGCGGCGTGAGGATCGTCGCCGACGGCGCCTGTTCGATGGGACGCTGGGCCGTGAAGGACTCGCGCGAGATCGACATCAAGTACCACGCGTTCGGCGGCGATTACCTGCCCAAGGAGAATGACCCCGCGCCCGCGACCGTGCTGTTCATCAGCGGAACCAAAGCCAAGCCGCAAGTGACGTTGAACGGGAACGATGCCACCGCCACCCTCAAGCCCTGGAAGAAGGGCGAGGCCGACGGCTGGCTGGTTGCGCTGAACGGCGCCTTCCCGCCCGACGCGCAGATCACCGCACGGTTGGCTGCCTCCGCGGTGGCGCCGGCGCCGCGCCCGTAGCCGGTTCGCCGATGCCTGGTAGTCTGTCAGGTTTACGTCTCAGGCCTCTATCGGTGGAGGACCGTTGGCTCCAAGTCGTGCCTGACGGGATCTGGAGCCGGCCATCCCTGGCCGGTGGACACTGAGAGTGCCCATCGGATCTACTTTCGCACCAGCGCCTGGATACTGCGGTCGAGATCGTTGAGGAAGTGCTGGATGCCGAACGGCTGCACGTGGGCGCGAATGGCCTGGGGGTCCCAGGCTATCGAGCCGGCCCGCTCGAGGGCGTCGCGTAGTGCCTCCGACGTCTGCTCGCCGAAGAAGACCCCGCTGACCCCATCCCGCACGGTCTCCAGCACGCCGCCGCGGCCGTAGGCGACCACCGGTCGGCCGCACGCCTGCACCTCGAGCGGCACAATGCCGAAATCCTCCTCGCCCGGGAACAGGAGGAGTCGGCAGCGCCGGTAGAGGTCGAGCAGTACTTCGTCGGGTTGCCAGCCGAGGAATTCGATGTTGGCGGTGGCCATGGCCTTGAGCCGCCGAAATTCGGTACCGGTGCCCACGATCTTCAAGCGCCGATCCCGCCGGGCATAGGCGGCCACGGCCAGATCAATCCTCTTGTACGGCACCAGGGCTGAAGCGATGAGATCGAATTCGCCGGGCGTGGAGTCCGGCGCGGGCGTCCAGCGATCAAGGTCGACGGGCGGGTAGACGACTTCAGCTTCGCGCCCGTAGAACAGGCGGATGCGTTCGCGAACGTGCTTGCTGATGGCGACGAAGCTCGTGACGCGCGAGGCCGTGCGGCGGTCCCAGCTCCGCAACCACGCCAGGATGGGCTGCGCCAGGAGGCGTTTCACCGGCTGGCCGCCCAGGTACTCGTCCTGAAAGAGCCACGCATAGCGCATGGGCGTGAAGCAGTAGCAAAGGTGGGGAGTCTGGCCAACCGCGCGGATGCTCTTGGCCACGCAGTGGCTGGTGCTGAGCAACAGATCGGCCGCGGGCGGATGGAGCGTCGCCATGGCCGCGGGGAATGTAGGCAGAAAATACCGGTAACGCTCGTGGATGCCGGGGAGTCGCTGCAGCGGCGAAGTAACGATGCGGTGCCGGTTGATCGCGTCGGATACGGCGGCGCGGTTGTGGAGGAGCGTGTAGACGGGCGCAGACGGGAAACCGCGGCATAGCAGCTCCAGCACGCGCTCGCCGCCGCGCATGCCGGTGAGCCAGTCATGGCACAACACCGTGTTCAGGCGGCTCCACGATTCGGGGTAGGTTACGGGCATAGGATCTCCGTCAGAGTGCGGCCGCCTCGCGGTAGAGGGCCAGCGTGTCGATGGCCGCGCGATCCCACGTGAACCGGGCCGCACGGGCGGCGCCCTGAGCGATCATGGCGGTCCGACGCGGGAGGTCGGTGAGCACGCGCAGAATGGCGTCCGCCAACCCGGCCGGGTCGTCGGGCGGCGCAAATTCGGCGGCCGGGCCGGCGATTTCGCGCAGCACGGGGATGTCGCTGCACACGACCGGCGTGCCGCAGGCCATGGCTTCGACGACAGGGAAACCGAAACCCTCGAAGCGCGACGGCAACACCAGCACATCGGCGCGGCGGTAGGCTTCGACGAGGGCGTCGTCGACGACGTAGCCAGCCCAATCGACGGCGTCGGCAAGCTCCAGCGTGCGTACCAGGGCGGCAGGCTCGGGATAGCGGGGATCAGGCGCTCCCACGATGCGCAGGCGCAGCGGGAAAGGCGCGAGGCGCCGCGCCTGGGCAAAGGCGGCAATCAGGCCCGCCAAGTTTTTATAGGGGTCGCTGCGGCCGACGTAGAGGACTTCGCGGGGACGGGAAGAGGGTGGAGGGTGGAGGGTTTGGGGTCTGGAGTCTGGCCGGAAGGCGGCGTCGACACCATTGTAGATCGTTCGAACGTGGGAAGCATCGGCGATGTGCAGGTGCTTGATTGTGTCGGCGCGCGAGGCGTCGCTCACGGCGATGATGCGGTCGGCCCGGGCGCCGACCTCGGCCATCAGGCGGTGGTACAGGGGGAACAGGCGGCGCTTCAGGGCGCGCGGCGTTGCCTCGGGGGCGACGAGAGGAATCAAGTCGTGGATGGTCACCACGGCCTTGATGCGGCCGGCGCGGCCGCGCGGGAATGCGAGCAGCGGAATCATGTAGTTGGTCGAATGGAAAACATCGATGCGCCGGCGTCGCAACCAGCCCGGCAGAAAGACCTGGCTGGCCGGGGAGAACACGCCCCAGGGTACGATCGCCGTGGTCACGTTGGGGTGGGCGGCCAGGCCGCAGTCGGCGACCGTGCGGTCGCGGAGCGCAGGTTCGCGGAAGAGAAGCACGTATTCGGTCTCGGCGTCGAGTCGGGCGAGGTGGCGGACGAGTTGGCGCGTGTGGGCGCCGATGCCGGATATTTCGGGGTAGATCCAGCGGGTGTCAAGAGCGACCCTCATGACAGCACCCGGCGGTAGACATCGAACGTGCGGCGGGCCGTGTCCCGCCAGGTGAACGTGGCGGCGTGGCGGAGGCCGGCCGCCGACAGGGCCGCGCGGCGGTCTCCATCCGCGAGCAGGGCTCCGAGTGCGGCGGTCCAGGCATCGGGCTCGAAGCCCGGAACGATCACGGCGGCGGGGCCCACGATTTCGGGAAGTGACCCGCCGGTCGATGCGACCACGGGCGTGCCGCACGCCATGGCTTCAAGCGGCGGCAACCCGAACCCCTCGTAGAAGGATGGCAGAACGAACAGGGTGGCGCCGGCGTACAGGGCGGGCAGGTCGTCTTCGGCCACGTATTCCAGGTAGCGGATCCGGCCGGCCGCGGGCGAGGCGCGCAGGCGCTCCAGGATCGGCTCGTACTTCCAGCCCTTCATGCCGGCCAGCACCAGGTCGCCGTCGTAGCCGCGCAGGCGTTCGAACGCCTCAAAGAGCAACGGCAGGTTCTTCCGGGGTTCGAGGGTGCCGACGGCGAGCAGGTAGGGCCGGTCCAAGCCCAGTCGCCGGCGGGTGGCGTCGATGAGCGGGGCGGCGGGACGGGTGCAGCGCGGGTCAACGCCGAGAGGGACGGGGAACACGCGGTCCGGGTCGACGGGCAGTAACTTGCGGATTTCATCGGCGCTGAAGCTGGAATCGGTGAGGATCGCGTCGGCTCGCCGCACGGTGTCGTGGATGACGGCGGAGAGGTAGCTCAGGTTGCGGCTTTCGGCGAACTCGGGGTGACGAACGAAGCTCATATCGTGGATCGTCACCACGCGGCGGCCGCGGGTCAGGGGCGGGATCGTGAAATTGGGAAAATGGTACAGGTCGGCCCGCCCGGCAAACCAATCGAAAGGGGGCCAGTGCAGGCGTTTCCAAGCCTGCTGGGCAAACCGACCGGGAATCCAGCGGCAGGGCACGGGTCGGGCGTTCGGCGTCTTGAAGGGCAGGCCGACGCGTTTGAAGTCGAAGTAGAAGAGGTCAATTTCGTCCTGGCCCGCGAACTCGCCGAGGTGCTCGACCAGGGATTTGGTGTAACGGCCAATCCCGGCACGCTGGGCCACGGCGGCTTGGATGTCGATACAGATTCTCATTGAAATCACGGGTCAAACCGGCCAAAAGAAAGAAACGGCGTCATTGTATGGGTGGAGCGCCAAACAACAAGCGTGATTCTGGACTCCAGTTCCGCGCTACGCCTCAGTCAACACGCGCACTCCCGTGAGGCGACCTGCGGCAGTCTCGAACGTGAGCAGTTCATCGGCGGAGCGCATGGTATCGGCATGGATCAATCGATCCACGAAGCCCGGTTTTGCGGTGGCCAGGCTGGGCGTAGTCAGGACGGCACCGGCTGCGCCCGTACACGTCACGCCGCTTTGAGTCAGGAAGGTGGCCAGTAGGCGCAAGGCTTCGGCCTTGGGAACCCCGTAGTGGTGTTGGAGCGCAAAGTACGCCTCCGAGACAACCAGGTCGGAGACCGACACGCGGACACCGGAACTCAGACGTTGCGTTACTTCCGCGAGTGCACGATGGGCTTGCCCCGTGGGAGTACCGGTCAGCAATCTTAGCACGATCGACGTGTCCAAGCCGACACTCTTCATGGGGTCCTGCCATCTTTCCCGGTCGTTCGGGCGTGTTCTTCGCGGCGGCCTGTGGCAATGCTGCTGCGGATGGCATCCATGTCGTGTCGCGCAACTGCCGCCGCGTAACGCCGGGCGGAACCGAACCAAGCCGGGGTGGTGGGTTCTCTTGTGGCTTGCTTTGCCGCAGGCTGAGACGGAGCATCCCCGACCCAGGTCGTGAAGAAGGCCACGGCGACCTCACGGACCGTGAGTCCCTCAAGCGCGGTTTTGGCCTTCACCCGCCGGTAAAGGTCATCCGGGATATCCATGGTTGCTTTCATGCAATAAGGATACCTGTATAGTTGTATTCCTGTCAACCTCGCGAGATCTACGTGTCCTCGAGCGCAGGTGCCGGGTTCTTCACCCGCAAATGGAAGCGCCAGGCGAGGATTGCCGCGTACCAGGCGGCGAATCCTGCGACGCATCATCGGACACTTACAGAAGGTTGCCTGGAACGTCCCGGTTCCCCTCCGGCTTGCCCTGTCCCTGCTCGCGCGAATGCCGAGATTGTCAACTATCCAGGACTGGTCCTGACGGGGGATCAGGGCGGGTTGCGCGCCGGGGAAATCATGGCCCCCACCGTCGGGGATGCTCCGAATGACAGGTGGGCGGCACTTGTCGCCCAGGCGGCACAAAGTGGTCCATGCAGGTCCGCCCACAACCCTGAAAAACGAACCTGAAGATGAATCAAAAAATGCACCACAAAAAGACTTGACCTTCACCCGGTGCAGCGAAAGTATACGCCCAGAGGGCGCGCTTTGGGCGGGGAAGGAGCATCATGAAGACAGTCCTATTATACGGTGCGCTGGGTTGGCGCCCGATTCTCCATGCCCGTTTCGCAACGGGAAGCGTTGGTCGCATCAGGTCTACCATTGGCGTATGCCTTGTCGTCCTGTTTCAACCGCTTCTCCTGTGGCCTTCCCCTGTCGATGTGGAGACGCCCAAGAATGCCGACACCGAGAATCTCAAGCATATGTCCTTGGAAGACCTGATGCAGATCAACGTTCTATCGTCCGCCAGTTTCTTCCCAGTCCAAAGCGATAAGAATCCCGGCTTCGCCCAAACGTTCAGTGCGGCCGAGATTGAGGACTCGCCGATCCGAACGATTGGGGATTTGATCGATTTGAAATGCCCAAGCTTCGCCCTGGGAGGAAGCCCACGCGAAGGACTCCAGATGGGCGGGCGCGGCATCACCAGCGAAAACACGTGGCGGACACTGTATCTGATTGACGGCCACAACACCAACCATCGCGTCCACTTCGGAATGCTGGAGGCCGTCTCCACGCCCGTGCTGGGGGACATCAAGAGCCTGGAAGTCATCACCGGCCCCGGCGCCATCGTTTATGGCAGCGGCGCCTTCGATGGCTTCATCAACGCGATCCCGCGCAACGGAACCGATGATGCCGGGCTCACCACCACCCTCGAATACGGATTCAAGGAAGACCTGCGGAAGCTGGAAGTCGGATACGGCTATTCCTATGGGCCCGGCAGGGACATCTATATAGACGCCGCCTACTTCACGTCCGACGGGTTCGAGGCCAACGATAAGTGGGGCTACGAGAGTTCCAAAGCCAATCAGGCATGGGCGGCGGAACTCGGCAACTTCGACACGAAGGCCATGATCAGAACGGCACGACCGTATCAGTTCGTCGGCGATAATTACCGGCTCGCGACGTACGTGAATTGCGATGACCTCAAGGTCCATGTCATTTTCGGTGAGACAGACCAGGATATGTTCTCGTTCAACGAACAGGGCTACGTGCACAGCCAGTATCTGCTCTGGCAGGCCAAATACCTGTCGGAACTGAACCCTGCAAACTCCCTGGAGTACATCCTAAACGGTGAACTGTTCGACGAATACTACCTGTGGTCCGCCAACACACTGCCGGCGTTCGATCTGGGCGCGAAGAGCGGCGGCGACGAAATGGGCACAGAAGGAAAGTTGATCTACCGAACGGAAATGATCCCGCGGAACCGAATCGCCTTGGGCGGGGCGGTAGGCGCCCGTGACATGGACAGCATGGAGCAGCTCTTCCGCAAGAACGATCTGATCGGTCCGGGTAATGACGCCACTGGAGCGTACAACTCGCTGGCGTTATTTGGCGAGGACTTCATTGCGCTGACCGAAGACCTGACGGCCTACGCCGGACTGCGCTACGACAAGCTGTTTCAAGAGACCTATCAATCATTGAACTCCGCTGCCGGTGTTACGCCGCAGCCGTTTACGCCCGACGATCTCGATCATGTATCGCCTCGCGTGGGGCTCTCGTACCAACTGGGAAGGAATGATACGGTAAAACTGTCGTATCAGCAGGGATTCCGCTTCCCGGAACCCGCCATGTACGGCTGGCATGAGCTCTTCGATAACGTTCTCGGTGATGGCGGGTTCGAACGGCTTCCCACATTGAAGACGGAGACCCTGGACAGCATCGAGCTGAACTACATCACAAAGTTCCCGGAAGAACGCCTGACCCTGTCCTTCAATCTATTCCACAACACCTACAAGGACCGTCTCACGTGGGTGTGGTTCAACCGTGGCGACGGGTATATGCAACCGGAGGGCTGGGACTATGCTGTCAAGAAGGTCGGCTGGGTCGGAAGCTATGTCAATATAGACGGCACGGAATACGTCGACGGAGGGGAGACCGTTCTGGGGTACGCGATTACCGATGACTTGTATTTCAATGTCGGCTACCAGCTCGTGCATATCGACAACCTCGACGTTGTCCGCTATCCGAACCAGCAGGTGAAGTTGAATCTGAAGTCGCAATTTTTCTCGGGCCGACTGGTGTGTGACGTCTATTACATCGCGAACCCCGGAGGAATCGACAATTCTGATACGGTCCAGAATCCGATTTATGACCGTTCTCGTTCGATGATCGACCTGGCCGTGAGCTACAAACTCACGAAGGACACCAAGCTCAAGCTTGTCGCCGAGAACCTCCTGGAAGACGATGTTCCTCCGCCGACATTCAACATGGACAGCCCGCAATCCGGCCACGTTGGTTGGGATGCTCGCCGAATCTACCTTACCATGATCACCCATTTCTGACGGGTGGCTACGTGTCAACGGGAACCATCAAGAACGGTTCTGCTTTTCAGCTCGCGGGCCGCAGCGCGGCGAGTTGCTTGCCCGGGCGGTTGCTCTTGCTTCCATTCGTCCTGGCAGCGATCGGCTTTGGCGGTCCCGCCGGGCTTACCGCGCTCGCTGAAACCGGTGTGAGCAAGGAATATCAGGTCAAGGCGGCATTCCTCGTCAACTTCGTGATGTTCGTGGAGTGGCCGACCTCGGCGTTCGCCGAGCCAAACGCCCCGATCTGCATCGGCGTTCTGGGCGCAGACCCATTCGGCGACGCGCTCGACGAAGTCGCGCGGGGTGGGCGCATCAAGGGTCACGCAGTCGTGGTCAAACGATTCCACCGACTCGGAGATGTAGACGCCTGCCACCTGCTCTTCGTCAGTCGTTCGGAGAGTGGGAATGTCACCCAGATCCTGGCCGGCCTGGGACCAGCCAGCATCCTGACCGTAGGAGAAACCGACGGCTTCTGCGCAGCCGGCGGCGTCATCAATTTCTTTATGGAACGGGGAAGACTGCGCTTTGAGATCAACACGGACGCTGCCGGCCGCTACGGCCTCAACATCAGTTCGAAACTGCTCAGTCTGGGCAAGATCATCGCCACAGCCAAGGGCAAGGAGCATGAGTAGCATGCTGCCCCACCCGATCCCGCGGCTCCAAGGATTGCTCCAGCACAGGCCCCGGATGGCCTCAGAAACGGCGATCCCCTCGCTCGCGCCCCCCCGTCATAGCCGCCTTGGGACGGACAGGACATGGGGCCGGGACCATCGCCGCTGTAACCCGGTATCCCCACACGTTGTTTTGGAGGCAAAACCGTGGGCGGTTCAACCGAGCGAACGATCCTGCAACGTCATTCTGCTGCGGCCACCTGGGCACGAAGCAGGTCATGTAAAGTCACCAAACCGGTCAATCGTCCCGTGGACGGATCGGTCAGCAGCACGATGCCGAGAGGGGATTCAATGATACGCGCGCCTATTTCCCGCACCGTTTGGTTCGACGTGCAGGTCACGGCCGACTCAGGTCGTGGTTTCCGGCCCTCCTTCAAAGCGGCCTCGATTTCCGTACGGCTCATCACCGCGGGGGCGGCTTCTTCCGCTTCAACTGGATAGCGCTGGAAAGGGTATCGGAGCCCCTCCCGGAGCGATGCGGGCGTGAATTCCCTCAGAACGACGGGCTTGAAGTTTGCGATCGCGGAAATCGGGAGATCCTGCCAACCCTCAAGATCACGGGGGGGCTTGACGTGGACGATTTCGTGGCCGTCTTGGTAAAGCAGCGCATCATAGAAGTTGCTCCTGCTGAAAAAGTGCGCCACTGTCTGGCTCACCACCGCTCCCAGCATCAACGCCGGTACCATGGCAAACTGGTGCGTCATCTCAAAAACGATCAGCAACGCCGTGAGTGGCGCGTGGACCACGGCTCCGAGGCAGGCACTCATCCCCACGGCAGCCAGGATCACATGGTCGGCTCCTGTCAGCGGCATCCCGAGCCCCGCCAATCCGCCGATGCACAGCCCGGTCATGCCCCCCAGAAACAGCATGGGGGAAAAGATGCCGCCGCAACCGCCCCACACGTAGCACATGATCGTGACGAAGAGCTTGGCGGCGACCATGAGCCCGGCGGTTTGCCAGGGGACCTCAAGATGGAGGGCAGATGAGAGATCGTCGTAGCCAAGACTGAACACCCCAAGACGGCCGGTAACACAGAAGACGGACACCCCGACGGCCCAGGTGATCAGGCCGCCCACGCAGGGCCGGAGCCACGACGGAATCCGGCTACGCTCCCGTATGCGCGTGCGTAGCGTCAGCACGCGCCGTTGAAAGAGCGCGCCGATGGCTGCGGCCGCGAGCGCGACTAGAGGCACAAGGATGTAAAATTTCCAGGAAGGGGCCTCTGTATCGGGAATCACGAAGGCGGGCTGACGCCCCAGGCACGCATGGGTCACGAACGCGCCGATCACGGAAGCCAGTACGACACTCCCCAGGACACGACTATTGAGTTCGCCGAAAAGTTCCTCCAGCACAAACGTGATGGCCGCCAGGGGGGTATTGAACGCGGCGGCAAGCCCTGCTGCCGCGCCTGAGGCACAGGCTGCGCGGCGTCCTTGTTTTGCCAAGCCCAGTTGGCCAGCGACCGCCGAGGCACAGCCGCCTGCCATGAACACGGTTGGCCCTTCCCGTCCGAGGCTTGAACCGCCACCGATACTTAAGATGCCGGCGACAAACTTGATCCATGTGCTGCGCCACGGCACCCAGCCAAGATCTTTCCAGTAAGCGATCTTGAGTTGGGGAATACCACTTCCTGCTGCTTCGGGAGCAAGGCGGAACACCAGCAGACCGACGATGACCGACGAGCCCACGACGACCGCCAGACTGCCCGCCAGAAACACCGGCAAGGAACACCGGGCAAGTGGGACAAATGTGGAGCGGTACAATAGGTTGGTGAGGATGAGGAAGGCCACCGCCGCCCCGGCCCCAATCAGGCCATACGCCGAGGTCAACACCACGGGGCGTGTTTTTTCCGGTAGACGACCGACCCAATTCAAAAGTTGTCTCATGTCCGTCTGGTTATGCTAACTGGACATTTCCACTCAAGCGCATTCTTGCACTACTCGCCTTTTGCGCTATTCAAATTGCGGATGAATCTCGCCATACGTAGTCTGCTTGGGAAACTGGAAGAGTAGCCGATATCCTGCCAGGCATACACCGAAGATTGACCGCCCGCCCCGACCGATGCGCCCCGCCGTGCCGACCGTGAGGGTGCCGCGGCGCCGAATTCGCCCTCCCCACGTGTGGAAAGGAGCATTTACCGGCCAATCGGCGACCGTTTTTTCTAACCGGTTTGTGGGGCGCCTTTTCAGAGGATGTCCTTGAAGTCATGGGCGGTTTTCCGCAAGCGTTTGACGAGGCGGAGGAGTCGCTTGGC
>CAITUY010000248.1 GCA_903895695.1 uncultured bacterium
CCTCTTCAAGCTCCCTCAATATCTGCTGCTTGAATGCCTCACTGTACCGCACCACCACCTTCTGCCCCACTTGGACCTCCTATCCAAGTGTCAACCTACAGCCGGACGGGACACGACGGCTGTTCACTGTTCACCGATCACTGTTTACTGCTTCGCAGATCGGCTGCGATGGCCTCGAAGAGACGCTGCTGGGCGGCTTCGCCGGTCAGGCTGGGCTCGACGGCGGCCTGCGCCTGCTGAACGCGGGCGGCGCCGTAGGCCTCGGTGAAGGTGCGGCCAACGTTGCCCAGCGTCAGCGGCACGCCTTCCTTCTGCACGATGTAGCGCAGCAGGAAGTCGCGATATTGGGGCAGTTCGGCCTTCTTGCGGATCTTGGTGGCGACCACTTTCTCCAGGCTGCGGCCCTGGCGGGTGTCGGGCAAAGGGAGTGCGGGGTCGTGGGTTCCGTAGAAGAAGGTGAGGTAGTCCTTAAGCGTTTCCGCCGTGTGCCCGAAGCCGATCTGGGGCGTGTACAGGTACTGGCCGCCCAGATAGTCGTAGAGTTCCTCGGCATCGAGGCGCGCAGCGGGATCCTCTTTCATGCAGGTGTAGATGATGTCGGACAGGCGCGTGGGAATATCGGGGCACACGGTCGACACAGGCGTGAGGCGGTCCGTGTTCAGCGTTTCCCGGAAAGCGAGCGCTCGTTCGACGTCATAGTCGGGCGCGGACTGGCCCTGGGGATCAAGGTCGTTGTAGCCGACGAGCATCTCGCGGATCACGGCGCCGAGGCTGAACATGTCGGCCTTGAACAGTCCTTCGCGAGTCACGGTCGGCGTGCGTTTGATGATCTCGGGCGCCATGTAGGCGGGCTTGCCGATGATCGTGCCTTCCCCGTATTCGGTCGCGGCGCCCCAGTCGAGCACGAGCGGGACGCCGATCCGCTGGACCATGATGTTGCTCGGGCACAGGTCGCGGTGCATGATGCCGCGTTCTCGCGCGTGGATCAGCACGCTCAGCACGCGGTGGAAGATGAAGGCGCTCAACTCGAACGGGAAGAGCCAGCCGCGGCGGACATGGTCCTGCATGAGGGACCGGAGCGTGTGGCCGTGGATGAACGGACACACCAGCGCGCGGGAGCCGTCGGGCATCATCAGGATATCTTCCACACTGATGGCGTACGGATCGCTGCCGATCTCGAACGAGATCTTCGCCTCGCCGAAGTACTCCTTCTGCACGTCGGCGGCGCGGGCGCTGTTCGGCTCGTTGAAGCGCGAGTTGACGACCTTGATGGCCTTGTAGATGGGCGGGTTGATGGCGGGCTTGTGCGCCTTCAGCACCAGGCTGGAACCGCCTTCGCCGATGACGGCGTCGATGACATAACCGCCGGGCAAGGACTGCCCCGGGACAAAGTCCTGACGCGGCACCCGGGGGCGGAGGTGGATCTGCCGCGCGGCATTATCTGTCACGACGAGCGTCTGGGCGGGTGATTCAGTCATGACCGTGACACTTTTCAAACAGCACGCATGTCATTGCTCCGGCTGCAAGGTAACGACTTCACGAAACCGACCGCAAGCAAATTGCAGGCAAATGAAGTTGACTTGGCGGGCGGTTGGCGGCAAGGTACGACCCGCACTGAGAGCTAAGGAGAGAAGCCATGGCTGGTAAAGGTACACTGTCGCGCTTGAACCGTCCCGTGAAGAAGCCCGCCGAGAAGCGGCGCCGCACGGAAGTTCAGCGCAAGCGTCTGATCTCGTGGGGCGTATCGGAGGAGAAGCTTAAGGGCTTGAATCCCAAGCAGATCCGACTGATGCTCAAGGAACCGAAGAAGAAGCTCGCGAAGGCTTAAGGGCCATCGAGGCAGGGGACACGGATGGCATGCCCGCCGGGCGCCGTGTCCCCTGATCTGTTTCAACGCCCGGCGCGGGAGCGGCGGCGATGAAAGTTCTGTGTGTCCTCAACCCGCACGCGGCGGGTGGGTTGGCCATGGACACTTGGCCGGCCGTCTCCAGTCTGCTCAATCGCCTTGGTGTTTCCTACGAGCTACTGGCTGCCGCTCACGACGTACCCCTGGCCGACCAGCTCTGCGCGGCCTTGGAGCGCCTCCCCGATATCGGGGCCGTGACTGGCATCGGCGGCGATGGCACGCACTTCGCCGCCATCAACGGCCTGATGCAATTCCGGAGACGGCATCCGGACAAACCTCTTCCGCCTTACGCGTTCATTGCCGTTGGCACAGGCAACGACATTGCGAAGTCGCTGGGCATTCGTCTTGGTGATGCCCTGTCGGGGCGGGAACTGCGCCGGGCGGTTTCGACCATCGTCCACGGGGCTGATTATCGTCTCGATGTCGGTATCATCAACGGCCTGTACTTTGCCGATGCGCTCACGGTCGGCCTCGACTCGGCCATCCTGAAGGAGCGTAATGCGGGCAAGCGGTTGCTGGAGCGCATCCCGCTGCTCCGGCATCTGGCGCGCGGCCGGTTGTTGTATACGCTATCCATGGGCGCGCGCTTCTTCCGCGAACCGACCGTGCGGGCGGAGATCACGGTTGACGGCCGGGCGTGGTATGCCGGCCCCGTGCTCAACGTCGTCGTCAACAATACGCGTATCTATGCCGGCGATTTCGACTTCAGCCTGAACGCCTACGCCGACGACGGGTTGCTCGACGTGGCGCTTTTCACGGGCCACACGGACTACCTGGCGCGTTACCTCCTGGCGATTCGAGGCAATCCGGACCGGTTGCGGGAACTATCGGAGGATATCTCCAAGCGCGCCCAGCACGTACAGGGGCGAGAGATTGTGATCCGCCTGTCGCAGGCCGTGCAGGCGCAGGTGGACGGCGAGGAGCTTCCGGCGGGCGACCGCTTCGAGGTGGGCGTGGTGCCGCGAGCCATCCTGATCAAGACGCCCGCCGAACCGGCGTGAGCGGCGGGGAAAGCAATCGACAGGCGCACCCCGCCCGCATAGTATCAGGCCCACTTTAACCGACCCATGATCCGTCTTATCCAGAGCGTAGCCGCGAGGCGCGAGTTGCTCGGAATCCTCGTGGTCCGCACGCTGAAGATCCGCTACAAGGACTCTGCCCTTGGATTTCTGTGGACCATGCTGGGGCCGATCTTCCTGATCCTGATCTACGGGCTCTTCCTGCGTCTCATGCGGTTCCCGTTGTCGCTCACCGTGCTGGTCACGGGCATTTTCGTGTGGCAGTACCTGGCCATGTGCATGGGCGACGCCGCACATGCCGTGATCGGCAACGCCAACCTGGTGAAGCGCGCCTCCTTCCCGCGCCTGCTCCTGCCGCTGGCCATGACGCTGGCGAATCTGGTCAATTTCCTGCTCTCGCTGGTCGTGGTGGCGGGCGTTCTGGTCGTGAAGCACACGCATCCCGGCCCGCTGTGGTTGCTGCCCGTGGCCGTGCTGGCCCAATTCGTCCTGTGCCTGGGGCTCGGCTGCCTGCTGTCAGCGCTCAACGTTTTCTTCCGGGACGTGCAGCACGTGACCGGGGTCGTGACCATGGCCTGGTTCTTCCTGACGCCCGTGCTTTACGACGTGATCGAGATGGCGGGGTCATCCTCGCTGGCGGCGCTGATGCCGTTCTACTTTCTCAACCCCATGGCCGGGATCCTGGCGCTGTACCGCGCGGCGCTCCTGGGCCAGGCGTTGCCCAATACCGCCTGGCTGGCGGAGTCGCTGATCATGGCCGGGGCGATCGGCTGGTTCGGGATCACGGTGTTCCAACGCCTGCAGGCGCGGTTTGCCGACGAGTTGTGACGCGCATGGATAACGACATTGCCATCGATGTGGAGGGCGTGAGCAAGCGGTTCCGCTTGCGGCACCGCGGCACGCCCTCGCTCAAGTCGCTCGTGCTGGACTTGTTCAAGGGCCGCAGCCCGGCCCAGGAACTGTGGGCTTTGCGCGATCTCACGTTCGCCGTTCGCAAGGGCCGAACGCTCGGGATCATCGGCGCCAACGGGGCGGGCAAGAGCACACTGCTGGCCCTGCTGGCCGGGACCATGACGCCCACGACCGGGCGCATCGAGACCCAGGGCACGGTGTCGTCGCTGCTCGAACTCGGCGCCGGGTTTCATCCCGACCTGACCGGCCGCGAAAACGTCTACCTGGCGGGCGCGATCATGGGGTTGTCGCGCGAGCAGATGCGCCGGCGCTTCGACGACATCCTGGCGTTCGCCGACATCGGCCGGTTCATCGACGAACCAGTGAAGCACTACTCGTCCGGCATGTACGTGCGGCTCGGGTTCGCCGTGGCCGTCGAGGTGAACCCCGACATCCTGCTGGTCGACGAAGTGCTGGCCGTGGGCGACGTGGCCTTCCAGAAAAAGTGCCTGCGGCGCATGGCGGAGTTCCGCGAGCAGCGCAAGACGATGCTGATCATCTCGCACGACCTGCACACGATCCAATCGATCAGCGACGAGATTCTGTTTCTGGATCACGGGCTGATCAAGGGCATGGGCGCCCCGCAGACCGTGATCGACCAGTACGAATCGTTCTCGCTGGGCCAAGCCGGCACGGGGCTGCGCCGGGAGTGGGGCACCGGCGAAGTATTGCTCAAGGGCGCGGCTTTTGCCAACGATGCCGGGCTGGCCACGACGCGGTTCGCGTGGGGTGACGCCATCAACATCCGGCTGGATTATGAAGTGCGCCAGGCCGTCGGGCCCTGCGTGTTCGGCTACGCCGTGAGCGACGAGCAGGGCCGGCTCGTGTGCGGCAGCAATACGCAGATCGAAGGCGCCGTCGTGCCGGCCCTGGCCGGCAAGGGGACGGTGGACCTGCGGCTCTCCCAATTGACACTGGCCACGGGCACCTATTTATTTTCGTTCTCGGTCCATTCGGCGGACCATTCGGCCAACTATCACCGCCTCGACCATGCCTACGCCGTGGCCGTGCAGGCGCCGCGCCGGTTTGAGGGGTGCTGCTACCTGCCGTCGGAGTGGCGCTTCGAGGCCGGGCGGGAGTCGTGACATGAGGAGTATTGCGGAACACCCCGCCGTGCGGGACCTGATAGCCCGGGCGCTGGCCGAGGATATCGGAACCGGCGATGTGACCACGCTGTCCGTGATCCCGGAGGGCGTCACCGGGCGCGCAGTGATCCTGGCGCGCGGGCCGTGCATCGTGGCCGGGGTCGATGTGGCGCGCGCTGTTTTCGCTCAGGTGGAACCCGCCCTGAGGTGCGAAGCCCGGGTCCGCGACGGTACGGAGGCGCACGCGGACGATGTGCTGGTAGCCATCCATGGACCGATCCGAGGCATCCTGACCGGCGAGCGCACGGCGCTCAACTTCATGCAACGCATGACCGGCATCGCCACGCGCACGCGCCAGTTCGTCGAGAAGGTCAAGCCCCACGATGTGCGCATTCTCGACACGCGCAAGACCACGCCCACGCTGCGCGTGCTGGAGAAGTACGCCGTGACCTGCGGCGGCGGGACCAACCACCGGATGGGGCTCTATGACATGGTCCTCATCAAGGACAATCACCGCCGGCTGTGGCAGCAGGCCGGGATTAGCAACCTGGCGGGCGCTGTCGAGGCGGCCCGCGCGAAGTTTCCCGGGATTCCGGTCGAGGTAGAAGTGGAGTCGGAGGACGAGTTGCGCGACGCGCTGCGGGCCAAGCCGGAGTGGGTTTTGCTGGACAACATGACTCCCGACCGGCTGGCGCGGTGCGTGGTGGTGGCCGAAGGGCAGACGCGCCTGGAAGCGTCGGGCGGGGTTACGCTTGAGACGATCGAGGCCATCGCGGCGACGGGCGTGGATGCGATTTCGATCGGCGGGCTGACGCATTCGGCCCCGGCCGCGGATCTGTCGCTGGAGTTGGTGGAGTAGGGGCTCCTTGTTGAAGACGCACCGGGGTGGGTAGTTTGGCTAGGGCGACGGCGTCCTCGCCGCGCCGTGACTGTCCGTTTCTTGATCGTGACTGTCACGGCGGGGCCGGAGGCCCACGCCCTACCTCTAGTTGGAGTAACCATGACGCGTTTTGCGGTGATCGATATTGGGAACACGAGCACGTCGGTGGGCGTGGTTGAGGGGCGGCGCATTATCCGGCATGGCCGACTGCCGAGCCGCGACGGCCGCCGGCCGGAACCGATCGTCGCCCTATTGCGCCGCCTTGCGGGGGCCAAAGGGATCGAAGACGCAGTACTGTGCTCGGTCGTGCCGGCCTTGAACCCGACGTGGCTGCGCGTGTTGAGCAAGGCGTGCGGCCGGCCGCCGATCGTTGTGAGCCATCGGACGCGCCTCAACGTGCGCGTCGACTATCCCCGGCCGGCTTCGATCGGCGCGGACCGGCTGGCCAATGCCGCGGCCGGGTGGGCCCGGTATCGCGGGCCGGTCATTGTGGCGGACTTCGGCACGGCGCTGACGTTCGATGTGATTACGGGCGACGGGTGCTATGTCGGCGGCGTCATCGCGCCCGGGCTGCCACTCATGACGGATTACCTGGCGGAGCGCACGGCTTTGCTGCCCCATATCGGTTTGGGCGGGCGCTACCGGGCCTATGGTCGCAATACGCGAGAGGCAATGCGCATCGGCGCCATGGTGGGCTATCGCGGTATGGTGCGCGAGATTCTGGAACACGTGAAGGAAGGACTGGACGACCAGCGCGTGCATTTCTGCGCCACCGGCGGCTACGCGGCCCGGGCCGTGGAAGGCCTGGATGTCAAGGTTGACATCCTGCCGCAGTTGACGCTGGATGGGCTGGTTCTGATTCGGGAGATGAATAGGTAGGGATGAAGTAGTGAACGGTGAGCGGCAAACAGTGAACAGTGGAGGGCGGCGCTCCGTCGCCGCCGGAGACTGACCATTGGCTGTGCCGAATTTGGCGCGTCGGTTACGACGGAGTAGGCATTTCAGGGGAAAGGCGGGCACGACGGAGCGTGCCCCTCCACTGATCGAATTCAGAAAACAGGAGATGGCGATGCAGAAGCAGGGTTACGCGATCATCATGGCGGGTGGAAAAGGCGAACGCTTCTGGCCGCTGAGCACGTCGGCCCGCCCCAAGCAACTGCTGTCGCTCGTGGGCGACAAGCCGCTCTTGGCCCAGGCGGTCGACCGTATTCGCGGTCTGTTCCCGCTCGATCACATCTACGTCATCACCAACGCCGCACTGGTCAAGGCGACACGCGAGGTCGTGCCGGATTTGCCGCCGGAGAACATCGTGGGCGAGCCGTGCGGACGCGACACGGCGGCGGCGATCGCCGTGGGCGCGGGTATTGTTCAAGCCCGGGATCCCAAGGCCGCGTTCTGCGTGCTCACGGCCGACCAGGTAATGCAGGATGTCGACCTCTTCCGCGAGACGCTGGCCGAAGGCCTCAACCTCGCGCTGACGCGCGACGTCCTGATCACAATCGGGATCAAGCCGACCTATCCCAGCACGGGTTTCGGCTACATCGAATCGGGCGCGAGCGTCCACACGGCGGGCCGCATCACATTCGTCGAGGGCAAGCGCTTCCTGGAAAAGCCGGACGGGGCGACAGCCGCGCGGTTCATCGAATCCGGCCGGTACTATTGGAACGCCGGGATGTTCATCTGGTCGATCGCCTCCATCCGGAAGGCGTTTGGCGCATGCCGGCCGGTGCTGGCCGCGCTGATGGACAAGGTCGCCGCCGCCGGAGCCGGACCGGCCCTGGACCCGCTTATGGGGGCCGAGTATCCCGCGCTGGAACGTATCTCGATCGACTACGCCGTCATGGAGAAGGCGACCAACATTGTCATGGCGCAAGGCCTATTCCGCTGGGACGACGTGGGTTCGTGGCCGGCGCTGGAAGGGCATTTCCCCAAGGATGCCGCCGGGAACGTGCTGGTGGGCGACTGCGAGCAAGTCGATACGCAGGGCAGCATCGTGGTATCCAACGGTCGGTTGACGGCGCTGCTGGGCGTCAAGGACATCATCGTGGTGCAGGCGGACGGCGTGACGTTGGTGTGCGCCAAGGATCGCGCCCAAGATATCAAGAAGTTGGTCCAGCAGGTCGTCAGCGAAGGGACGCACGACGCGTTGCTGTAGAGGTTCTTGGTTCGTCGTTCTTGGTTCGCGGTTCGCGTGGCCGCTAATGTCCCGTTGAGAATTTCAGCTCGCGGGGACGCTCGCCCTCCAAAGATAGAGGGGCACGTTTCGTCGTGCCCGTGTCTGAATCGTTCCAGTTGCGGCGCCGACAGAGCGGCGCCCTCCACCAAGATACACGCGAAACGTGAGCGTACGTCAAAGGCGCTATGGGTGGGTCGGCACGACGGTAAAGGCGACCGGGCAGCGGAATACCGTGGCCCAGAAGCCGCCGTCGTTGTCATGCGCGTGGAAGCTTTCCTCGGTCAGCACCAACTCGGCCTGGTACTGGCCGGGCGGGAGCGTGATGCGCTGATCGGGGGCGGTGTAGCGGCCCGATTCGCGTTCGGCCCACAGCCATTCGGCGGTGGCGGTCGGCTTGGGACGTCCGTACGCGGCCGGGTCGTCGGCGAGCACGATGGCCCGCAAGAGATCCCCGCGTTCCGGCGCGCCGCCCTGGCGGGAGGCGTTCCACAGCACGTGGAGCGAGCTGTCGAGGGCCAGTTCCCGGATCGCATTGCCGTTGCGGTCGGTCACGAAGTAGTCGAACAGGATGTAGGACTCGACGGCACCCTTGTCGGGATACGCCTCGTAGTCGGCGTCGCTGTAGTTCGTGCCGCGGCCCGGCAGGCGCCAGCGGCCGACGTGGCCGATGGCCTCGAAGCTGCGGCGGTCGGCGAACACGCCGCGCAGCTTCACCTGGTAGGCGAAGTTCGGCTTCAGGCGGTGCGCCTCGAGCCGGCCGCGCAGCGTGTCGGCCTGCGGGTCAACGTGGATCAGCACCTGCGGATGCCGCGAGCCGCGGCCCTCGTGGCTGTAGGACGAGACAAAGGATTCGGCGTAGTAGTTGCCGGCCACATCGCACCAGCGTTCATTCGCCGGGTCATCCATGCCGATCATGAACTGGGCGTTGGTCGCGGTCAGGGCGAAACGGACCGGGGCCGTGGGGCGGGCCGGGCCGGGCAGCTTGCTGACCGGCATCCACTCGGGCGCGGGCGCGGCCGGTGTTGCCGCACTTGCCCGGTGCCGGGCCACCCAGTCACGACTCCATTTGAAGGCGGTCACCGCGCCCAGTAAGGCGAGGCCGACCACCACGAGCGCCGCCAACGCGAGCAGCGCGTTCCGTACGTATCTGGTTCCGGCATGCATGGCGTGTACGGTGGCCGAGTCGGTGGGGTGGGGTCAAGCGGTTTCGGATGGCCACTGCGCAAGTGGTCTTTTGAAGAAAAGGATAAAATTGCATTGCAAATGATACCTTGGTGGTAGCATTATGTGGGGGTCTGACAAACGAGCGGTGCGCCCTGCGGCGCCGGGCTCAACACAGAAATGCCGACTGCATAGAAAGGGAGAGTGCATCATGTCCGTTCTTGTAACCAAGGAAGCCCCCGATTTCACCGCCCAGGCCGTCATGCCCGACAACTCGATCGGCGAGGTCAAGCTGTCGTCGTACCGCGGCAAGTATGTGCTGCTGTTCTTCTATCCTCTGGACTTCACGTTCGTGTGCCCGTCGGAAATTGTCGCGTTCGACAAAGCGAACAAGAAGTTCAAGGACAAGAATGCCGTGGTGCTCGGAGTTTCGGTCGACTCACAGTTCACGCACTGGGCGTGGCGCCAGACTCCCCGCAACAAGGGCGGTATCGGCGAGATCAGTTATCCGCTCGTGGCCGACCTCGACAAGAAGATCGCGAAGGCCTACGACGTGTTGTTGAACGATTCCGTGGCCCTGCGCGGACTGTTCCTGATCGACACGCACGGCATCGTCCGGCACCAGATCGTCAACGACTTGCCGATCGGTCGCAGCGTGGATGAAGCCCTGCGCACGTTGGACGCCTTGCAGTACACGGAAGAACACGGCGAGGTGTGCCCGGCGAACTGGAAGGAAGGCGAGGACGCCATGAAGCCGACGGCCGAGGGCGTGGCCACATATCTGAGCAAACACGGCAAGTAGGCATTATTGGGATCCATCTGCCGCCACGGAGCGGCGCGGCTTCCCGCGCCGGCCTGCCCTGAGTGCCATCGAAGGGCCGGAGCCGGAAGCGGCTCCGCTCCCTGAGGCAGAATGATCCAAAATGGAACTAGACCAAGCGAGGAGAACGATCATGGATAAGGTGGATGTCGAACTCTGTCCTGAGACCGGGATCTGCTCGATCGTCAGAGCCGGTGGAACCAAGACCGACCTGATGCCCGACGAAGTGCAGGCTTTGCGGGAATCCGGGAATGATCTGGCGAAGATCCGAGAAGTCGTGGCTGGTGCCGATGGGGCGTTTGCGGAGGAGCTCACCGAAGCCGAGCTGCGCCAGATCGCCGTAAGCGTGGCCTGAGCGGAGCGCCGATACCGGGAGTAGCTTCAGCCGCCGGCGCGGCTCGCGGCCCGGGCGCGGATGACCCAACGGGTGGGGCTGAGATCTTGCTCCAGGGTCAGCGGCAGGGCCGGACCACCGCGCAGGGACTCCGCGAAGAGCGTGAACCCGTCGGTCGGGGGATCGGACGGAATCAACTCGCGTGGCGGCTCACCGGTAAGAATGAGGCGGGCGCGGTTGCCGTCCGCGTTCGACTCCAGGATGCCGCGCGTGCCGAACAGGCGGACGATTTCGTACCCCCAGCAGACCTGGCGCATGGGGTTCAGGTAATTGCACACGGCGCTGGCCACACCGCCATTGGCGAGGCGCATGATCATGGATACCGCCATGCGGCAGGCACTGCCGGGAGCCGGATTTCCGAGCCGGGTTTCGACCATCTCGAGCGACGCGATCGGGATGCCGGCTACGTGCTCGACAAAGCGCGCCGCGTAGACGCCCACCTGCAGGGCGAGCCCTCCGTCGACATCCTCGTCCGCCGGCCGGGTCTCATGCCACGGATAGCTCTTCTGGGCCAGGACCTGCACGATGGTGCCGATGGCGCCCCCCAAGGCTTGGCGGCGCATCTCGCCATACGGCCGATCCAGGTAGGTGAACCCCATTTCGCGGTACTGCCTGCCCGTGCGCCGCACGGCCGCGACGATGGCATCGAGATCCGGCTCCGTGAGGGCCGAGGGTTTTTCGGCGTAGACGTGCTTGCCGGCTTCCAGGCACCGGATGGCGTCGCGGGCCTGATCGGCCCGGCGGGGCGAACAGAGCGAGACGAGTTCGATCGCGGGATCGCGCAGCAACGCGTCGAGCGAATCGTACTCCCGCGGCGCCAGGCCTTTGGGAAGCGCTGAACGGGGCAGGGCCGCCACGGCCGCCAACTCCGCCAGCGGGTGGTTTGCCAGCGCCCCCTGGATTTGGTGTCCGTTGCCGCCGTACAGGCCCACGCGGACCCGGGCGGCGGGTGGCGTGGGTCTGTCGCGCTGCTCCGTCACGCGAGAACGGCGCCGGTGCCGGCGCTGGTCACGAGTTGGGCGTAGCGCTTCAGGTAGCCGGTCAGGACGCGCGGTGTATGCGGCTGGGCCTTGGCGCGGCGGCGCTGGATGTCATCCTTCGACAATTCCGCTTCCAGCGTATGGTTCGCGATGTCCAGGCGGATGATGTCGCCGGGCTCGAGCAGGCCGATCAGGCCGCCCGCCGCGGCCTCGGGCGAGATGTGCCCGATGCAGGCCCCGCGCGTGCCGCCCGAGAAACGGCCATCGGTGATCAGGGCGACGCTTTCGCCCAGACCCTGGCCCATGATGTAGGAGGTCGGCCCAAGCATTTCCTGCATGCCGGGACCGCCGCGCGGTCCTTCGTAGCGGATGACCACGCAATCGCCGGCCTTGACCTTCCCGGCGAGGATGCCTTCGCACGCTTCCTCCTGGGAGTTGAAGATCACCGCGGGCCCGCGGAAGGTGAGCATCTTGGGCGCCACGCCGGCCTTCTTGACGACGGCGCCGCCCTCGGCCAGGTTGCCGTGCAGGATCGTCAGGCCCCCGTCCTTCGAGTACGGGTTGTCCAGCGTGTGGATGACCTCGGTGTCGAGGATCTTGGCGCGGGCCGTATTGGCCCACAGGCTCTTGCCGGTCACGGTGATGGCGTCGCGGTGGATCAGGCCACGGATCTGGGCGATCTCGCGGATGATGGCGCTGATGCCGCCCGCGCGGTCGACGTCCTCCATGTGGTACTTGGACGACGGCGCGACCTTGCAGATGTTTGGGCACTTCTGCGAGATCGTGTTGATCCGGTTCAAGTCGTAGGCCACCCCGGCTTCGTGGGCGATCGCCAGGGCGTGGAGCACGGTGTTCGAACTGCCGCCCATGGCCATGTCCACGGCAAAGGCGTTGTCGAGCGCGTCCTGCGTGATGATATCGCGGGGCTTCGGGCTGCCGGCCTTGGCGAGCTCGACAACGCGGCGGGCCGCCTGGCGATAGAGCTTCTTGCGGCGCGGGTCGATTGCGAGGATCGAGCCGTTGCCGGGCAGCGCGATACCGATCGCCTCGCACAGGCAGTTCATGGAGTTGGCCGTGAACATTCCGGAGCACGAGCCGCACCCGGGGCAGGCCGTGGCCTCCAGGGCCTCGAGTCCGGCGTCATCCAGCTTGCCCTGCTTGCGGGCCGCGACGCCCTCGAACACGCTGATGAGATCGATCGCCTTGCCGTCGGGCGTGCGCCCGGCTGCCATGGGGCCGCCGCTGACCATCAGGCTGGGCACATTAGCCCGCAGGACGCCCATCAGCATCCCGGGGACGATCTTGTCGCAGTTCGGAATGCAGATGACGCCGTCAAAGCAGTGCGCCTTGATCATCGACTCGACGCAGTCGGCGATGAGTTCGCGGCTGGGCAGCGAATACTTCATGCCGACATGGCCCATGGCGATGCCGTCGCAGATCCCGATGGTGTTGAACTCGAAGGGCACGCCGCCGGCCTTGCGGATTTCCTTCTTGATGTACTCGGCCACCTTGTTCAGGTGAACGTGGCCTGGGATGATCTCGTCGAACGAATTGCAGACGCCAATGAAGGGCTTGCCGAAGTCGGAAGGCTTCACGCCCACGGCGCGAAGCAGGCTGCGATGCGGTGCATGTTCAAACCCGGCTTTGATCTGGTCGCTGTTCATAGTCTCGTCTCCTTGCACAGATGGAATCGGGTGCGGATCATAATGCGTGAGCCGCCACCAAACAAGTCAATCCACGCGCCGCGATCCATGCGTTCCTATTGTCCACGTCCCCTGCCGCCTTGTGCGGCAGGGACGACCGATTGGTCGAAAAAGCCTGCTTTTCCCGCTAATCGTGGTCACCAGCGACGCAAGGTCGCTGGGGTCCAACGAGAACTTGGAATTCCTGTCGCGCGCGGGGCGCGGACCGACTACAACAGGTGCCGCATGAATGCCCCGCAGTCCTTTGTATTTCTGGCGGTCAACGCCTCATACTCGCACAGCAGCCTGGCGGCGGCGTGCCTGCGCGCTACTGTTGACCCGCGGGACTGGACTTGGCACACGGTCGAGGCGACGATCAACGACGACCCGGGCGAGGTGCTGGAGCGCGTTGCGGCCCTGCACCCCGCCGTGGTGGGCGCCACGCTTTACCTCTTCAACCGGCGCTTCGTGCTGCCGATCCTGGCCGCGCTCCGGCAGCGCTGCCCGCGTGCCGTGATCGTGGTCGGCGGCCCGGAATGCCTGGGCGACAACCAGGCCCTGCTCACGCCCGGGGCGGCGGCGGACGTTGCCGTGCGGGGCGAGGGCGAGCAGGTCCTGCCGTCTCTGCTCGCCGCCTGGAACACGCCCGAACAGTGGGCCGCCATACCGGGCGTCTGCACGCGCACCGGCGCCGGCTATCACGACGGCGGCCTGGCCGAGGCGCCCATGGACCTTGATGCCTTGCCGTCGTTCTATGACGCCATGCTGCCCGGTTGGAGCAGGCCGTTCGTCCAACTCGAAACGTCGCGCGGCTGCGCGAACGGGTGCCTGTTTTGCACCAGCCGCGAAACCGGCGTCCGCCTGCGCTCGCTGGCGCGGGTGGAAGCGGATCTCCAGTCCATCCGACGACACGGCGTGCGGCACGTCCGCGTAGTGGATCGCACGTTCAATACCGATGCCGGGCGGGCCTTGCGCCTCGTGCGGCTGTTTCGGGACGAATTTCCGGAATTGAGTTTTCACCTGGAGCTCGACCCGGCGCGCGTGGGCGAGCGGTTCGCGGACGAACTGGCGGCGGCCGGACGGGGCCGGTTTCACGTGGAGGCCGGAGTGCAGAGCCTGAGTGACGCGGTCCATGCCCGGATCGGCCGGAAAAGCACGCCCGCGCGTACGCTGGCAGGCCTGCGGCGGCTCTGCGCGCGACCGGAGATTGCGGTACACGTGGACCTGATCGCGGGCCTGCCGGGCGGAACCCGGGCGGCGCTCCTGGACGACGTCACCACGCTGATCCGGCTGCGACCGGCGGAGATCCAGCTTGAGCGGCTCAAACTGCTGCCGGGCACGCCGCTGGCGGACCGGCCGGAGCAGTGGGGTCTCGTGGCCAACCCCGAGCCGCCCTACGAAGTGCGCGAGACCCCTGACATGACGTCCGAGGACTTGCGGGAGAGTGACCGGTTGCGGCGGTTCCTGGACGGCTTCTATAACGCGTCGGGCCTGCAGGCTGCGGTAATTGCGGCTGTGGAGAATGACGCCGGGTTCGTGGAGGCGGCGGCCAGCGCGCTGGGCGAGACGGGCGAGCAAGGCGGGCGTGCGCCGCTTGAGGATCGTTTTCGCGCGCTGCATCGCGTGCTGGCGGGTCAGGGGAATGCCGCCGCGCGCGGATTGGAGCGGGAGTGGATACGACGCGGTTTCAGCCTGCGCCACGGGCTGTGCCCCGCCCGCCCGTGGAAGCAGCCCCTTCCGGACGGGCGCGAACTGATCGAGGGCGACGAGGCACGCCCCCAGTTGCGGCGCTGGCTCGTGGAACTCGACCGGCCGCATCTGGTTTGTTACGGCAAAGGCGACGATGGCGCGCGGTGCGTGGTGGCTGTGTACAGAGTGTGAGGGGTCCGCGGTGACCTTGACTTTCGCGGCGGCCGCGGTCAGTATCGCGCGACATTATCGACGCTGCAACGCGTGACGAAACGCACAACCGACAGCAAAGGAGACGACAGCGATGACCGACCGGAAGTTGCGAATGGGGATGGTGGGGGGTGGGATCGGTTCCTTCATAGCGCCTGTGCATCGCATGGCCGCGACGCTCGATCACGAGGCTGAACTGGTGGCCGGCGCCTTTTCGTCCGACCCCGCCAAGTCGAAGAAATCAGGCGCGGCCCTGCGCCTCGACCCGAAACGCGTTTATGCTTCGTGGAAGGCGATGATCGCCGGCGAATTGAAGCTGCCCGACGACCAGCGCATCGACTTCGTCTCCGTGGTCGTGCCGAATAGCGGCCACTACGCCATTGTCAAGGCCCTCCTGGAAGCCGGCATCAACGTGATCTGCGACAAGCCCATGACCGTCTCGCTGGCCCAGGCCAAGGACCTGCAGCGCGTCGTGCGCAAGACGGGCAAGGTTTTTGCCCTGACCCACAACTACACGGGCTACCCGATGGTCAAGCAGGCCCGTTTCATGGTCAAGAGCGGCGTGCTCGGCAAACTCAACAAGGTTGTCGTCGAGTACCCGCAAGGCTGGATGGCCGGTTTCATCGATAACCCCGGCAACTCCATCGGCATGTGGCGCATGAATCCCAAGGTGGCGGGCGGCTCGTGCTGCATGGGCGACCTCGGCACGCACGCCGAGAACCTGGTGCGGTACATCACGGGCCTGGAGATCGATACCCTGTGCGCCGATCTCACCACGTTCGTGAAGCTGAACAAGCTCGAGGATGACGGGAACCTGCTGATTCACTACAAGGGCGGCGCCCGCGGCATCCTGTACGCCTCGCAGATCTCGGCCGGCGAGGAGAACCCGCTCAACATCCGCGTCTACGGCACCAAGATGGGGATCGAGTGGAAGCAGGAGGATCCCAACTACCTGCTGCTCAAGGACCCGGCCGGCCTGGTCACGCGCTATTCCAAGGGCAACAACAACCTCTGTCCCGAGGCCAGGGGCGCGGCCCGCCTGATCTGGGGACACCCGGATGGCTTTATCGAGGCCTTCGCCAACATCTACCGTGCGGCCTTCCAGGCCATCCGCGCCGAACGCGCGGGCAAGAAGGTCCCGAAGGCCGATTTCCCAACCGTCGACGACGGCGCCATGGGCGTGGCCTTCATCGAGACCATCCTCGCCAGCGCCAAGTCAAAGGCGAAATGGACGAAGATGAAGAAGTAGGCGGGTAAGGGCTCAGGCCTGGGGTTCAGGCTACGGGGCTCAGCGTTCGTGGTTCCGGGAGGGGGATGGAGTAGGCACAAGGCTGCAGGACAAGGCTACAGGATGAACTTTGGGGGTCTCAACCCCCATGATAGGCAACAACGAGGAGTATTCAAAATGGCGAATAGTGCGGTTTCGACAGAGTCTTTGGGTGGTACCAAGAGCGTAGCGTACACGGGCAAGAAGCTGAGAGTGGCCATGGTCGGTTGCGGCGGCATTGCCGACGCCCACGTGAAGATGTTTGCCGGCATTCCAGAAGTGGAGATTGTGGCCGGCGTGGATATCAACCCGGAACAGCTGAAGGTGATGAAGGAGAAGTACGGCATGACCCGGCTTTACACGGACTGGCGGGCCATGCTGAAGGAGGTCAAGCCGGATGCCGTGGATGTCTGCACGCCGAACGGAGTGCATGCGGCAGCAGCTGTCGACGCATCGCAGGCGGGTTGTCACGTCATCACAGAGAAGCCCATGGCGATGACACCAGCCGAATGCAGCCGCATGATTGCGGCGGCGAAGAAGGCGAGGAAGGTCCTGGCTATCGGGTTCCAATACCGCTATCACCCGGTCACCCAGATGATCAAGCGCTTCCGCGAGGAGGGGCAGTTCGGCAATATCATGTTCGTGAAGTGCCAGGCGTTGCGCCGGCGCGGCATTCCCAACTGGGGCGTGTTCGGCCAGAAGGAGTTGCAGGGCGGGGGCCCGATGATCGACATCGGCGTGCATGTCATTGAGATGGCGCACTATGCGATGGGGCGGCCGCGGCCAGTGGCGGCTACGGGCAACACCTGGACCTACATGGGTAACAAGAAGAGCGACGTGGTGAGCATGTGGCCGGGATGGGACTGGAAGAAGTACACCGTTGAGGATCTGGCCATCGGGCACATCCGCTTCGAGAATGGCGCCGTGTTGCAGATCGAGGCGAGTTTCTGCGGCCACATCGAAAAGGACGTCTGGAACTTCAGCATGGTGGGCGACAAGGGCGGATGCAACTGGGATCCCGCCGCGATCTATACCGACAAGGCCGGGACCATGGTCAACATGACACCAGCCTGGTTGCCGCAGGGCGATTTTTCCTCGCTGTTCACAACCAAGCTGCGGAATTTCGTGGACGGTTGCCTCAAGGGGACGCCACTCGAGGCGCCGGGCGAGGATGGCCTGGCCGTGCAGAAGATGTTGGATGGGGTCTACCGTTCCGCCGCGGCGGGACGTGAAGTCAAGATCGACTGAAGGCTTCGCCCGTGACTACGGCATCCCGGCTGGCTCGATCCAGCACTGCCGAAGGGATGCCGTATTCACGGCATTGAATGCTGCGATGATGGAGGCCGGTCAGCGATAAAGGTGCATAACATGAACAATCGCGAACGGCATCTAGCAACATGGCTTTTCGGCAAGCCTGACCGCGTGCCGCTGTCGCCGGGCGGCGGCCGCCAGTCGACACTGGCAGCGTGGCACAGTCAGGGCCTGCCGACAGACGTGGGCGATTACAACGAATACGCCTACCGGCTGGCCGGTGGCACGAAAGAGTGGCCGGGCTGGGGCGCGGGCTTCCCGGTCAACGAGCGGATGATCCCGACCTTCGAGGAGAAGGTGATCGAGGATCGGCCGAACTCGCGGGTCGTGCAGGACTGGAAGGGCAACGTCTGCGAGATCGGCAAGGAGTTCACCCCGGAATACCTGCGTAACGCCATCGACTTCGTCACGCGCCGGTGGATCAAGTGCCCGGTCGAGAACCGTGCCGACTGGGAGGCGATGAAACGGCGTTACGATGCGGACGAGCCGTCGCGCCTGCCGGCCGACGCGGAGGCCCTCGGCCGCCAGCTTGCCGGCCGCGAGCATATTGTGCAGGTTCACTTTTCCGGCCCGTTCTGGCAACTGCGGGAGTGGGTCGGCTTCGAGACACTGTGCACGCTGTTCTACGACGATCCGGGCCTGGTGCAGGACATGATTGCGTTCTGGGACCACCACATCGCGCGCCTGCTCGAACGACTGCTCAAGCACGTGACGCCCGACGTCGTGCACCTCTCCGAGGATATGGCCTACAAGTCGTTCTCGATGATCTCCCCGGCCATGGCGCGCGAGTACCTGATGCCGACTTGGAAGCACTGGGGCGAGATCGTGCGCGGCGCGGGAGTGCCCGTGTATGCCATGGATTCCGACGGCTTCATCGGCGAGTTGATCCCGCTCTGGATCGAGTCGGGCATCAACGCGTGCGACCCGATCGAGGTGGCGGCCGGCAATGACCTGCCGGCCTTCCGGCGGCAGTTTGGGCAGAACATTGCCTACAGCGGCGGCGTGGACAAGCGCGCCATGGCCAAAGGCGGGTCAGTCATCGCCGCCGAGATCGCGCGCCTGCGGCCGGTCATCGACGGCGGCGGCTATCTGCCCCAGTGCGACCATGGCGTTCCGGCCGATGTGTCGTGGCCGAACTATGTCGAGTACGTGCGCCTGCTCGCCGGCGCGACCGGGTGGCTGTGAGGCTATGACTTCCCCGCCGCGCCCACCTGGTGCGGCGAAACCTGGAACAACTCGAACTTCGGGTGCTCTTTGGTGAAGTAACTCACCGACCATTTGTCCGGGAAGAGAATGACCAGTTGACCGCGCACATCGGTGGCCAGCTTGACCCCGTCGCCGAGGTAACCCACCGTGACCTGTTCCTTGGTCACAGTTGGGGCCAGCCAGCGGATCTGCGTGAAGTTGGCGGGCTCCAGGCGCGGCTCGGCGCCGTACTCGCTCTTGAGTCGGTAGACCACCACATCAAACTGCAACTGGCCCACGGCGCCCAGCAATGACGTGGGAATGCCCTCGTCGAGCAGATCGTAGGATTGGATCACGCCCTCCTCCAGCAACTGCGCCAAACCTTCCCGCAACTGCTTGAACTTGGCCGACACGTTGTTCCGGATGTAGGCAAAGGCTTCGGGCGGAAACCGTGGGATTTCGTCGTAGCGGATCGCCGGGTTGGAGGTCAGCGTGTCGCCGATGCGGAAGGCCTTGTGCGTGACCAGGCCGACGATGTCGCCCGGGTAGGCCGTGTCCAGCGACTCGCGGTCCTGCCCGAACAGCTTTTGCGGGTACGATAGGCGCACCGGTTTGCCCGTCTCGGGGTCGGCCACGACCATGTCCTTGACAAACAGCCCCGAGCAGACGCGCACGAACGTCAGCCGGTCGCGGTGTCGCGGGTTCATGTTAGCCTGGACCTTGAACACGAAGCCCGAGAAGTCCGGCGAATCGGGCGCGACCGGCCCGTTGACGGACTGACGCGGCTGCGGCGGCGCGCCGTGTTTGACGAAATAGTCGAGCAGCAACTGCACGCCGAAATTGGTCATGCCGCTGCCGAAGAAGACCGGGGTGATCAGCCCGGCCTTCACCGCCTCCTCGTCGAAGGTCTCGCCGGCCGCGGTCAGCATTTCCAGTTCCTCCAGCCACGGCTCGCGCACGTGCGGCGGGATAATCTGCTCAAGGGTCGGGTCGTGGATGTCGGTGACGCGGTCGGGCGCCCGATATTTGTTGTGGGCCACGCGTTCGAAGAGGTGCAGGTGGTGCGTGAGGCGGTCGTAGACGCCGCGGAAATCCGTGCCACTACCCAAGGGCCAGGTGATCGGGAACGCGCCGATGCCGAGCACCTTCTCCAGTTCGTCCAGCAGGGCGAGCGGGTTCTGCGCCGGGCGGTCCATCTTGTTCATGAACGTGAAGATCGGGATCCCGCGCAGGCGGCAGATTTCGAACAGCTTGCGCGTGCGCTCCTCGATGCCTTTGGCGGCGTCGATGACCATGATCACGCTGTCCACGGCCGTCAGCACGCGGTAGGTGTCTTCGCTGAAGTCCTTGTGGCCGGGCGTATCGAGCAGGTTGATCACGAAGCCTTCGTAGTCGAACTGGAGCAGCGTGGACGAAATGGAGATGCCGCGTTCCTTCTCCAGTTCCATCCAGTCCGAGGTCGTGTTGCGCTGGTCCTTGCGGGCGCGGACCGAGCCGGCGAGCTGAATGGCGCCGCCGTAGAGCAGCAGCTTCTCGGTCAGCGTCGTCTTGCCGGCGTCCGGATGCGAGATGATGGCGAACGTACGGCGACGGGCGATTTCAGTCTGGAGGGATACCTCGGGCATGACAGGACTCCGGGTGAAGGATGTTCAACGCCGACCGGGCGCCAGGAAACGGCGGGAGGCCGTCCGGTGCAAGCGGGTCGAATCTGGAAGAGGCGTTGGCATCGGGACGCAGGGTAGAGGAGCCGGGCGGGCAAGTCAATACGGGGCGTGTCGAGGGGAGACGGAGGGCTGAGGGTCGATGGGTGAAGGTGGAAGAGTAAGGGGTCAGTAGGTGCGAAGCGCAATGTGGGGCCGATGTCCTCATCCGCCGTGGAGGGTGGCGGGCTGCTGGCTGCGAGGATAAATATAATTAACATAGACTAGTATATAGAAACCTAGTAATAGCAGGCCGATCATGCGGCTGGCTTCCGAATCCTGTTGCACCCCGGGTATCGACCCTGCCTTTCGATGGTGGATCCGGATCTGCCTGCTCGTGCCTTACGTGTACCTGCTCGCGTTCGCCTTGTTGCACGCCGGCGGCATCACGGTGATGCAGGACGGCACCGGCATTTTCTACGCGCTTTACCGGCCCGTCTGGGAGGGACTGGCCGGGCCCGACCTGGCGGCGGCTGCCCTGCACTGGGTGTTGCCCCTTGCACTCCTGCTGATGCTGGTCACGGTCGTCCAGGCCGTCGATCGGGCCGGCCGGGCGACGCCGGCCGCCGACTGGCTCGGGGTCGCCCTGCTGGCGTTATTCCTCTTCGCCTTCGCGTGCGTGACCGCGATGATGCGCGGCGGCCTGCACGGGATTACGCAGGCCTACCTGCGGACCGAAACGGAGTTCACCGGCGACTTGCCGAGATTCTCCTCGGTCTATGACATCTTCCACAACTATCTCGCGCGGCACCGAAGCCTGACGCTCCATGCCCGCGCCTACCCTCCAGGCGTGCTCGCCATCCTGCACCTTGCCGGCGCCCTGTTCGGGCGCGGGGCGCTGCCGCTATCGCTGTTCACGATCGGCGCAGGAGCCATCGCGGTCTTCCCGCTCTACCTGTTGGTCCGGGACACGGCAGGGCGGACCACGGCGCTCATCGCGTGCTCGCTCTATGCGGTCATGCCATCCGTCGTGCTCTTCACGGCCACGAGCACGAACGCCTTGTTCATGCCGGTCATCTTCATGACGCTGGCCGCGTTTCAGCGGGCGCTGACCACCAGCCCGGTTGAAGACGCGGCTCGCGAGGACGCCCAGCCCCTACCGGCCGGGGACGGCCGGCTCCAACGCTCGGATCTCGCCTGGAGCCGGCGGTCCTCCGCCGGTACTGCCCCCGGCGCAGGTGAGATCCGAAAGATTGCCGGTGGGACTGCGTCCGCCTTTCTGGCCGGGGGCCTGTTTGCCATCCTCAGTCTACTCTCTTTCAATCACCTGACCCTCGGGGTCTGGTTCGTGTTGGCAGCCCTGTGGCCGAGGAGGCGTGCCGGTGCCTTGACGGCCGGGATGAAGGTGGCCGCCCTGATGGGCGTGGGGTTCCTGGCAGTTCACGCCGCGGTCCGGGTTGGCTCTGGATTCGACATGCTGGCGTGCTTCAAGGCGGCCAAGGTCTACTTTGACGGCTGCCAGGCGGGCCTGACCCAGGGGCCGCGTATGGCCTCGCCGTGGGCCTGGCGGCTGTTGATCAATCCGGCCGTGGTGTTGTTTTTTGCGGGCACGCCGGTGTCCGTGCTCTTCGTGCTCGAAGTCGCGCGGGGCCGCGCCTTGCGGAGCGAGGTGATCCGCTGCGCATTGACGTTCGCGACGTTATGCCTGCTGTATCTCGCCAGGGGTGAGGCCGAACGGGCGGCCATGTACATGCTGCCGTTCCTGCTATTGCCAGCCGCCGTTGCCCTGCGCCGGCTGCACGCGCACGAGGGACCGCGCCCCGTTGTGGCCGCCCTCATCATGCTCGGCGTCCAGAGTTGGATGACTGAAGCGGTGCTCTACACGTACTGGTAGGCGCCGTCTGGCACGGGCTGCCTCCGCCTTTCCTTACATGCGGGAAATCCGGGTATAGCGGACGATGGAGGGAACCATCTTCAGGACCAGCAGGGCAAGCGACAGACCCACGACCACACACAGTACTTCCATCATGGCAGGGCTCCTATCTAGGTTGAATCGCCTCGCGGGCGCCGAGTAAGCGGCCAGCCCATTCGATCACCATGGCCGCAGCCGGTTCCACGGCCGCCGCGACCGGTGCGCTGAGTTCCATGGACATCGCCTCGTCATTGGCCGGGCGCCCTGGCTCGCAGCCGATGATCAGCACGCGCGGGGGCAGCGGACCCAACTGCCGGGCCAGCCGCAGGACCATGCGCGGGTCCATGTGATGGCCGTCCGGGACGGTATCCCCGCCGCTCCAGTCATCCGGCTCGATCAGGTAAAGGCTGCCGGGTGTTTTGCCGAGCGGGACCGCATCCACCAGGATCGCCGCGCTGTACGGCCGCCCGAGCGCATAGGCGAGATCCATGCCCCGGATCCCGAAGTCAGTCGCGTCAAGAGCCGGGGGCAGTTTGCGCTCCGCCAGGCGCTTGGCCACCGCCACGCCGAAACCATCATCGCCGAAGAAGACGTTGCCGATCCCTGCCACCAGCACGCGGCGCGGTGTCGCGCCGTCCGCGTCCACGGGTTCGATTTCGTCGGGCGCAAAGAAGAACCGATGCGCCGGGTTGCGCGCTTCGCCCAGATCCCGGCCCGGATCGTCATCGAGGGTGACGGCGATCTTGGGGCAACCGGCGTCGTCTTCGTCGAACCATTCGATCACCGCGAAGCGGCCGGCCAGCGAGGCGTCGAGCAGGTCGCCCCCGGGATGCGGCTTGAGCCGAACCCGGCTGCCGGGCCGCAGGCGCCGCCCGCCCGCCATTAGATCCTGAGGGCCGGGCTGGGTCATCCTCACCAGGAATTCGTCCGCGTTCGATTCGGTCATTCGCGTAGTCCTCAATCATTCTGTCAAACCAAGCCGCCTCGTCGTAACGCATTGGGTAGGGCGACGGCGTCCTCGCCGCGCCGTATCTGTCGCGTGTCAGTTTCGGCGGGGCGAGGACGCCCACGCCCTACCTGCCTGGGTTGCGAGTATGTTTGCGGGTTCACCGTCAGGCGGGCGACAGATTCGGCATCCCCGGCAGGATTGGGCCGGCGTGTTTGGGATTGATCCCGGTCGAGCGGCGGGCCGTGGACCGGCCGTCCTTCAGGTGCCCGGGCGCCCTGGCGTAGCGGCCCGGTCGATTGCCGCCGGCCACGCCGAACACATGTGACGCCACCTTCGGGTCGATACGCGGCGTGCCGATGCGGATCCCGCCTTCCTGAGACTGCGTTGTCATAAGTGCCTCCTTACGCCTGGGTGCCGATGCCGGCCAGGCCCAGCATCGGGCTGTGCAATTCATCAAGGACGCGGCCACCGCCCAGGTACATATGCACGCCGCACGGCAGGCACGGATCGAAGCTGCGCACGGTGCGCAGGATATCGATGCCCTTGAACGTGTCGCTGCCGTTCTCCTCGAAAAGCGGCGTGTGCGCCACGGCATCCTCCATCGGCCCCGGCGTGCCGGTGCTGTCGGTCGCGCTCGCATTCCAGCAGGTGGGCGGGTAGGGGTGGTAGTTGGCAATCTTGCGGTCGCGGATCACGAGATGGTGCGAAAGCACGCCGCGCACCGCCTCGTGGAAGCCGACGCCCAGGCCTTCCTCCGGCACCTCGAAGGCCTCGAAGGTCTTGGTGCGGCCGGCGCGGACCTCCTCCATGGCCTTTTCGTAGAAGTGCAAGCCCATGGCCGCCGCGTAGGCGATGAAGTAGATGCGGGCGCGATCCCGCTCAATGGTGTTGCACCATTGGGGCACCTTCCACTCGAACTCCGTTTCCGGCAGCGTCGCGCTCTTGGGCAACGAGATCCGCACCGAGGTCCCCGTGGCCTTCACGTAGGGGGTGTTCACGAGGCCGGAGAGCGCCGTGGACCACAGCCGCGCCAGGGGGCCGCCGCCCGTCTCCAGCGGGAACATGGTGCCCGATTTCGCATCGTGCCAGCGCGGGCTCATCACCCAACTGTAGTGGCCGTCGAAGTTGCGCTTCTGCGGCTGCGGCAACGTGGTCTGGTTCCAGGGATGGCGCTGGTCCACGGGATTGCCGAGCGGATCCTTCGTGACGAAGGGTGGTTCCTGGTCCCAGTCGCCGTAGAACGACCCGCCGAGCAGGATGCGCAGACCCAGGTTGATATCGATCAGGTTGTTGGTGACCAGTTTCCCGTCCACGACCACGCCCGGCGTCACGAACATCCCGCGGCCCCATTCGTTCATGGTGGCGTAGCGATAGTCGCCGACGTCGGGATTCTGGAACGAGCCCCAGCAGGCGAGTTGCGTCCGCCGACGCCCGACCGCCTCGTAGCCCGGCAGGCTCTCGTAGAAGAAGTTGAACAGGTCGTCGTTCAGCGGCACGGCCTTTTTGACGAAGTCAAAGACCTTGAGCAGCCGCACCAGGTAGTCGGTGAAGACCTGGGGCGTGGCCACGGTGCCGACGCCGCCGGGGTAAATGGTTGAGGGGTGCACGTGGCGCCCCTCCATCAGGCAGCACATCTCGCGCGTGAGCCGCCCCATCTGCAGCGATTCCTTGTACATCGCCCCCACGAACGGGTTGAAGGCGCGCATGATGTCGGCCATGGTGCGGAAACCGTGCACGTCGCCGTGGGGCGCCAGGGTGGTCTCCGCCTTCCGCAGCAACGACGGGTTGGTCTCCTTGACCACCTGCTCGCAGAAGTCGACAAACACCAGGTTGTCCTGGAACAAGGTGTGGTCGAACATGAACTCGGCCGCTTCGCCCAGGTTGACGATCCATTCCGCCAGGGCCGGCGGCGTGACGCCGTAGGCCATGTTCTGCGCGGAAGCCGAGCAGGCGGCATGGTTGTCGCCGCAGATGCCGCAGATGCGGCTGGTGATGAAGTGGGCATCGCGCGGATCCTTGCCACGCAGGAAGACGCTGTAGCCGCGGAACAGCGACGAGGTGACCTTGCATTCCGCCACCTGCCGGTTGTTGAAGTCGATCTTGGTGTAAACGCCAAGATTGCCCACAATCCGGGAAATCGGGTCCCAGTTCTTCTGAACCAAGGTCTTCTTCTCAGTGCTCGCTGTCATTCCTGACTCCTCGTTTTGTCGTCGACGCGCATGTGGGGATCGAACCCGGTGGTAAGCGCCGGCCCGCGGCACCGCCACTTCGGCTCCTTGTTGACGGTCCGGTTGGTGATGGCGCGAAGTTGCCGGATGAGCGGCCCATAGGTGTTGCCGATGAGCCCCGAGGACAGGGTGCCGCCCGGCGGCTCATCCATGAACGGCATGAACTTGTCGGGGAAGCCCGGCATGGTGCAGCCAATGCAGATGCCCCCGACGTTGGGGCACCCACCCACGCCGCCGATCCAGCCGCGCTTGGGCACATTGCAGTTGACGACCGGGCCCCAGCAGCCGAGCGGCACCTGGCACTTGGGCGAGTTGTAATCACACGCAAAGTCGCCTTGTTCGTAATAACCCGCCCGGTCGCAGCCTTCGTGCACGGTCTTGCCGAAGAGCCAGGTGGGTCGCAGTTGTTCGTCGAGCGGAATCATCGGGTTCTTGCCGGCCACCTGATAGAGCAGCCACAGCAGCGTTTCCATGAAGTTGTCCGGATGCACCGGGCAGCCCGGGACATTGACGATCGGGATGCCCGCCTTGCTCTTGAAGTCCCAGCCCAGGTAATCGGCGAGCCCCATGCAGCCGGTGGCGTTACCCGCCATGGCGTGGATGCCGCCATAGGTGGCGCACGTGCCGCACGCCACGACCGCCAGCGCCTTCGGCGCGAGCCGGTCGATCCACGTGTTCAACGTGATCGGCTCTCCCGTCTGCGGGTCGTTGCCGAACGAGGTGAAGTAACCCTCGCTATGCGTTTCCTCGTTGGGAATCGAGCCCTCGACCACGAAGACGAATGGGCCGAGTTTGTCCTGAGCCGCGGCATGGTATGGCGCGATGAAATCGTCGCCGGACTCGGTGGCCAGGGTCTTGCTGTGCAGATGCACCTTGGGCAGCCCCGGCACCAGGCCGAGCAGGACATCCTCAAGCGAGGGCTGGGAGGCTGCGGTCACAGACACCGAATCGCCGTCGCAGCTCATGCCCTCCGAAATCCAGAGCACGTGAATCTCTTTAACGCCAGCCGGTTCCTGCTGTGTCATGACTGCCTCCTTGTTCCGTGTGCTGTCTGCCGGTTACCGCAATTCGCGCTCCTTTAACAGGGCCTAGGTTAGATGGCTCCAATTCCGTGGCCATAGGGAATTCTCCTAAATTGAACAGCGAAAAGCCTCATGCGAGGCGGCGTGGTTCTCGGGCGAGCGTCCCCGCGAGCCGCGCGAATGACCCGCATCGAGCCGAGTTCTCGCACGCGCCGGCTTGCTTTGTTATCATGTCACCAATGGACCCTAATGGAATGGCTTCAATGGCGGATGCGAGAACCGGGCGGGACGCGTGACTGGCAGGCTACATCTGGCACTGGCCGCGGCGTTGGCCTTGAGCCTAACGGCCGTTGCGGCAATCGCCGCCGCGCCAGGTTCCGGTAAGATCGCCCCGGCCTTGGCCGCCGCATTCCGCTCGTCCACCAACGTGCCGTTCGTGGTGCTGATGCAGGAGCAGGCCGACCTGGCGGGCGCCGGACGTCTGCGCACCAAGGAGGAGAAGGGGCGCTTTGTCTATGCGGCGCTCCACGACGCGGCCGTCCGGGTCCAGCAGCCGCTGAAGGAGGCGCTGGCCAGACGCGGCGTCGGGTGTCGTTCGTTCTGGATTGTCAACGCCCTGTGGATTGCCGGGGATGCCGCCACGGCCGACTTGGCGGCGCAACGGGCCGAGGTGCGCGGCGTCGTAGCTGACCGGGTGCAGTCCTGTCCCTTGCCGAAGCCGGCGCTCGCGCAGCCCGCGGCCACGCTCAGCGTTGAGTGGAATATTGCCAAGATCCAGGCGCCGGACGTGTGGGCGTTGGGCTATACGGGGCAGGGCGTCATCGTGGGTGGTCAGGACACCGGCTATATGTGGGATCATGCCGCGCTCAAGGCGGCTTATCGCGGCTGGGATGGAACCAACGTCGATCACAACTACAACTGGCACGATGCCTTTCATCCGGCCGGCACGAACGCCAGCGGCTCGGTCGCGCCGTGGGACGATGATGGGCATGGCACCCACACCATGGGAACCATGGTGGGCACGGATGGCGCGAACCAGATCGGCGTGGCCCCCGGCGCGCGCTGGATCGGCGCCCGGAACATGCAGGGCGGCTATGGAAGTTATGCCAGCTACCTGGAATGCTTCGAATGGTTCATGGCTCCCACGGATTTGGCCGGGCAGAATCCCGATCCCGCCCGGGTGCCCGACGTGATGAACAACTCATGGGCGTTTGAACCCGTCGAAGGCTTGACGAATGTCGACATGCTCAAGCCGGCGGTCGAGGCGTGCCGGGCGGCCGGTATTGTCGTGGTTGCCGCCGCCGGCAACGAGGGCCCTTCGCCGTCATCCGTCATGTATCCGCCGGGTCTCTATCAGGCCGTGATCACCGCCGGGGCTGTCGATGCGGGTGACACGATCGCCAGTTTCAGCAGCCGTGGCCCGGTCACCGCGGACGGCAGCGGCCGGATGAAACCGGACGTCTGTGCGCCGGGCGTGAACGTGCGTTCGTCCTACAATGACGGCGGCTACACGAGTCTGCAGGGAACCAGCATGGCGTCGCCGCACGTGGCCGGCACCGTGGCGCTGATTCTGTCGGCTCACCCGGCGTTGAAGGGCCAGGTGGACCGGATCGAGACGTTGCTCGAACGCACCGCGGTGCCGCTCTCCCCGACGCCCGACAACACCTACGGGTGGGGGCGGATCAATGCCCTGGCGGCAGTGGGGGTGGATGATTCGGACTCGGACGGCATGGCGAACTGGTGGGAGATTGTGTTCGGCTTGAACCCGACCAATGCGCTCGACGCGACGGATGATCCGGACGGCGATGGCATGACCAGTTGGGAGGAATCGATCTGCAACACCGACCCGGCCAACCGGGACTCGGTGCTCCGGATCGAGAGCGTTTCGGCGGCGGCCCCGGGCCTGGCCTCGATCGCCTGGCAAAGCCGGCAGGATGGTTTTCAAACGACCCGGCCGTACCAGGTTTTGTGGAGCGACTCTCTTGTTGGCACGAACGCCGGCGCGTGGCATGTGGCGCAGACGAATGTGGCGCCGACCGGCGACCGGACCTCGGTCACCGTGCCGGTGGCCGCCGATGGGGCCGTGCGTTTCTACCGCGTCGGCGTGTCGACCGCCACCGGCGGCGTCTATTCGGCCAGCGTGAAGTGAGGGTGGTTGACGGGTTTCGGGGCCTCCGCTACGGTCACAGCCCTGTAAACAGTGGAGTCGGGGGGGCCTCGCGCAACGCCAAAGGAAACCGGACATGACCAGCGGAAAACTGCAGATTGGATGGGCTCGGGGGGATATCACCCCGCTTCGCAAGACGCTCCTCATGGGACAGTTCCATGCGCGCCTTTCCACGGGCGTGCTTTCGCCCCTCACCGCCACGGCCCTCGCCCTTGAAGTCCGCGGCGCGGATGGCGCCGTCGAGCAGGCGGTCCTGCTCTCGTGCGACCTGGTGTGCGACAAGTTCAAGCCCGACCTGCTGCGCGAACTCGCCGGCCGCTGCCCGGGCCTGGACCTGAACAAGATCACGGTCAACACCACGCATACGCATGCCGCGCCCACCATGACGCGCGGCATCTACGACGAGCCTGCGAACGACCCGGAGTTCCTGGGTCCCGACGAGTATCGCCTCTGGCTGGCCGTGCGACTGGCCGAAACCGTGGCCGAGGCCTGGAACGGCCGTAAGCCCGGCAGCGTGGCGCGCGGATTCGGGTACGCCGTGGTGGGCCGCTGCCGCCGCGCCGTCTACGCCGACGGCAAGGCCGCGATGTATGGCGACACCAACCAGCCGGACTTCATCGGGTTCGAGTCCTGCGACGATCATGCCATCAACCTGCTCTTCACGCGCGACGCGGCCGGCGCGTTGACGGGCGTCGTCGTGAACGTGGCCTGCCCCTCGCAGTGCGACGAGCAGGTGTACGTCGTCTCCTCCGATTTCTGGCATAACGTGCGCCAGGAAATCGCGGCCCGCCACGGCGCCGCGGTTCACGTGCTGCCGCAGTGCGCCCCGGCCGGCGACATGTCGCCGCACCTTCTGACGGACAAACAGGCGGAGACGGGACTGCGCAGCCGCCTCGGGCTCGACGCCAAGGGCATCATCGCGCGCCGCATCCTCGCGGCCGTGGACGAAGGGCTGGCCAGCGCCTCGCCGTTCCGCGACACCGTGTCGTTCGCGCATTCGGTCAAGACGCTCCGCCTGCCGCGGCTGATGGTTTCGGCCGCGGAGTACGAACTGGAGAAGCGCATCCCGTCCATGAGCGAGGCGGAACGCGCCCGGCAGCCCTATGCCTTCCAGCGCCTCTGGCCCTTCGGCGGGGCCTGCGACCTGGTCACGCGGTACGAGCAGCAGAAGGAGCACCCCGTGCACGAAGTCGAGGCCCATGTCATCCGCCTCGATGACGTGGCGTTGGCCACGAATGCCTTCGAACTCTTCGTCGATTACGGCACGCAGATTCGCTGCCGCAGCCGGGCGGCGCAGACGTTCCTCGTTCAACTCGCGGACGGCTCCGGCGACGGCGGCTACCTGCCCACCCAGCGGGCGCTGAACGGGGGACATTACAGCGCGCTGATCAAGTCCAACTGGGTCGGCCCGGCCGGCGGGCGGGTGCTGGTCGATGAGACCGTCCGCACCATCGACGCGTTGTTCGCGAGGGCGTGACTCTTCGATTGGGTAGGGCGACGGCGTCCTCGCCGCGCCGTGCTTGACGAGGCCGAGTATAGACGTTGGATGAGGGACTGCCGCATGGAATTCAATCCCGATTACCGGCATTTTGTTGAGGCCGCCTGGAACCGGCGGCCGGCCCGCCTGCCGCTCTACGAGCATTTCGTCAATGCAAGTTCCATGGAGAAAGTCCTGGGCTTGCGTTTCGCCGATCTGGAGCATGGCGACGCCAGGGACCGCGCCGAGTATTTTCGCCAGCACTGCCGGTTCTTTCGCGAGCTGACCTACGACACGGTGTCGTACGAAGTCTGCATTGGCGGGGCGCTGCCCGGGCAGTCGGCGATCTGCGGCGGCCAGGGCCCCATCCAGTCGCGCTCCGATTTCGATGCCTATCCCTGGGCTGAACTGCCCGCGCGCTTTTGGCAACAGGCCCGCCCGCGCCTGGATGCGCTGGTTGCCGCGCTGCCGCCCGGCATGAAAGCGGTGGGCGGCGTTGGCAACGGTGTGTTCGAGTTGGCCGAATCGCTGGTTGGACTCGAATATCTGCCCTTCATCCAGGTCGACGACCCGGAGCTGTATGCGGACCTGTTCCGCGCCATCGGCAACCTGATGTGCACGATCTGGCAGGAATTCATGCCGCGCTATGCAGACGCGTTTGCGGCCTGCCGTTTCGGGGACGATCTCGGCTTCAAGTCGTCGCTGCTGACCAATCCGGTGACGGTCCGCGAGCATATCCTCCCGCAGTACCGCCGGGTGATCGACATCGTGCATGCCGGCGGCGGACCGTTCGTGTGGCATTCATGCGGGTGCGTGTTCGAGATCATGGAGGACATGATCGCCCTGGGCATGAACGCGAAACATTCGAACGAAGATTCCATTGCTCCGTTCGATCGCTGGATTGCTGACTATGGCGACAGGATTGGGTTGTTGGGAGGCTTCGACCTGGGCTTCCTCTGCATGAACACTCCCGAGGTCATTCACGACACCGTCGTCGAACAGGGCCGACGATTCAGGAAGACGGCGCAAGGGTATGCCCTGGGTTCGGGCAACTCGATTCCCGACTATGTCCCGACCGAGAACTACCTGGCCATGGTCCGGGCGGCGCAGACGCTGCGGCAAGAAGAAGGCACCTGAGCCCGGCGTCGAACGCAGGGGTGGATGTGATGCGGTGCAGGGGAGGTTTTGAACCGCGAAGGGATCATGACAGTTGCGGTGCCTCCTTCGAGAGTTGAACCACCCGCTTCGCTGGAGACACTGAGACACGGAGAAGACTTGTCACTGCTTCACTCGTTTCCTTCTCCCAGGAAGACGTTGCGCGAATCTGGTACAGGGCCAGGACTTCGCCCGTGACTGACCCAGTGGCCGTGTGGCGCGGCCCTGTGCCAGATTCGCGCAACATTTGGGTTGTCGAGTGCACGGAAGGATGCGGCGGCATGGTTTTGGATTCCCTCTTCCGTGATATTCCTCCGTGCCTCAGCGCCTCCAGCGTAGCGGGTGGTTCAATTCCAATCCTGTAGATCCTGTCCAAGAATTGGCCCGCTCTTTCTCTCTCCCTTCGTGTTCTTCGTGGTGAGACTCCAGCCCCGTCTGCGTCTTCGCTGCGCTCGGTCCTCAGCCGGGCAGTTTCGCGGCCAGCACGTCGATCTTCTCAATCACCGGCGGCTTGGCGAGGAGATCCCCGGCCTTGGCCATGAGCGCGGCGGCGACCTTGCCGGTGAGATGGGCCTGCCGGCCGGCCTCATTCGGGAAGGCATCAAAGATGCCGAAGGTGGACGGGCCCAGGCGGATCCCGAACCAGGCGATCGTGGCCGGCTCGGCCTGCACGAGCGGAAGGCCGCTCATCAGGAAACTCTCCACGTCCTTCTCCTTGCCGGGCTTGGCTTCAAGCCGGACGAACAACGCGACCTTGATCATGACACGCCTCCTATGGGTTGCGACGGTAGGTTGCGCGTTGGGGCAGGGCGGGGCCTATCAGGAGGACCATGATTTCGGCGTGCGTAATTCCCTGCATGGGCGGTGAGCGGAGGGGGCTTCACATGGAAGGAGCGGGCACGACGGAGCGTGCCCCTCCACCTGCGTGATCTCACCAGACTCGACGACATCCGATGGAGGGCGCCGCTCTGTCGGCGCCTCATGGTGGCATCATGCCTTCGGAATACGGGCAATCTGGAACTCAGGAAATTAGGAATGGTTGATCGGATTCGTGAGTTCCTGAGTTCCCGATTCGAAGCGGTCCGTTCTCCTTCGCCCCTTACATTGGACGCCATGCGCGCGGCGCACCAGGTCCAGGCGGCTGCCATCCGGGCGCATCCTGACTTCCGGCGGGTATCCGAGGAGTTCGACGTGGAATATGAAGTAGCGCGCCAGATGCAGGTGGCGCGCACGCAAGCGGGACTTACCCAGGCCGACTTGGCCCGGCGGATGCGTACAACGCAGAGCGTGGTGTCGCGGATTGAGTCCGGTGTGAATGTTTCCATCGAGACACTGGCCCGTTTCGCCGAGGCCTGCGGGAGTCGGTTGCAGGTGCAACTGGTTCGCGAGACAGCGCCCAGGTATGGGAAACGCTAGGCGTTTGACGCCGTCATACTTGGCGCAAGATTGAAGATTCACCACGGAGGCGCGGAGACACGGAGAAGAAAGGCAGAATGTGGCAGGGATTTCAGGTGCGGAGTACCGCATCTGGAATCCCCGCCACCCTTCTTGGAGAGGGGTCTGGAGGGAGAGGAGGGTTCTGAAGCCTCCATTCCCCGACAACTTCTCCCAGAAAAGCGTGGCGCGGATTTCGACCACGGTATCTCCGCGGGCGACATCCGCGCCACATTTGGGCTTCTCCGCATCTTCTTCTCCATGTCTCCGTGCCTCCGTGGTAAGTCTTGAACGTTCTCTCCGTTTTTCATCCCCCCCTTCGTGCTCTTCGCGTCCTTCGTGGTGAATCCCCCCCGCCACCCCGCGCCACGCGCCCGCGCGCCCGCCAGTTTCCGCGAAATGCGGTTGACGCCGTCTGCCGCCTTCGCTACGGTTCCCAACCGTAGTGTATTCGCTGGACACGGACTGCCGGCGATCCATTGCGAGGGGGGGACGGACAGACATGGCCAAACCCGACTACCAGTCACTCACGCCGCCGCGAGTCCGTCACAATGACGAACTGAAACGGCGGGAAGTGCCTGAGGGCAGGTGTTGTCAGCGCTGGCTCTCGCCCGCAAGTTGTGGCACACTTTCAATTAGAACCGAAGGATTTGCGGAGCGATGCACATGAAACAAGCCGAGTACGTTGGTGTCGTTGAAGCCGACGGGCATCTGTCCTTGCCCGAAGCGGTCAGGGATCAGTTGCATCTCAGGTCCGAGCAGGTCTTGCGGGTTACCATTGTCACGACGGAGACTGATGAAGCGATCAACCCCTCTGCATTAGATTGTTGGCGCTCGATGGGGCGAGACGCCGCGACTGGCCGTGTCAGGGACGCTGCCGCGAATCATGACAAGTACCTATACGGCAGTTTTGATCAAATGGGTTTTCGGCGTTACCCCATTGGAAAATGACAAGGATGGAGCGTTGACGATCGCGTGCGAGGGGCAGAAGGACATGGCCAGACCCGACTATCAGTCACTCACGCCGCCGCGAGTCCGTCATTGTGCCCACTGCCAGGGCGAATCGGGGGGCTTCACCACGAAGGACGCGAAGAACACGAAGGAATGGCCGAATCCGGGAATCCTTCTCGGACTTCGCGATCTTCGTGGTGGAGTTCTTGGCCTGATCGATCCTGGCACCCTCAGCCCCCTTGTCGTCAACGATCCCGGATCCGGCGCGGCGTACCTTATGATGCCGCCTGCTCGCCAGCGAGACCCTCGCGCAAGTCATGAACGACCGCGTCGGCGTCTCTACAATCTGACTCACGAAGCGAGGCGGAGGATTTGCCGTTTAAGGATTGATCACAATTCCCCGCTACGATACGTCTCCTCTTGGTGTTGAGCTGAGAGCTTGAAGTCAAGACGGCAGAAGAACTATGGAAACGGATAACACGGTCCCACAACCCACCCAGCAAGTCGAAACACCGCCTTGTGAAAGTCCAACGCTTGAGGTGACCGGGCAGACGGCATCCAAACCAATGAACCTCGGCGATCTGCAAGTCGCCGGTTCGACTTGTCCATTCTGCCGTGAGGTAGTGAATGCAAAGGCACGAATCTGCAAATATTGCCACAGTGGGTTAACACCCACACGAAAGTTCTTTACCTGGGTGACCGTCATCCTCCCTCTCGCCACCATTGCAGGTGCAATGGTCGCTGTTTGGGGTGCCTACAGATCGTACTTGGAATACACCAAGACGCAGAACATCTCAGACCGGATGCTATCAACAGAAGCGGGGACATCGAATGCGCTCGCGAAGGCACAGGCGGCCCTAATGCGAGCCGACGCGGCGGAGATAGGGATGTCTAATGCATTTACGAAGGCGCAGACCGCGTTAGATCGTGCCGATAGTGCGGAGTCCTCAGCCGCGTTGTCAGCTCAAGCTGCAAAGTTAGCCGCCGATGATTCCCAACTTGCCCGTATCGTAACAGAAACGAACCTTATCGTCGTTGAACAGGTTCTTATTAAGGCCGTGGATGCGGCGGGAGATGCACAGAACGCCAAGGACTTGGCTTCGCAATACCTGCGCGACGTAACATACCTCTACGACTTGAGTGAGTGGGACAGTACGACTTTCCTCGATCAATTGCAGAACACAAATTCCGTGCAGAAACACAGGATAGCAAGTGCTCAATACCTCCAGATGGAGGAGATCGTTCTATGCAGGGTCGCGCTTGTGAAGGACCTGCGAATTACACAGTTCCCCAGTACTGCTTTCCGTGATATCTCTGCAGCGTTGAAATCTGAAAAGGTAGTCGAACGCTATAACTCTATACTCTTCTGCTTGGCAGCCTACAACTATCTGGCGCCGTGGCAGCGTTCTCTCAAAGCAGCTATCGTCGCGCATAGCTGGAGGAGACTGCGGGATATTGCGGAGGGTGATGAATTCCTTCTGCCTCGTCTGGCGGCCTATCGGGTGTTATGCGAACTATACCTGTGCGAAAAAGGTGTCGGCAACAAAGCGGTTCCGCTCTACGTGGAGCGGGGCCAACTTGTCGAGGAATGCACAAAGTTTTTCGAACATGATAGAGCATATAGCGAGGAGTCAAATGATTCTGGACCAAATACTCAGACCCGGTCTAGTCGTACTGTGCATTCTGTCGTGCATTAGTGGCGGCATGGTTCAAGGGGCTCAACCTCAGGGATCGTCGCTTCCTGTGGCAGCCGGCCCTCAGACTGACGCATACGTTAGTAATGATAAGTTCTTCGCTTGTCTGCCCTGGACCGACATTCGGCAAAGTGATCTTGGGTGGCGAACGGTTCCACGAGAATCGATGGATTCGTGGTTCGACAGCGAGTATCAGCGAACTGCGAGGAAGGACGAAGTGGCGTCGCCGATGTATGACAATTGTTTTGTGGAGGCAGGTTTAAGCGATTACGGAAAACAGGAGACAGTCTCCCAGATATCGCCATTCAATTCGCTATCTGCGTGGTTTGACTATAATCGAACAAGTCTAGGCGGCACTAATTCCGGTGGTCAGACGGTATGGGAAGAATGGGTCGGAGGGCCCAAGGTAATAACGTGGGACAGCGACTGGCAATGGTTATGCGAAACGTGGCTCGGATGCGGGGAGCAGAGGGGATCGGGCTCCGATTGGGATACCCGGGGCACCGAACTCGAGGCGGGTAGTTCAGCCGGTCGTCGGATTCTTTCGCAAAATGGATTCGTTGAGTGTGGCATTTGGGGCGAAATCAACAAAGTTGCTGGTTCGGGTGCAGGTTGTGATTGCCTCTTCAAGTATTCAACGGACAGTCTGCCGCGACTGACGTTCAGTTCCTCGCTGTTCGGAAGTAAGTACCAGAACCAAGACCTTTCGATGGGACAGTCTGTTCTGCTTGCTATGAACGTTGATTACCTCGTGCCGTGGGTTGAAGTTGACGAATACTACTTGGGTGTGTTCAAGGATGACGATCCAGCACTGAAGGCTGGGATTGACATCTGCTTCTCGCCGCGGTTGACGTCCTGGTTGTTCTGGCAACACGTCACGTTTGAACCAGGTCATATGGCGGAAGAGATGGCGGGGCTTGGGGCGAGTTGTCATTTCTGAGGGAAACGGGCCTTAGGGGGGCGATTCTGCATTTGCGAGTGTGAGTTGAGTTTGGTGTGGCGGCAGTTAACTACGACAGCGGGATCGCATCGCAGGGGCGCGTTGTCCAAATCGGATTTAGCGCACAGGGATGCAATGTACCCTATGATCGACGAGAGATTGCGATACCGTCTTGATTTGCTCTGGCGCTTGACCTGGGGTTTCCTGTCGGGCGTTATCTTTGGTGCCAGGTGGTGCATGAGTGGAACTTGCGGAGAGTTGGGTGACGTCTCCACTTTCCGTAATGGTTGATATCGGAACAGGGTCAGACCTGGAAACTAGCGTTTCCCCCGCGAACGGGATTGTGTATTGAAGAAACTCCCACGCACGGTATAAGCCAGTGGCAGACGGCTGGGGGGCAGAAGTAGGCTGATGTTTCAATGGTGTCCTCTTGGAAGAGAACCCGCAAACTAGC
>CAITUY010000249.1 GCA_903895695.1 uncultured bacterium
ATGGGTTTCTGCCTGCAACCCAATGTAGGGCCGCGCCAGGTGCGGGCAAGCGGCGGTGGGATCGACAGGCCAGCGCGGCGGAGACAGCGTGTTTCCATGTTCAGGCGGGCCGGGCCCGCGCCCAATCGTCGCTCCATGGTATAACGATACGGAACGGCCGCATCGCCGGCCGGACATAAAGGCGTCGCCAAGACAGCCGCTATTTCCCAGGGAGAAAACACATGACACCAATGAAGCGCTTCGGTTCCGCCCTGCTCCTGGCCGCTGGAGTGATCGGTGGGGGCCTGATCGGCGGCGCCACCGCCGCCAATGCCGCTTATCCGGAACATACCATCACCGCCATCATCCCGTTCAGCACCGGCGGCCAGTCCGACGTACTGTCAACGGCGGTCTGATTCCAGGCCAGTGTGGCGGTGTAATAGCAGGCCAGTGACGTCGCGGGTGTGATGCTATGCGAAGGGCCCCGATCGGGGCCCTTCGCATAGCATTGGCGACCTTCGGGATCAGTTTGTGGTGATTTCGCCGGTGTTGGGATCGACGGTATCGCGGGTGGCCTGGTTTTGCGCCGCCCCGGCGGCAGCACGGCGGCGGCCAGCTGACTGTTTAAGCCGATAGCTGTCACCGTTCATGGTCAGAATGCTGACGTGATGGGTGAGCCGGTCGAGCAGCGCGCCGGTGAGCCGTTCCGAGCCCAGCACCGAGGTCCAGTCCTCGAACGGCAGGTTCGAGGTGACAATGGTCGAGCCACGCTCATAGCGCTGCGAGAAGGTCTCAAACAGCAGTTCGGCGGCCGTCGGCGACATCGGCACATAGCCCAGTTCGTCGATGATGAGCAGCTTTGTCGTCTGCAGGTCGCGCTGCATTCTGAGCAGACGCCGCTCGTCGCGCGCCTCCATCAGCTGGTTGACCAGCGAGGCGGCGGTCGTGAAGGTGACCGAGAAGCCCTTCTGACAGGCGGCCAGGCCAAGGGCGAGCGCGACGTGGGTCTTGCCGGTGCCGCTGTTGCCGAGCGCAATGATGTTCTCCCGGCGCAGGATATATTCGCAGCGGGCCAGCTCCAGTACGAGTATCTTGTTCAGCCCCGGAATGGCGGTGAAGTCGAACGTGTCGAAGCTCTTTACCGCCGGGAACCGCGCCGCCCGGATCCGTCGTTCCACCGTCCGGCGCTCACGGTCGATCCGTTCGAGCTCGATCAGGCGCAGGAGATAGCCGGGATGATCGATACCGTCGCGGGCGCACTCTCGCGCCACCTTGTCATACTCGCGTAGTACCGTGGGCAGCTTCAGCTGCTTTAGATGATGGGTCAGCAGGACCTGCGGCGTGCCGCTCATGGTGCCGCTCGGCATCGGATCGGGGGCCAGCTTGCCAGTCATGCCGCCAGCCCGGGGACAAGTGCGGCATAATCGGCGGCCGATGTGGTTTTGACCGCCAGCTTCGGCAGGTGGGGATAGGCTGCCAGATCCAGCCTGGCAGGCCGCCGTTCGATGCGGGCCAGCGCCATCAGCTTGACGGCGTCGAAGCCGATGGCGCCGAGCCGGATCGCCTCGGTCACGGCGGCCGCCACGATCTCCTGCGGCATCGTCTCCAGCAGTCGCAGCACCTGGATAAACTCACGCTTGCCACGGTTACCCATCCGGACCTCGAGCAGGTGGCGCAGATGCTGGAATGCTTCCGGCAAGGCCCAGCCCTGCAGCGGCGCCGCCTGATCGAGCGCATTCGGCTTGGTCTCGATCAACGCAAGGTAATGCAGTGGATTGGCCACGAACTCGCCATCGCCATAGGAGCGCGGATGCCGGGCAATAACGGCGCCCGCACACAGGATTGCCACCTCATCGACGAAGCCCTTCACGACGACGTCCTGGAAGCCATATGTCGTCGGCACCGAGTAGTCGTTGCAACGGTAGCGGACGAGTGCGGTCGACGAGACCCGCCCGGGGCGCTTCTCGCATGGCTCCAGCGGAACCGCCGGCAAATTACGCAACACCGCAAGATCGGCGACAAGCCGCACACTAATGGTCTCGGCATGCCGCCCGGCGCGGTCGTTCTGGCGGGCGCGGCAGCGCTCCCCCAGCATTGCGTTGAGCGCCGCATAGCTGGCCGCAATCGGGATCGGCGTCATGAAGTTGGCACGGGCGTATTTTACCAGCCCCTCGACCTTCCCCTTGTCATTGCCCTTGCCGGGACGACCAAAGCGGTCGGCGAACAGGTAATGGCTGACCAACTCGGTAAACGCCCGGGTTCGCTCACGCTTGCCATCGCCGCAGATCTTCGCCACCGCGATCTTGAGATTGTCGTAGAGGATCGACAGCGGCACGCCGCCAAAGAAGGCGAAGGACGACACGTGCCCGTCCAGAAACGCCTCGGTCGTCTCCCGCGGATAGGCCTTCACGAAGCAGGCATCGGACTGCGGCAGGTCCATGCAGAAGAAGTGGATCTTCTGACGAACCCCGCCGATCACCCCGACCGCCTCGCCAAAATCAACCTGGGCGTGGCCCGGCGGGTGCGCCAGCGGCACGAACGTCTCCCGACCCCGCGCTCGGCTGAGCCGAACATAGTCCTTTACCACCGTGTAGCCGCCGGCAAAGCCATGCTCGTCGCGAAGCCGTTCGAACACCCGCTTCGCCGTGTGGCGCTGCTTAACCGGCGCCGTCCGGTCCGCTTCCAGGATCGCATCGATCACTGGCAGCAGCGCTCCCAGCTTCGGCTTCGCCACTGGAATCGTCCGCGTGTAACCGGGTGGCAGCGAAAACCGGCACATCTTCGATACCGTCTCTCGGCTCAGGCCAAAAACCCGAGCCGCCTCACGACGGCTATTCCCCTCAACGAAAACAAAACGCCGAACGGCGGCATACACTTCCACGGCAAACATCCTCGGCCCACCCCCCAAAAGGGGAAAGCCTATCCACTGGCCGGGTTTTACACCGCCCCGCGGCCGCAAAATGCCGCCGCTCCAGTGGCCTACTTTGTCACCGCCGTTGACAGCTTTCGGGCTGGTGGAGATCTCGAGATGGCCTGGCACCTCTACACATGGGGCGACCAGGTGGAAGTCTTGGAGCCGAAAAGGCTCGCCGATCTCGTCAACGGGCAGAGGCAGAAGTGGAAGGGGAGCCCTTGATGGCTTTTATCCAAATGATGGGAATTCAGTCGACAGCGTCGGCGGATAACTACCCCAACCCTACTATATAGAGGCGACGCAGATCGCCGAGCCTATAGCGACGGGAGGACATTTGATGGCCAAACCACCGGATGACGAGCGCGTTCCAGAAACTGCATCGCCGGCGTGCCTGATGCACGAGGCAGACGATGCTTATATGGGGTTTGCCGGCAAGGAACA
>CAITUY010000250.1 GCA_903895695.1 uncultured bacterium
AAGGCCCATTCTAACAAACACCCGCCAAATTCCAGCACACACACTCCCGGCTCGTGTCACCCCCGCGCAAAATCCCCGGCAAATCCGTGGGGATGTTGCCCCGGTGTGCCGTCCGTGACTGGCCTATGGGATGCCAGTGTTCTGGGTGGGCAAGTATGACGTCGATCGGACGCAGGGGCATGGCGACCAAATATGCATGCGGGTGAATGCCGGTGCCATCAAGAGTCGCTGCGACCGCCAGAAAGGGGATGAACGCCCGAATATTCTCCTGGGGTCGAGCTTTTGGTCAGGGCCTTATCTGGTCCCGCGCTACCGGTTTGGCATGTGGGTCAAGGCCGATCAATTCAAGGGCAAGGTGGCGCTGATTGCCAACTGCATCGGTTCCGAAGCCGATCCAACCGGGCCCCGTGCCGAGCTGCCCATCGATGGGCGATGCGACTGGACGCATGTATCTTTCGAAGCCGATTTCCCCCGGCGCTCGTCCTCATGGGTGCTTCGAATTGACCCGGTTGGCGAGGGTGTGATCTGGGTGGATGACGTCGAGGTTACGCCTTTGACAGGCATCTAAGGCAAGCGCCCCGGTCACGAAAGGTACAGATGGCGATGATGACAAGACAGGGTACGTTGCGGGCGTTCATTATAATCGGGGCATTTCTGGCCGTCGCGGCGCTTGCCGCCCCGGAGCCGATTGTGTTGAGGGAACAGTTGGGTCGGAAATACGGCCCGGAATTGGTCAGCTATCCGTTCACAGCCGGAGAAGGCGAATGCGTCGCCCATTCTGTCCAGGTGTCCGGCGCATCCGGGCCGGTGGCCGTCCAGCTTTCGGATATCGAGTTCTGGCCGGGCAAGAAGGATTACCTCAGATCGGCGCGGCTGAGTTTCGTGAACAGTGCACTGCAGCCGCTAAGCAATGTCACCTACAACGTCAGTGCCGGCCGCGATAAGGCGCCGGCGGTTGCCGCTGACCTGCAGATCAAGCAGGACAAGGAGCAGGTCGAGATGACGACCGGCCTGGTGGGCGTACGGCTGCTCCTTGGCAGCCATAGACTCGCCACCCCGACGCCGATCGAGAAGATACCCTGCCCATTCACGGGGATGCGGCTCGGTCAGGGCGAGTGGGCCGGCAGCAGCCGCTACTACGGCACCACACAAGTCGCCGAATGGTCCTCGAAGCTAACCGATGCCGGTCCGGTTTTTGGACGCGTCGTCGCGACCTATGTCTTTGCCAACAGCAACACGTTCGCCATCACCGCTACGGTCATTGCCGGCGATTCTGCCGTTCACTTTGAGACCGCGTCGAGCGCGGACCTTCCCGATGCCTGGGTCGAACTGAAGCCGGCACGCGTTCCGGGCGTCAAGCAGGCTTTCCTGCCCAAAGGCTACGGCCAGTGGGCCAAGGAAGACCGGACTGTCGCGGTCACGGCCGACGGCAAGACCTTCGCCTGGCTCGCCCCGGACAGTAGTATCGTGAACATATATCCTGAGTATCCGCCCACGATCCGGATGACGGGCACCGACAGGACCGAACTGTACCAGACCTCGCGCGACCCTGACGCCTGGGTTGACCCGGTCGCGCCGTTTACCTATGGCGGAGCCAAGACCTGGGGCGACCCCGCGATTCGCAACGAGGGCGAAAATTGGAAACGCAAGGTGATCAAGGTCGGTTACGAATCCGACGGCAGCGTGATCGAGCGGTTCACCCTCGCCAAGGGACGGCGCCAATGGATTATCAGCGCCGGCCCGCCCAAGGTGGGCGACCTGCTCAACCGGGTTAAGGATATGGTTTTGGACTGGCCCGAGGATACGAACCATCCTCATCCTCACCTGTTCGTGAACCGGCAGGAGATCGAAGACGGTTGGAAACGGATCGAGGCTACTCCGGCATTGAGCAACTACATGAGTAACGCCGAGGGCGCCGCCGTCGTGCTCAATCTGTTGCGCCAGCACGCCCCACGTGGGGCCTGGAGCGTAGTGCAGGCGCTGGGGAACGCGCGCTATTGGCACGAAAAACTCGGCGAGTTCGACGTGATGCGCTACGCGACTAGCGACATCGCCAACTACGATGCGTTGGTCGACAGCGGCCTCCTGACTCCGGCCGAAAGGACGGTGTACCGCGCCCAGATGGCCTATCTTGGTTATGTCATGGCCGACCCGAAATGCTGGTCGCCCGAACGCGGGTACAACTCGGGCAACCCGAATATGAGTTGCTCGTACATCCTTTCGCTTGGCATTCTCGCCTGCGCGATTCCCGAGCATCCCATGGCCAAAGCATGGTCGGACCGCGCCACGGGTTGGATGGATCACTGGTTGGACACGGAGGTCGCGCCCGACGGCCAATGGCTGCCTGAGGGGACGCACTACTCCGGCACGAGCCTCGACACGATGGTGGCCTATGCCGTCGCCGCGCAGCGCGCGGGTTTCCATGATTTCTCCGGCGACGCCCGGCTCAAGAAGGTCCTTCTTTACAAGGCCAAGACATTCACGCCGCCCGACCCGCTGCGCGGGAATCTGCGCGGCACCATGGTATTCGGCCGCGGCCCCGGCGGCGAGCACCTGGCCCTGTTCGGCGTGGCGGCGCGGTTCTATGCGAAGTCCGACCCCGCGCTCTCGCGTGCGCTCGAGTGGCTCTGGGCCCAGGACGGTTACAGGGTGGAAATGGGCGACAGCCGCCTGGGCGGTTTCGACGCGTTCTACGAAGACCGCGGGCTTCCTGCGGAGCAGCCGGTCTGGGGCTCGCAACTCTTTGCCGGGCTGGACGTCATCTTCCGCTCGGGCTTTGCGACTCCCGACGAGGGTTTCGTCAACATCCTCTCCCACGTCAAGACGCAGCGCAACCTGGACGTGTGGTCGCCCGAGGTCGGCGGTATTGCCAATTGGTATGGTCATGGCAAACCGCTGAGCACCGCCTTCACGTTCGCCTCGGGCTACGCGGAGCGTCACGAGTTGTTCCGCAACGGCGTACGGCTGCCGCACAACTGGGGCCTCCCGGGAGACTCAAAGACGCCTTTCGGTTACTTCGTTGATGTGCAGACCGGACAGGTTGCCTTCCTGCCGCAGGTTGATTACGTGCGCTCCCGCTTTACCAACACAAGCGAGGACGGCCGCGACTGGTTCCCGGAGGCGGTCAACGGCAAAGAATCAGTGCCGGCCTGGCCGAGGGTCAAGTCCGCCAAATCGGGCAAGCTGGACTGGACCCGTCAGGTGTTGTACCTGAAAGACGTTGACCCGGCCGGACCGACCTGGTTGCTCCTGCGCGACACGACGGCGGGAGGCGAGCCAACCGTATGGCAGTTCTGGACGCTTTCCGAGAAAGTCGGTACGCCTGAGCAGGCACGCGATGCCGGCGCCTTCCTGGCCGAAAAGCCCGGCCATGCTGTCCGCCCCGCCAGCGAATTGCCCATGGGCAGCCGGTACACCGCCCTGGGCCAGTTTGGCGTGGATGTGGAATACTTCATCGCCAGTCCCGCCGACACGCCGCGGCACACCCTGCGCTTCGGCGCGATGACCGACCAGCGCCCGCCGGTGCCGGAGTTCCAGGATCTCATGCACCTGCAACTGCCGGGCGACGGCGCGTACTACGTCGCGCTGTTCCCGCGGCCCCGTGACCAGGAACCGCCGAGTTTCACGACGCTTGCCGATGGAAAGATCATCAAGGTTGCAGGTAAAGCCGGGGACGACTTCGCCTTCCTGTCTACCGACGAAGCCACTGCGGCGGCTGAAGGTGTCTCCTTCCGCGGAACGGCCGGGGCTGTCCAACAGCGCAACGGCGGAACCGTGTTGTCGTTGGCAGCGGCCGGCGAAGTCCGATGGTCCACCCATGCGCTGGCCGCGCCAGGGCCGGCATCGTTGCAGGTCAGCCCGCATCGGCTCAGCGTCTGGCTCGCCGCGGCCGGTCCCGGCGGTCAACTCACGGTCACCGCGCCCGGTTCATGGGCGCTCAAGAATCCGCCCGCCGGCGTGACGCTGGAAAAGGACGCCGCTGCTTGGCGCCTGACGGTTCCGTCGGGCCTGACGCAAGTGGTTCTCGAGAAGATAACACCTTAGCGGTACACTGGAACGCGCCACTAAGCAACTTTGAACCAAGCGTCCTCAGCGTGAGATACGCCCCACACAGGCGGGCGGCAGCTCGTTAACTTCCAGCCAGAAGCGCTTCATCTCGCGAAGCGCGGCCACGTAAAAGCTTGGGTCCAGGTCTTTAACTACATAACCGTTGGCGCCCAGCGCGTAGGCGCGGGCAATGTCGCCCTGATCGGGCGAGCCGGTGAGCACAACAACCGGCACCACGCGCAGAGCCGGGGCGCCCTTGAGATCCTCCAGTACTTCGAAACCATCAACTTGCGGCATCTTCAGGTCGAGCAGGATCAAGGTCGGGTTCAGCATGGGGTGGACGGCAAACCGTCCGCGACGGTGCAGGAATTCAAGCGCCTCCTGCCCATGCCGGACGGTCAGGACTTGCTCCGCGGGCATCTGCAGAGTCTGAAGCACGACCTGCGCGTCATACGGATCGTCCTCGGCCAGTAGCAAGCGAAAGGCCGGATTCTTGTGCACATTCCCCCTGGGTGAGACGGCGTTCAGGGGCGGCGTAGTCGTGATCTCCTGTTCACGCCGGACCCACCCGTGGCAGGGCGGCGCCACTTGATTGACGAGCAGCCAGTAGCGCTGCAGTTGACCGAGGGCCGCAATATAATCGACAAAGGCCATCGACTTCGCCACGTAGGCATTGGCGCCGAGCTGGTAGGCGCGCGTCAGGTCGGCCGGCTGACACGAGGAGGTTAGCATGACGGCAGGAATGGCTTTCAGTGTTGGGTCGGTCTTTATTTGGGCCAGCACGCCGAAGCCGTCGACGCGCGGCATCTTCAGATCGAGTAGAATCAGGGACGGTTGCACCGGCGGCCAGTCGACGTAATGTCCACGCCGGTACAGGTAGTCGAGTGCTTCCTTTCCGTCCGGGACCACGAGCGTCGCGGCGTCGGTGGCCTTCGCCAGCACCTGGAGCGTGAGTCGTGCATCGAACTCGTCATCCTCCGCAAGCAGGATCCGTACTTCGTATGGCATGGTCAGTCTCCTTACCCCTGCCACTGTCCGATAACCCAGGCGATCAGGCCGATCGGAAGCAGGTGGAAAATTTCTGACGCTAGTTCTGTGCCGGTGGCATAGTCCAGTGCTCCCAATGCCAAGGGGCTTATGGCGACCCGGTGCCTCTTTGATCCAAGGCGCAGGCTTTTAGTCCAATGTAGGGCGGACTATCCGTGCCGGCCATCCGTGAATCACTGAGTACCGCAATCGCAATACCTTACCGTGGTGCGCATCGCCACAGGGGTGTTGAGACGTCCGTCAATTCGCCCGTCGGGAAGTCGGGCCAGGGCTCACGGGAAGGCTGGCCTCCACGGTAGAAAGCAGTTCGCCCGTCCAACCGCACCGGGGACACGAGTGACGGTTCGACCCTGCGGCTTTGTCCCTCTCCGTCAGCATCAGGCCGCATTTGCATTTGCCCCTGAATCCCGCCTGTGAAAGGGTCCTCGTCAAAGCCAAGGCGTACTGCGCCGCATTGTCTTTCTTTTCATTGTCACGCCGCTCGGTCATCTTCTGGGCTGTCGTAAGTTTCTCGGTCATCCGCAGAGTGTCGCACAAACAGGCCCTATAACCGAGCCCAATCGACAGCCCGGTCGGACGGTCCCTGTGTTGTCCCTGTCGTCAACAGGATAACTGCGATCTTCCTCATCATGAGGCAGGATGGCTTGGCGAGAGAAAACCTCGCCGCGTCAGTTCCACCATGAGGCGATCCACGACGTCGTCGACGGACAGTGTGGCGGTCGGCAGTACAAGGTCCGGCTTTTCGGGCGACTCGTAGGGGGCCGAAACTCCCGTGAAACTCTCTATCGTCCCGGCCCTGGCCTTGGCGTAGTGCCCTTTGGGGTCGCGCTTCTCGCAGACAGCCAGCGACGCATCGACGAACACTTCCAGAAAGGCGTCCGGGCCGATGATCTGCCGGGCTTGATCGCGGTCGGCGCGGTAGGGTGAGATGAACGCGGTGATCACGATCAGGCCGGAATCATTGAACAGGCGCGCGACCTCGGCCACCCGGCGGATGTTCTCGGCGCGGTCGTCGGGGGAAAATCCGAGATCGCGATTGAGTCCCTGCCGGAGGTTGTCGCCATCCAGGACGCAACAGGCATGCCCGGCGGCCAGCAGGCGAACCTCCAGGTTCCGGGCAATCGTGGACTTGCCGGAACCGCTCAACCCGGTAAGCCAGAGCGTGGCCGGTCGTTGCCGGAGGATCGCGGCGCGTGATTGCGGGCTCACGAGGCTGGCGTCGGTCGTGATGTTCCGACTCATCGGCGCGGCGGCATGGACCGCGGCCGTGCGGCGGCCGGTACGCTCGATGATCATGCCGGCACCCACCGTGCGGTTGCTCGCCGGGTCGATGACGATGAAACTGCCGGTGGCACGATTGCGCGCGTACTCGTCGCACATGATGGGGCGGAACAGTTCGAGGGTCACCCGTCCGACCTCGTTAAGCTCCAGGCAGTCGGTTTTCTCCCGATGGAGTTCGTTCGGGTCTACGCGGTAGACCAACTCCGCGAAGGTGCCGCGCACGGTCTGGGTAAGATGCTTGATCCAATACGGCTTGCCGAGTTCGAAGGGCGTCTCGTCCATCCACACCAGCATGGCTTCGACCTCGCGCTCCACGTGCGGCTGGTTGCGCGGGTGGACCAGAACATCGCCGCGGCTGACGTCCAACTCGCCTTCCAGGCACACAGTGACCGACTGGGGCGGGAACGCGTAGGCCAGCGGACCGTCGAAGGTCACGATCGACTTGACCCGGGTGGTCTTGCCGGAGGGCAGGGCCATGATCTCATCGCCGACGCGGAGAACGCCGGAGGCCACTGTCCCGCAGTAACCGCGGAAGTCCAGGTTCGGCCGGTTTACGTACTGCACGGGAAAACGCAGGTCGATCAGGTTGCGGTCGCCTGCGATGTGGACCGTCTCGAGGTGGGTGATCAGGGATACCCCCTTGTACCAGGGCATATGCGAACTCGGGTGCACCACGTTGTCCCCGCGCAATGCGCTGATCGGGATGAAGGCCAGGTCCCGGAAGCCCAGCTTGGCGGCGAAGTTGGCGTATTCCTCGCGGATGCGTTCGTAGGTGGCTTCGGAATAGTCCACGAGATCCATCTTGTTGATCGCCACCAGGATGTGCGGGATGCCCAGGAGCGAGGCGATGAAGCCATGCCGTTTGGACTGCGTCAGCACGCCGTTGCGCGCGTCGATCAGGATGATGGCCAGGTTTGCCGTGGAGGCGCCGGTCGCCATATTGCGGGTGTACTGGACGTGTCCCGGGGTGTCGGCGATGATGAACCGTCGCCGCGGAGTGGAAAAGTAGCGGTAGGCCACGTCGATCGTGATGCCTTGTTCGCGTTCCGACTTGAGTCCGTCCGTCAGCAGGGCGAGGTCGACCTCCTCGCGATTCAGTTTGCGGGAGTCCTTCTGGATCGCGGCGAGCTGGTCGTCATAGATGGCCTTGCTGTCGTGCAGCAGGCGTCCAATCAGCGTGGACTTGCCGTCATCGACGCTGCCCGCGGTCGTGAACCGCAGGAGGTCGGCGTCACGGTTCTCCTGGAGCAGGGATTCCAATGTAGTCGCCATTAGAAATACCCCTCCTTTTTCTTCTCTTCCATCGAGCTGTCGCGGTCGTGGTCGATAAGGCGCGTGATCCGTTCCGAGTTCCGCTCCGTCATCATTTCCTGGATGATCTCGGTGACGGTCGTGGCTGCGGAGCGGATCGCGCCCGTACACGGGTAGCAGCCGAGCGTCCGGAAGCGGCACATCACCGATTGCGGCGTCTGGCCCGCGGGCGGGCGGGTGTGCTCGCCGATGGGGATGAGGCGCCCCTCGTGCACGATCACGTCCCGCTGTTTGGCGAAGTACATTGGGACGACCTGTATATGCTCCATGCGAATGTAGTGCCAGATGTCGAGTTCGGTCCAGTTGGACAGGGGAAAGACGCGGATGGACTCCCCCTTGTTGATGCAGCCGTTGTAGAGGCTCCAAAGCTCGGGTCGCTGGTTCTTGGGGTCCCACTGCCCCCGGGCGTCGCGGAAGGAGTAGATGCGCTCCTTGGCCCGGGATTTCTCCTCGTCCCGTCGCGCGCCCCCGAAGGCGGCGTCCCAGCGACCGGCGCGCAGCGCGTTCAGCAGGGCCTGGGTCTTCAGCGCCGCGCAGCACTTGAATGTGCCCCAGTCCCACGGGTTGGCCCCGGCCGAAATGGCCTCATCGTGACGGTCGACGACGAGGTCCGCGCCGATCTCGTGGCAGAAGCGGTCGCGGAAGGCATACATCTCGGGGAACTTCATGCCCGTGTCGACATGCAGCAGGGGAAACGGAATCTTGCCGGGGTGGAACGCCTTTTGCGCCAGGCGGACCATGACGGATGAGTCCTTGCCGACCGAGTACAGCATGACGGGGCGCTCGAACTCCGCGACCACCTCCCGAAGGATGTGGATGCTCTCAGCCTCGAGCGTCTGCAGATTGGTAATGCGAAACTGTTCCATGCCGTGTCTTGAATCTGATGGTTCGGACTCTACTCTCGCGACAGATCTCTCGCTAAGCCGCCAAGAACGCAAAGGATAAGGCCTGCTTTCTCACTTGGTAATTCGCTTGGCGAGCTTTTGCGTCTTGGCGAGAGAGCTCTATTCCGGCCTCATCCTGTCAATCCGGCTATTTCTTCGCGGCATTCTTGTCGATATGGAACACTTCTCGCAGCTCAACCGACTTTGGGCTGTTGTCCGGGTTGGACGGCATGACGTCCGCCATGTGCGCCCACCATTTCCCGCAGATGGGCGTCTGTGCGATGGCGTTCCAGCGCGCCTCGTCCTCGATCTCCACGTAACCGAAGAGCTGGCGCGTTTCGGGATGGATGAAGATGGAGTAGCTGATGACGCCGTGGTCCTTCAGCGTCTTCTCAAGTTCCGCCCAGATGGGACTGTGCCGCCGCTGGTATTCCTGTTCGCACCCGGCGTTGACTGACATCACGAACGCTTTGCGCATGGACTCCGACCTTTCTTCGCTTCACGCGACGTTGACGACACGGCCCGTTTCAATGGATTCGATCGCCGCCGCCAGCACCTTCTGGGCCGCGAGCCCGTCGGCGCCGGAACCGTCGATCCGGTCGGGCGACACCCCGCGGCTCACCTCGTCGAGGAACTTGTGAATCCGGTTGCGGAACGTATCCTCGAAATCGCGCATGCCGCCGAAGAACGGATTCGTATAGACCGTCTTCTCGAGGTTCCCGGCTGGGTACAGCGTGAGTTCGCGGAACATGTCCTCCAGCACAAAGCGTCCGCCCGTGCCGGCGACTTCGCAGCGCTCCATCGGGTGCCCCCGCTCGATATCATAGCTGCCCGTGAGGCCGCCGACGACCCCGTTCCGGAAACGCATGGCGAAATGCGCCGTGGACCAGATCTTCCGGCCGGGCGCCTTGGTGGCAAAGCAGTGCACGGCCTCGATGTCGCCGCAGAAATAGCGCATGACGTCGACTGTGTGGGGGTGGAGCGCCTTGATCTGGAAGTAGGGAGAACTCTCGTTGGGATTCATGATCCACATGCTCATGTTGATGAAGAGCAGGTGTCCCAGGCGACCCTCGGTCACCCACTTCTTCGCCAGTTCGGCGGCGGGAGTGAACCGGTGGTTGAGGTCGACGCCGAGGCAGAGCCCCTTGGCGCGGGCGCGGGCGACCATCTCTTCCGCCCTGGGGATCTCGTTGCAGATGGGCTTTTCGCAAAGCACGTGCGTGCCCGCCTCGAGCGCCTGCAGGGTCGGCTCGTAATGGTCGCTGCCGTACTCGATGCCGCCCGTGGCGACGCTCACCACGTCGGGCTGGAGCGCCCGAAGCATCTCGTCGGCGGCATAGAAGGCGGGTACCCCGAGTGTTTTCGCCGCGGCATCAGCCCGGTCGTGAAGGCGATCGCAGACCCCCACGAGTTCGGCCAGCGGGTTCTCTTTATAGATTCGGGCGTGACGGTTGCCGATCGGGCCCATGCCGATAACGCAGACTCTGAGCATAACGCACTTCCTTTCAACCCTGGCAGACGGGCGGCGGTCCTCTCAGGGCGTCGCGTACCCGTATTCACGCATGGCCGGCGCAAAGAAGTCGAAGTCGTGCTTCTGGCCGTCCGTGCGCCAGCGTTCCACCGCCTCGGGCTTGACTGCGATGCGGGCTAGGGGGATCTGCAGGTACTGCTCCAGGCGTGCGACGGTCTCCGCCTGCCGGAGCACGAAATCCTCGAAACGCACCTCCAGCCAGTGCGCCGGCTTCGGCGTCGCCCGGACCAGGTCGTATTGGTACTTCCACGAGATCGCACGCCGCAGGCGGACATCCTCGGTGCGCGGATAGTCGATACCGAAGACGGATAGATCGTCGGTCACATGGCCGCCGAGGATGCAATCGCGCGGGTCGCGAATCCAGAAGATGAACTGAATGTCCGGGAAGAGGCGCTGAATCCAGGGATAGACAAGCGTGGTCTCCGGGATCTTCCAGCCCCGATGGGGCGCCGGGCTCTGGAGCACGGTCTTCAGGAACGAGTGAATCAGGTCCGTGAACTCATCTGGGATGGCCATTGTGTGCAGCGCGCTGAAATCCCACACCAGTCCGCCCTTCCAACGCACGTGCCGGGCCATGACGCGGCAGGCCTCATACATGGCTTCGGGCGGCAGCAGGTCGCCCGAGCCGTTCAGCGGCTCGCCCATATACACGCCGCTGGCTGAGAGCGTGTGCGACATGGCCCGCGTGCCGGAATGCCCGCGGCCGATAACGGTCACCATCATGGAGCCTCTCCCGTATGCGCTAGAGTTTCTCCTGGCCACGCTGGGTCTGGAGTTCCTTGGCCTGCAGCCCCTTGGCGGCGCCCGGCGATCCGATATGCATCGTGTCGTAGGCCTGCTGCGAGGTTTTGAACGGACCGCAGCCCACGCCGTGCCAGTTCAGGTTGGTGTAGATCGGGGCCTTGCGGCCGGTCTCTTTTTCCCGCTTGGCGAGCCAGGCCAGCATGCGTGCTTCTAACATGGCCACCACGGCAGGTTCCTTTTCCGCGAGATTCGTGTTCTCCTCGGGATCCCGGACCAGGTCGTACAGTTCGACTTCCGGCTTGAAGTGGAAATCGGGCTCCAGCGCATGCATCAGCTTCCACTGCGGGGTCCGCCAGCCATGCTTGCGCATCCAGGTGCACTCGGTGATGTAGAACTCAGGTTCCGGCGTGCGCGGCTTGCCGTCCATCAGGGGAACCAGACTGCGGCCGTCGAACTTGATGCCGGCCTTGATGCCGAGCAGGTCCAGGATGGTCGGCATGATGTCCTTCATCTGGCAGATGTCCTTGAACCGCGCCCCGGCAGGCACCTTGCCCGGGTAGACAAAGACCAGCGGGATATGCAGCGTGCAGTCATAGAGCCCGTGGTGGTCAAAGTAGCAGTCGTGATCGTACAGCGTCTCGCCGTGGTCCGAGTCGATGACCACCAGCGTCTCCTCCTCGATCCCGAGTTCCGCGATGGAACTGAAGATGTTGGCGATGCAGGCATCCATGTACGCCACCGCGCCGTCATACTGCGCGATGATGTAGTCCTTGTCGGTGCAGCCGATCGGGAACCAACTGGCGAAGTAGTCGCAGAACGGCTTGAACGTCATCACCGGGTCGAGCGATTTGTTGGCCTTGTCGAGCTCGTTGCCGGCGTAGAAGATCCGCTCGAAGGGCAGGGGCGGCAGGTAGGGCGAATGCGGATCCATGTGGCGCATGAACAGGAAGAACGGCTTGTCCTCGCCCGCGAGGCGCTTGAGCTCGGGGATCGTGACGGTGTTCAGGTTCTCCGCCTTGTGGCTGCGGCCCTGTTCCCGCGAGCCCCAACCCTCAAAATCAATGTACTTCTGAAACCCGCGGGACGCCGGGTTGCCGCTGAATCCCACGCAGGTGGTGTTGTAGCCCTGCTTTTCCAGGATTTCGGGTAGGGTGACGTTGTGCTTGCCGAGTCCGCCTTCGTGGCGCAGGGCCACGACGTCCGTGCTCAGGCAGTCCATGCCGGTCAGCATGGACCCGTACCCGGGCGTGGTGGGGATGCTCGGGCTGAACGCGTTTTCAAAGGCCGCTCCCCCGGCTGCGTACCGGTCCATGTGCGGCGTGGTCAAACGCGGATAGCCGTACAGGCTCATGTGATCTGCACGCATGCTGTCGATGCCAATCAGGATCAGGTTTGGTTTGCGAGCCATGGTGTTCTCCCTTTCGTAGTGTCGTTGTTACGTAAATGTGATGCGTTTGCCCTGCGCCGAGGATTCGTGGCACGCCAGCGTCATCTTCAAAACCGTGCGTCCCTCGGCCGCGGTTGCGATGGCCGGCCGCCGCCCCTGCAGGAATTCCGCGAGTGGCGCGGCCAGCCCCGCAATCCGGGTGCCCTGGTTGGTTATGTCCGGGACGTCGCTGGCTGTCCAGGCGGAGTCGCCCGCAAACGCCCACTTGAGCTGAATGCCCCCAGCCGGCCGGGGAATCGACGTGCTGACCGCGTCGCCGTAATTGCCGACAATGGTGCCGTTTTGGCACACGATTTCTGCGGTGTTTTCGCCGGCTGCCGCCGCGAAACTGCAGGAGACCTCCGCGAACGCACCGTCGGCGTACCGGTAGATCGCAATGCCGTTGTCGTTCGGGATGCGCGGGTTCAGCAGGCTGCCCAGTTCCGCGACGACGCTCACGGGCATGCCCAGAAGCCAGTAGATGAAGTCAATGGCATGCGCGGCGTCGTCCGCGAAGATGTCGCGGTTGAATTCCGGCTGCACGTGCCAGCTCTGGTCGAAACCTTTCCACAGTTGCGTGGAAAGGCAATGGCGGCGGCGCACCATGTACACCCGGCCGAACCGCCCGTCGGTCAGCAGTTCCTTCATCCGGACATTGTGCGGGTCCACGCGCATCTGCCACGCCAGCGTGAAGGGCACCCGGGCCTGTTCCACGGCGCGCACGATGCGGTCGGCCTGCTCCATTGTAAGCGCCACCGGCTTCTGGAGCACGATGGCCTTGCCGGCGGCGGCCGCCGCCTCGACGAGTTCCGCGTGCAGGGACGTCTCGGACCCGATGACGACGGCGCGGATGTCAGCCCGCGCCAGCAGCGCGGCGGCCGAGTCGCACACGGCCATCCCGTGCGGCTGCGCGGACGCGGCAGCCCGCGCGGCGTCGCGGTCCCAACCGGCGACGACGCTGACGCCCAGGGCGGGGTTCTCCCGCCAGCGGGCGCAGTACATCGAAACGTGTGCGTGGGCGAAGCCCAGGATGCCAACGGCGATCGGTTCCATAGGTTTGCTTTCGGCGCCTAGCGCGCGCCCAATTTCTTCAGGCAGGCGTTCATGTAGCCGAAGCTCTCCGCGGCGATGATATCGCGTCGGGGCACGTCGTAGTTGCCGGCGCCGATGACCTCGAGGCATACGGGGCCGTCATACCGGCCGGCCACCATGGCCTTGAAATAGCCGAACAGGTCGATGTCGCCTCGGCCGCACGCCTGGTCCCGGGGTTCCCCGGGGCCGGGGCCGCGGCCCTTGCAGTCGCGGATGTGGACGTGCTTGACCCGGCTGAGCACTGCCGGCAGGGCCTGCGCGGGATCCTCGCCCGCCCGGTATACGTGGCTCGGGTCCATGTCGACCCCGAACGCCGGCGCCCCGATTGTTTTCATGGCCCGCAGGGTGGTCGGCGTGTTGTAGATGCTGCCCCCCACGTGCGCCTTGCAGCAGAGCGTCACGCCGTAGGCCGCGGCCTTTTCGGCCATGCGCGCGATCATGCCCACCTGGGTGACGAAGTCCGCCTCGACGTCGGATTTGCCGCCGGGGCCGATGTTGATGACCGGGACGCCGATCGCCTGGCCCGCCTCGAACGCCAGGGTCAGCCGGGCTTCATCTAGGGAAGCCACTTCCATGCTGAGGAGCGCGAGGTGGTTCTCCGCCGCGAGTGAGCGGATGGTGTCGGCCTGATCCTTCCAGTGGTCGAGGTCGAGATGCTCGCACATGCCCTTGATCGCCGATAGTTCGATCCCGTCATAGCCGGCCCACGCGATGTGCTGCATGGCGGTGGCGAGATCGTGGCCCTGGAACAATACGGAATTGACACCCAATCGGATCATGGTCGCACCTGTTCCTTCTTTAGATTCGCTCGACACGCGGGTCGCCGTGAATGGTCGGGAGCGGCTTGGGACGCACCAGCGCGCCGCCGTTCTCGTAGGATTCGATCACGCCCCAGATGTACTCCAGCGTGGCGAGGGCGTCGCGCGCCGAGGAACGCAGGTGGTCGCGCGGCACGCCGTTGGCGACATCTTCCAGGTAGGCGTGGATCCGCAGCGGGAAGGTCGCCCCGAAATCCTTGATGCCGGTATCCAGCACCTCGGGCGTGGGTCCCTGGCCCAGGCCGAAGGACTGGTTGGGCTTGGGCGCCGGCCAATACGTCAGCTTTTCGATGCAGTTCTCGATGCAGAAAGTGCCCTTGCTGCCCGCCACTTCGCAACTCCACCAGCCGCCCAACCCCCAGGCGGCGTCGCCGCGGTGGCTGAGCAAATAACCCACTGCCCCATTCGCGAACGTGACGTGCACGCTGTTGATCGAGACCAGCAGGTCTCCTTTGTTCCGGCGCAAGCCCGGCTTGCTGCAAAAGGATTGAATGTGCGTGATGTCGCCGCAGAAGTAACGCATCACGCTGAACGGATGCGTCAGGAAGGCCTTCATGTGCGCGTAGGGCTGGTTGAACCGGGGCGACTTGTTGAAGGAGTAGGTCTCTTCGCCGCCGTTGAACCCGACCTTGAACATCAGGTAGATCAGGTCGCCGATCTGGCCGTCGTCCATGTACTTCCGGGCGCGGTCGGCCGTCGGGGTGAAATAGTGGTTGAGATTGCAGCCCAGGTACAGCCCGCGTTCCGTGGCGAAGCGGACCATTTCGCGCGCCTCGCCGATATCGTTGGAGAGCGGCTTCTCGCAGAGCACATGCCGGCCCGCCGCGAGCGCCTCCATCGTGGGTTCAAAGTGCCAGCTTCCGTTCTCGTAGCCGCCCGTGGTGACGTCGACCACATCCATCTCTTCATTCGCCAGCATGTCCTTGAGGGTGTAGTAGGCCTTCACGCCATGCTTCGCGGCGGCATCGTCCGCCTTCGCCTTAACCACGTCGCACACGGCCACGAGTTTCGCGAGGGCATCCTGTTTATGGCAGTCGGCATGGGTGTTCCCAATCCCGCCCATTCCAACGACACCGACGCGTAACGGTCTGGATGATTCCGGCTTGGCTGTCATGATTCTACCACCTCTCGGTTCGTGTCCTCACTCGTTTGGATCACTTGTTTGGCAGATAAATGTAGCGCATGCCCCGGGGGCAGCCTTGACAAAACCTTCAAAAACAAGCATAAAACCGTCATGCGTAACCCGATTCGGGCTTCGGAGGTTTTTCCGGACGAAGCATTCCCGCTGGAGTTCAGGCGGCATGACGATCACAAGGACACCAGCGTCCATAGCCACGAGTTCTATGAATTGGTGATTATCCTGGCCGGGCATGGCCGGCACATCACCGACCGGGAGGAGTACCCGATCGCCGCCGGGGACGTGTTTCTCCTGCGGGGCGACATGAAGCACGGCTATGCCGGTACGGCGCGCATGACACTCGTCAACATCCTGTTCGATCCCAAGCGGCTGGGACTGCCGATGGGCTACCTGCAGGACGTGGCGGGTTACCATGCGCTCTTCCATGTGGAGCCGCAGTTGCGCGCCCAGGATCGCTTCCGCAATCGGCTGCGCCTTGACGAGAAGGAACTGGCCGAAGCCGCCGGGATGATCGTCAGGCTCCAGCGGGAACTGGAGCGTAAGCGGCCGGGGTACCGCTTCCAGGCGTGTGCCGAACTCATGGATTTGGTCGATTTCCTGTCCCGCTGTTATTCCCATGTCAACCGGCATTCGGACCGGTCGTTTCTCCGGGTCAGCGAGGTCCTCAGCTACATCGAGCAGCACTACCGGGAGCCGCTGACGGTCCGGCAGTTGACGCAGATCGCGCACATGTCGGAGAGCACGTTGCTGCGCACCTTCCACCGCGTGCTCGGCCGCACCCCCATCGAGCACGTGATCCGACTGCGGGTCATGCGCGCCGCCGAGCTGCTGCGGGGGGACACGCGCATCACCGAGGCGGCTTTCGAGTGCGGGTTCAGCGACAGCAATTATTTTTCACGCCAGTTCCGGCAGGTCATGGGCGTAAGCCCGCGCCAGTTCCGCGAGCGGGGCCGCCCCGCCGGCCGCCGCTCACAACCCGTGAACCCGTCCCGGTAGCGCGGCGCGCGCGGAGGCGGGGCGGCAAAGGCTCTGACGCGGGGTTCCGGGACCGTGTCCCTGCCGCATGCTTTCCGGTCTTGCCTCAATACTCATACGAATGAGATGGACATGCGGTGGGCACATGGAACATCATTTCTTCTACGCATGTGCCGCGTGGCGCGGGAGGAAAAGCGGATGAAGGAAGCGAAGGCGATGGATGTTCTCATTATCGGCGGCGGGATGATTACGAACGATCTGATCCTGCCGTCCGTTTACCATCTCCAGCGGACCGGGACGCTGGGGCGGATCCGGGTGTGCGCGCTTCAGTCCGCGCCGCTCAAGGCCTTGAAGGAGAGCGCGGAGCTGCGCAGCGCCTTCCCGGGCCAGGATTTCGAGGCGTGCCCGCCGGTCACGGAGCCAGCGGATCGGCCGTTCCCCTCCCTCTATAAGGAACTGCTGGCCGCGACCGCGCCGCGCCAGGCCGTCGTGGTGGCCGTCCCGGATCAGCTCCATTACGAGACCGTCATGGAAGCGCTGCGGTGCGAACAGCATGTGCTGTGCGTCAAGCCGCTCGTACTCCGCTACACGCAGGCCGTGGAGATCGAGACCCTGGCGCGCGCAAAGGGGCTGTTCGTGGGGGTCGAGTATCATAAGCGCTTCGATCGGCGCGCCTTGATGGCGAAACGCCAGTACGCGCTCGGCCATTTCGGAGCGTTCGCCATGGGCGAAGCCAAGATGATTGAGCCCTACTACTACCGGCACTCCAACTTTCAGAACTGGTTCACGACAGACAAGACGGACCCGTTCGTATACGTGGGCTGCCATTACGTCGATTTGGTTTATTTTATCACCGGGCTCAGGCCGGTGGCCGTATCGGTGTCGGGCGTCAAGGGGCGCTTTCCGAACGGCAAGGAAGGCTACCTGTGGTCCAACGGCCGCGTGCGCTACGAAAACGGCGCCCTGCTCTCGGTGACCGACGGGCTCGGTTATCCGGATGACGGCGCGGGCAGCAACGACCAGGCGCTGCTCATGTATTGCGAGGGTACCGACCGGACGGGCATGATCCAGCACGACGACCAGGACCGGGGCGTTCGGCATACCTATCTCGAGCCCATCGGGTGCGGCGGCACGCGCTACAATTACGTCAGCCCCGACTTCTACCGGTTGGTGCCGTGGGAAGGGCCCGGCTTCAAGCCGACCGGCTACGGCTTTGATTCCGTGGCGGCCAGCCTGGAGACCATGCGGCGCATCGAGAACGACACGGCCGGCCTGGCTGGCGCGGCGGCGCTGGAGCGGCGGCGCGCGCTGATCCGCGAGGTCGACGAAGCGGGTCTGCTGGCGACGCCCGCCAACAGCGCCTTTAACGAACTGGTCGTCGAGGCGGCCCGGCTCTCGATCCAGGCCGACGGCGATTGGTGCACGATCGTCTATGGCGACCAACCCCACGCGGCAATGAGGAGATCCTGACCATGGCTGAGTACGACCTGACGCCGGTGCACGTGGCCCCCGTTCATACGCGTTTTCGGACGATCCGCACGGCGCTCCCCGTGCCCGAGTCATTGCCGATCTTCGAGGAACTCAAGCGTTCCGAGCCACGTTCCATGCTGGGCCAGCCGCCCATCGTCTGGCACAAGGCCTATGGCAGCACGATCGAGGATCGATGGGGTAATCGCTGGATCGACTGGTCGTCCGGCGTGCTGATCGCCAATGCCGGGCACGGCCGGCCGGAAGTAGTGGCGGCCCTGCGCGAGGCGCTCGACCGGCCGTTGCTGGCCACCTACGTGTTCGTGCACGAGGGGCGGGCCACGCTCACGCGGATGCTGCGCGAGCTGTCACCGGATCCGTCCAACTACCAGGCGTTCCTGCTGAGCACGGGCAGCGAGGCCACGGAAAATTGTATCAAGCTCGCCAAGACCTGGGCCCTGGAGAAGCACGGGCCGGACAAGAAGGTCTTTGTCTCATTCCAGAACGCGTTTCATGGCCGCACGCTCGGGGCGCAACTGGCCGGCGGCAACCCGCGCCAGAAGCGCTGGATCGGATGCCCCTGCACCGGCTTCGTCCAGGTTCCGTTCCCGGATGGGTATAAGAACCCCGATACGCGCTTCGAGTTATTCCTGGAGTCGCTCGCGGCCCAGAAGGTGAAACCCGAGGCGATTGCCGGCGTTATGGCGGAAAGCTATCAGGGCGTGGGACCGGATTTCCTGCCGGTCGAGTACGCGCAGAGGCTCGAGGCGTTCTGTCGCAAGCACGACATCGTGCTCATCATGGATGAGGTGCAGGCGGGTTTCGGCCGCTCCGGGCGGATGTTCACGTTTCAGCATTACGGGATCACGCCGGACCTGATCGCCTGCGGCAAGGGCATCTCGTCATCGCTACCGCTTTCGGCGGTTATCGGGCGCGCCGATATCATGGGGCTGTACGCGCCGGGTTCGATGACCTCCACGCACTCGGCTTCGCCGCTTGCCGTGGCCGCGGCCATCGCCAACCTCGAGATCATTCGGAAAGACGGCCTCGTCGAACGCGCCGCGCGCCTGGGCGAGTGGTTCATTCCCGAGTTGCGGCGAATCCAGGGTAAGTACCCGCGAGTGCTGGGGTGCTGCCAGGGCAAGGGCCTCGTGGGCGGCATCCAGGCGGTCAAGGCTGGAACCACAGAGCCGGACCCGGCCCTGGCGCAACGCATCAACGTGGCGTGTTTCCAGAAGGGGTTGCTGATGTTCGCGCCGGTCGGCGTCGCCGGCGAGTGCATCAAGATCGCGCCGCCGTTGAATATCGAGGAGGACGCCTTGCGCGAGTCGGTGCAGGTGTTCGAGGAGGCCGTCGACCAGGTGATGCGGGTTGCGCCATGAGCGCCGCGGGAAGGCGCCGCGCCGGCACGGGCAGCTATGTCGACCTGCAGGTCAATGGCTACCTGGGCGTCGACTTTTCGCAACCCGGGTTGACGGTGGCCGACGTGCGGCGGGTGACCGAGGCACTGGTGGCACGGGGCACAGAGGCATACTGCCCCACGGTCATCACGAGTCCGCTGGCAGCGTACCGGGCCGTGTTGCCCGTGCTGGCCGCCGCCATGGCCGAACCGGACCTGCGCGGGCATCTGCTCGGCATTCACCTCGAGGGTCCGTTCATCACGCCTCAGGCGTGCGGCGCACATCGGCAAAGCCTGATCCGGAAGCCGGATGCGGCGTTGTTCGACCGCTGGCAGGAACTGGCTGGCGGGCATATCCGCCTGCTGACCCTGGCGCCCGAGCAGGAGGGTGCCACCGCCCTGATCCGGCACGTCGTGCGGCGGCACGTGGTGGTATCGCTGGGCCACCACCTGGCCGACAAGCCCGCCATTGACCGGGCCGTCGATGCCGGTGCGGCGTGCTGTGCGCATCTCGGCAACGGGATCCCGGGTCTGTTGCCGCGCCACCCGAATCCCATCTGGGCGCAACTGGCGGACGACCGGCTCACGGGCATGTTCATTGCCGACGGCCACCATCTGCCGCCCGAGTTCGTAAGCGTGGCGCTGCGGGCCAAGGGCTTGGATCACACGATCCTCACCAGTGATGCGGCGCCGGTGGCCGGGCTACCGCCCGGCGAATACCACACCATGGGCACCACGGTTGTCCTGGAGAAGACCGGCCGACTCTCGGTCAAAGGCGAATCGTCGTTAGCCGGTTCCTCCGCGACACTGGCCGAGTGCGTGGCGTGGATGCGGACGTGGAGCGGGGTGGGCGACGAAGCGCTGACTCGCATGGCCCGGACCAACCCTTTGCGGTTGCTGGGACTCGCCGGCTGATCGAGCGCTCTTCTATTTGAACGAGGCTTTCAGGTCGAATGTCCTTTCGGCCCCGGCCATCACCTTCTTCTTCGAGGCGGCGGCGCGCTTCCGGAGTTCCCTGTCGAAGGCGGCTGCATCGACAGGCAGTTCAACCCAGTTGTCGAGCCAGGTTGAGAGCAGGATCGCGTTCTCGAACTCAAGACTGGCGAGCCCTTCCGTCCCGTCGACGAGCAGCGCAGTGCCGTCCAGGGCCGAATCCAGGAAGTTGCGCAGCATGCCGCCCGAGAGATCGGCCAGGCCCGCCACCGGGATTTCGCAGACCCAGTTCGCAGGCTCGGCAAAGCCTTCGGTGGTCTTCCGGTTGAACTCGTCCAGCGGGATGGTGAGCCTGTGGAAGCGGATTGTCTTGTCCTCGACGATGAGCCTCCCGCGGGAGCAGGCGATCTCCAGCCTGTTTGTTCCGGGCGACTCCCCGGTGCTGGCGATGAACGTGCCGGTAACGCCATTGCCGTACTCCACAAAGGCCGTGACTTCGTCTTCGACCTCGATGGCATGGTGCTTCCCAAAACGGCAGAAGGATCGGACCCTGCCCGGCAGACCGAACAAATGCTGCCAGATATCAAGGTGATGGATGCCCTGGTTGATGAGCACGCCTCCGCCCTCGCCGGCCCAGGTTCCACGCCAGGCCGCCGAGGCGAAGTAGCAATCCGGACGGTACCAGTCGGTGGTCTCCCAGAGGATGCGGTAGATCTCGCCAAGCTCATTGGAGCGGAGCAGGGAGCGCAGCTTCTGAAAGACCGGCTCCAGGCGCCTGTTGAAGTGTATGGAAAACACCTTGCCCGAGGCCTCCGCCACGGCATTCATCTCGCGCACGGCCCCGACGGAAACACCGGCCGGCTTCTCGCAGAAAACGTGCAGTCCGGCCTTGAGCGCCTTGATGCTCAGTTCGGGATGCTGCAAGTGCGGGGTGGCGATGATCACTGCATCGCAGCAGCCGGAGGCCAGCATGTCGTCGTAGCTGTCGAACAGCTTGACGTGTCCGGGCATGGAGGTCCGCAGGCTGTCGACCTTCGCCTTCACGTCGGAGGCCGCCGTCAGTACTCCGCGGGGCAATGAGCCGTCCGACAGTGAACGCACATGCATCATCCCGGCGTTCCCCAGCCCGACAATACCCACTCGCAGTTTATTCGTCATCACTCTGAACTTCCCCCGCCGTTGAATGACTCCAAGGCTGGGGTAAGATACAATGTTGTCCGGGTTTTCCTATGTTTTTTTCCTCCTGTTTCGCCCTCACTTCGATGGCCCTGGCGTTCTCGCGCCACTCGCGCATTTCGTTGGCATTGGACAGGTTGTTGCGCGAGACTGTGCCGCGAATGCTGATGGTGAGGTGCGCCCGCTGGAGGTGGCCTTGGATCCCTTCGGACGATAAGGAGACTGGTTACATGCCCCACGCGGCAAAGACACACGACCGCCTGAACGTCGTTGTGCTCGACGGACATACCCTGAATCCCGGTGACCTCTCGTGGGCGGGCCTGGAAGGCCCGGGCACGTGCACGGTCCACGACCGTACGCCGCCGGAGTTGACGGTCGAACGGGCACGCGACGCGGAAATCCTGTTTACCAACAAGGTGGTGTTGGGGCGCGCGGAACTAGCGCAACTGCCCCGGTTACGTTACGTCGGCGTTCTGGCCACCGGCTTCAACGTGGTCGATGTGGCGGCGGCGCGGGAACGCGGGATCGTGGTCACCAACGTTCCGGCCTACAGTACCCCGTCCGTGGCTCAACTCGTTTTCGCGCATCTGTTGAACCTGACCCACCGTGTCGCCGAACACAGCGATAGCGTGCGGCGCGGCGACTGGGTCCGGTCTCCCGATTTCTGTTACTGGCTGAGCCCGTTGGTGGAACTCGACGGCCTGACCCTCGGATTGGTCGGCTTCGGGCGGATCGGCCAGGCGGTCAGGCGTGTGGCGCAGTCCCTGGGCCTGCAGGTACTCGTTCATACCCGCACGCGCCACCCGTCCGACGACACCATCGCTTACGTGGAACTGGACGACCTGTTTCGTCGCAGCGATGTCGTCAGCCTGCACTGTCCGCTGACCGAACTGACGCACGGTATGGTCGATGCCCGGCGGCTGGCTCTGATGAAACGGTCGGCATTCCTGATCAACACCAGCCGCGGCCCGCTTGTTGACGAGCCGGCGCTGGCCGCGGCGCTTAACGAGGGCCGGCTTGCCGGCGCTGGCCTGGATGTCCTGTCAGCGGAACCGCCGCAGGCGGACAATCCGCTGCTCACAGCACGCAACTGCTTCATTACACCGCATTTGGCGTGGGCCACGAAAGCCGCCCGCGAACGATTGCTGGCGACCGCGCTGGGTAATCTGCGCGCGTTTCTTGCCGGCCAGCCCACGAATGTCATCAACCCCTGAGACTGTTCACTGTTTACTGTTCGCTGCCTGCTGCCTCCCGGGCAGTCTCACCATCGAGCTGAACACGCCCATCAGCAAGGCGACGCAGGCCGTGGCGATAAAGACCGAGGAATGACCGTACTTCATCCACATCAGGCCGCCGACGGTGGGGATGGACATGGACACGGCGTGGTTGATCGTGATGCCCAGTGAGAGCGTGGGCGCGAGGTGATCGGGCTGCTCGACGATCTTCGATAGATAGGTGTCGCGGGCCATGTTGACGCCGAACAGCAGGTTGTCGCCGACGAAACAGGCGTAGAGCAGCGCCAGGGCGAGCGTGGGGTTCGGCAGAAGGTGGGCGAAGCCGTAGCCCGCACAGACCAGGAAGATTAACCCTGAGTCCACGAGCAGCACCGTCCGTTCGCCGAACCGGTCGATGGCCCGGCCGAGCGCGGGCTGGAAGAACACGCCCAGGATGGCGGCGGCGATCCAAAGTTGGGCGAAGATCCAGGCCGGCTGGTGGAAGATGCGGATCAGCACCCAGGGCCCGAAGGTGATGAAGACCTGTTTGCGGGCGCCGAACAGAAACGCCAGCACGTAGTAGAGCCAGTAGCGGCCGCGCCAGACGAATTTGGGGCGCTGTAGGTGGGCATTCGGGAGGCGCATGGCGAAGAGGAAGAGCGAGGCGATGATGGCGGACAGGCCTCCGAGGGTGAAGATCAACGAATAGCTCGCGTGCAGCCAGCGCATGGTAACCCACACCAGGGAGCACCCGACAATGCTGGCCGCGATGGCCGTGGCGGCAATCTGCCCCATGCGCCGGCCGCGCTGGGTGGAGGCGGCGAGTTCCATGGTGACCGAGGAGCGAACGGGCATGATGAGGTGGGACCCAGCGCTCCACAAGGTCAGGAAGACCAGCATGGCCCACCAATGGGGGCCGATCCACGCCAGGCCGATCATGCCCAGCCCGATACCCAGGGCCGAGAACCCGGCGATGCGGGTCTCGGCCAGGAAGAACAGCAGCCCGGCGAACAGGGCCGTGAGGAAGCCGGGGAGTTCGCGCGGGAATTCGAGCATGCCGCGAGCGTCGGCGCCGAGGTTGAACGTGTCGCTCACGTAGTTGTTGAACGTGGTTTCGAACATGCCGCTGCTGACGCCCAGCAACGCCATGCCGGCCAGGAACAGAAACAGGTTCCGTTCCAGCCCGCGACACCGTTGGATGAAGGTGGAGATCACGAAAGGCGTCGACTATAGAGGGAATGCGGCCGGGAGACGATAGGAAACGGTCGCCCGGCCCAAGTGTGTGACAGTTGCGCCGTCTACCGCCCTGCAAGTCTGTGGCGCCATGCACGTGGGGTCGCTCTTCGCCCATTATGTTTGTCCTGCTTCCGCTTGAAATCGCCTTTGGCCGGGCGTATGGTTCGAGGAACCGACGCCCGCGAATATGACTTGTTTGGAGCATCATCCATAGGGAGGCCAATTGCCCCGTATTTTTGACAATATCGACGAGACGCTTCTGCCGGCCTTGCAGGAGACTCTGGCCCTCTGCGAGCGTGCGGACTTCTCCGTCGGCTACTTCAACCTCCGTGGCTGGCGGCAACTCCATGACACCATCGAGAAATGGCCCGGCGGCGACGGCAATTGCTGCCGCCTGCTCGTGGGTATGCAGACTCTCCCCGAGGACGATCTCCGCGCCGCGCTGAGTCTGTCCAGCACGCCCAACCGCATGGACAACGCGACGGCCCTGCGACTGAAACGGACTCTAGCCGAGGAATTCCGCAACCAACTGTGCTTCGGGGCGCCGACTGAGGATGACGAGCGGGGGCTCCGCCGCCTCGCGCAGCAGATCAAGGCCAAGAAGGTTGTTGTCAAACTGTTCGTCAAGCACGCCCTGCACGCGAAACTGTACCTGCTCTTTCGGCCGGACCCCATCAATCCCATTGTCGGCTTCTTGGGCAGCAGTAACCTGACCCTCGCCGGCCTCTCACGCCAGGGCGAACTGAACATCGACGTCCTGGATCACGATGCCACCCGGAAACTCGCCAAGTGGTTTGAGGATCGCTGGAACGATCATTGGTGCCTGGACATCTCCAAGGAACTGGTCGAGATCATCGAGACGAGCTGGGCGCGCGAAACGCCGGTCCCGCCGTATCACATCTACCTGAAGATCGCCTATTGCCTGTCTCAGGAGGCCCGTGCCGGCCTCACGGAGTTCCGCATTCCCAAGGAATTCGGTAACAAACTGTTCGACTTCCAGAAGGCGGCCGTCAAGATTGCCGCCCACCATCTCAACAAGCGCGGCGGCGTCATGATCGGCGACGTGGTCGGCCTCGGTAAGACGCTCATGGCCACCGCCGTGGCCCGCATCTTCGAGGACGACCACGGCCTTGAAACGCTCATCATTTGTCCCAAAAACCTCGTCCGGATGTGGGAGGACTACAAAGAGCAGTACCGTCTGCATGCCAAGGTCATGTCCGCCACCCGCGTGATTGCGGAGTTGCCGGACTGCCGGCGGTACCGCCTGGTGCTGGTGGACGAGAGCCACAATCTGCGCAACCGCGAGGGCAAGCGCTACCACGCTATCCGCGATTACATCGAGAAGAACGAGAGCCGCGTGGTCTTGCTTTCCGCCACACCCTACAATAAGACCTACCTCGATCTGGCGAGCCAACTCCGTTTGTTTGTTCCCGAAGACAGGGATCTGGGCATCCGTCCCGAACGTCTTCTTCAGGACGTCGGTGAAACGGAGTTCATCCGCCAGCACCAGTGTTCCGTTCGATCCCTGGCTGCTTTCGAACACAGCGAGCACCCGGACGACTGGCGCGAACTCATGCGCCTGTATCTGGTGCGCCGTACGCGCAGTTTCATTCAGGACAACTACGCCCAGAATGATCCGGTGCGGAAGCAGAAATACCTCACGTTTGAGGATGGGCGCCGGTCCTACTTCCCCACACGGATACCGAAGACCCTCAAGTTCCACGTCAACGAGGACGACAAGAACGACCACTACGGCCGCTTGTATTGCGAAGACGTGGTCAAGATCATCAACAAACTCGACCTGCCGCGCTACGGCTTGGGCAATTACGTGGCCCCCACGTTCGGGAAGCCGCCGTCTCAACCGGAAGCCAAACAGCTTGAGGATCTCTCACGCGCCGGCAAACGCCTCATGGGCTTTTGCCGCACCGGCCTGTTTAAGCGGCTGGAAAGCAGCGGCTCCGTCTTCCTTCAGTCTGTCGAGCGCCATATCCTCCGCAACTACGTGTACATGCACGCCATCGAGAACAACCTGCCCATCCCCATTGGCACCCAGGATGTGGAGATGTTGGACTCGCGGGTCTATGACGAAGATACCGATGACGTCAATGCCCGCCTGGATCTTGAAGAGGAGGCCGACAAGGAGGCGTTGAACGCGCGCGGCCAGTCCTTGCGCACACCCGAGCAGTTCCGTGCCAAGGCGAAGGAAGTCTACGAGTTTTATGCGCAACACGCCAAGCGGCGCTTCAAGTGGCTTCGTTCGGAACTGTTCAACCCCGAACTCCGCGATGAACTGGAAAGCGACGCCAAGAGTCTGACCAAGATCCTGAAGAGCGCCGGCCAATGGGATCCCGCCGCCGACACCAAACTCCAGAAACTCGTCACAACGCTTAGGGAAACCCACCCGGGCGAGAAGGTCCTGGTTTTCACCCAGTTTGCCGACACGGCCCGCTACCTCGAACGCAATCTGGCCGCTCAGGGCGTGGACCGCATCGCCAGTGCCACGGGCGACTCCAACGACCCCACCCTGATTGCCTGGCGCTTCAGCCCCGTGAGCAACGGCAAGCGGGAGACCGTCGCCCCCCTGGACGAATTACGCGTGCTCATCGCCACCGATGTCCTCAGTGAAGGGCAGAATCTTCAGGATTGTCACATCGTGGTGAATTACGACCTGCCATGGGCCATCATCCGCCTCGTTCAACGTGCCGGCCGTGTTGACCGTATTGGCCAGGAGGCCGACACCATCCTCTGCTACTCGTTTCTGCCCGCGGAAGGGGTCGAGAAACTCATCAAACTCCGCAGTCGCGTCCGCCAACGCCTTCACGAAAATGAAGAGGTGGTCGGCGCGGATGAACTGTTCTTCGAGGATCAGCGCGACGAAGCAAAGGCCCTCAACGACCTTTACACCGAGAAGGCCGGCATCCTCGACGGCGAGGCCGATAACGAGGTGGACTTGTCATCATACGCCTACCAGATCTGGAAGAACGCGGTGGACGCCAATCCGGAACTGGAGAAGATCGTCCCCGATCTCCCGCCGGTTGTTTACTCCTCCCGTCCTTGGACGGCCGCCGCCGGCAAACCCGAAGGCGTATTGGTCTATCTCAAGACCGCCGATGGCAACGATGCCCTGGCGTGGATGGACAAAGGTGGGGAGAGCGTCACCGAATCGCAGTACGCCGTTTTGCGGGCCGCCGAGTGCAAGCCGGACACTCCGTGTGTGCCCCGCCACACAAACCACCACCAGCTGGTTCAAGACGGCGTCAAACTTATCGTGAAGGAAGAACGCACCATCGGGGGCCAACTCGGTCGGCCCTCCGGCGCCCGCTTCCGCGCCTACGAGCGCCTGAAGACTCATGCCGGTGACATCAAGGGCACGCTTTTCGAATCCCGGGTCCTGAACAAGGCCATCGAACAAATATATCGCTACCCGCTGCGCCAGACGGCCGTTGACACGTTGAACCGCCAACTCCGCTCCGGTGTCACGAATCAGTCCCTGGCCGATCTCGTCATGGCGCTCTACGAAGAGGACCGGCTCTGCATCGTTCACGAGAGAGAGGACAGCCACGAGCCTCACATCATCTGTTCAATGGGGTTGGTGTCGGCGCCTGTAGCCGAAACAGTGACAGTGCCAGAAAACAAAGGAGCGGCCAGGGACTAAGTCACGGGCCCGGATAAGGTCCGAACCACTCTGGTCGCTGGCAATAATATGCGAAATCGTGGCATAGTAGGCAACAAGAGAGTTGTCACGATGAAGGACGGCTGACATGCCATTGGACCTGACTAACGCGCGCAAGTGCCTGCAGTCCTTCGACTTCACCTGCCTGTTCGTCGAGGACCTGGGTTGGTCGCAACCGGGCACGGTCGAGCCCGTGCCCATGGCATGCAAAGACGTGGCGTTCACCCGCCGCGAGGTGGCCGAACTCGCGGGGGTCGTGGTGTTCGAGATTGTGGCGCAGGACGGACTCATTCCCGATCTCAAGACGCGGGCCGCGGTTCACAAGGAGATCTCCAAGCATCACCACGAAAACGTTCTGGTCTTCGTGGATGCGCGTCGCACGCAGAGTGTCTGGTATTGGGTCAAACGCCAGGACGGCAAAGTCGCGCCGCGCAACCACATCTTCGTGCGCGGCCAGTCTGGCGACCTGCTTCTGAGCAAACTCAGTTCGATGGCGTTCGACCTCAGCGAGTTCGACGCTGCCGGCAGTGTCCCGCTGCTGGAGGTCACCAATCGGATCAAGCAGGCCCTCGACATCGAACGCGTCACCAAGAAGTTCTACGCGGAGTTCCAGGACCAGCATCTCGCGTTTCTCGACTTGATCCGGGGCATTGACGACGAGCGAGATCGGCATTGGTATGCCTCCGTCCTGCTCAACCGCCTGATGTTCATCTACTTCCTGCAGAAGAAGTTCTTTCTGGACGGCGGCGACGACCGCTATTTGCAGAACAAGTTGGAACAGAGCCGCGCGCGGGGTAGTGACCTGTTTTACGCCGATTTCCTGAAGGTTCTGTTCTTTGAGGGTTTCGCCAAGCCGGAAGATAAGCGCAGCGCCAAGGTCAATGCGCTCCTCGGCAAGATCAAGTACCTGAACGGCGGACTCTTTCTGCAGCACCGCATCGAATTGGAGTGCCCCGCCATCGCCGTCCCCGATCAGGCGTTTGCCAACTTGTTCGCCCTGTTCGAGCGCTACTCCTGGAATCTCAACGATACGCCGGGTGGCGCGGACAACGAAATCAACCCGGACGTGCTTGGTTACATCTTCGAGAAGTACATCAACCAGAAGGCGTTCGGCGCCTATTACACCCGGCCCGAGATCACCGAGTACCTGTGCGAGCGCACGATCCACCGTCTGATTCTGGATGGCGTGGCGGCGGGCGACGGGAAAGCCGCGCGTTCGTTCGATGGCGTGGGCGATATGATGCTGGCGCTCGACGCGCCGCTCTGCAAGAAACTGCTGCACGAGGTTCTGCCGAATTTGCGCCTGCTCGACCCGGCCTGCGGTTCGGCCGCCTTCCTCGTGTCGGCCATGAAGACGTTGATCAACGTCTATGCCGCCGTGGTCGGCAGGATCGAGTTTCTGAGTGACCGCGGTCTGCAGGACTGGCTGCGCAAGACGCAGAAGGAACACAAGAGTGTCGCCTATTTCATCAAGCGCAGCATCATCACCAACAATCTGTTCGGCGTGGACATCATGGAGGAGGCCATAGAGATCGCCAAACTCCGTCTGTTCCTCGCCCTGGTCGCCTCCGCGAACTCCGTGGATGATCTGGAGCCGCTCCCGAACATCGAGTTCAATATCATGCCCGGCAATTCCCTGATCGGGCTCTTGCACGTCGATCCGGCGAAGTTCGATGCGTTAGCGGGGACTCCAGCCGAACAGGGACGCATGGTCCTGCGCCACGCGGTGCGGGAAGGCGACCTGAACTTTGTTGTCGAATCCAAGGTGGCGAAGACGAAGAAGGAGCGGGAGCGCGAGTATCAGGCGCAAGTACAGGGCCGGCACTTTGCCGAACTGCTCGCGGAGAAGAACGAGTTGATTGCCTTGTATCGCCGCGCCACGGGTTACGGGGAGGAATTGCAGCAACTGCGAGACGGCATCGAACAGAAGAAGTCCGTGGCCAAGACCATGCTGAACCGACTGCTGCTCGGCCAGTTCCAAGCCCTCGACATCCGATACGAGGAGGCCACGTGGGACGAGAAGAAGAATCAGGAAGGCAAACCCGACCGACGGCCCTTGAAGGTCACTGACATCGAGGCGCTCAAACCGTTTCACTGGGGTTACGAGTTCGATCAGATCCTCAGTCCAAAGGCGGACTCGTCCTCCGAAGCTCGCAAAAGCGAAGGAGGATTCGATGCCATCATCACCAATCCTCCGTGGGAGATCTTCAAGCCAAACTCCAAGGAGTTTCTTGAGGAATACTCCGACTTGGTCACCAAGAAGAAGATGACCATCAAAGACTTCGAGAAGGAGCAGGCCAAGTTGCTCAAAGACCGCGATATCCGCTCCGCCTGGCTTACGTACTTGAGCGAGTACCCGCACGTCAGCGCGTTCTACCGTTCTGCCCCGCAGTACAAGAACCAGATCAGCATCGTGGATGGCAAGAAGGCGGGCTCGGATACCAACCTCTACAAACTCTTCACCGAGCAGTGCTTCAACCTGCTCCGCCCTGGGGGGTACTGCGGCATCGTCATTCCCAGTGGCATCTACACCGACCTCGGCACCAAGCAACTGCGCGAGATGCTCTTTGGGCAGACCCGAATCACGGGGTTGTTCTGCATTGAGAACCGAGAGGAAGTGTTTGAGGCGGTAGACAGCCGTTTCAAATTCGTGGTCCTGTCCTACGAAAAGGGCGGAATGACGGCGCATTTTCCGGCCGCCTTTATGCGACACGACGTGGCCGAATTGGAGCGATTCCCGCAGGAGGGCGCCATCGAGATTTCCGTCCCCCTCGTCCGCCGCCTTGCGCCGGGCTCACTCTCGGTCATGGAGTTCAAGAACCCGGCAGACGTTCAGATTGCGGAGAAGATGCTCAAGTTCCCGCTTCTCGGTGAGGCCGTTGCAGGTTCGTGGAACGTCACCCTAACGGCCGAGTTCCACATGACCAACGACAGCTACCTCTTCAAGACCGAACCCGGGAAGGGCAGGTTGCCGCTCTACGAAGGCAAGATGATCCACCAGTTCAAGCACGCCTACGCCAATCCGCGATACTGGATACCTGAGAATGATGGACGTTCAGCCCTCCTGAAACGAGGCGAAGTGGATTCTGGGCAACCCATGGCATACCAATCCTTCCGTCTTGGGTTTCGAGATATTGCCAGGAACACTGATGAGCGGACAATGATCTGCGGCATGTTGCCGAGGAACGTCTTTGCCGGGAATACCCTTGCAACGACAAAAGCGCCAACGGAAGCGACGCAACTCATAATGATTGCCGGTCTTCTCGATAGTCTGGCATTTGACTTCTTCATCCGACAGAAAGTGTCAGCACACTGTAACATGTTCGCTGTGTTTCAGATCCCCGTCCCCCGCCTGACCGATAAAGACCCGGCCTTCTGGCCGATCGTGAAGCGTGCGGCGCGGTTGATCTGCACGACGCCGGAATTCGACGACCTGGCGAAGGAGATCTTTGGTAGGGACGGCTCTCCGAGCCGCCCGCGGACGGGTATGGGTACACGTCCCTACCATCTGGAATACGGCGTGACCGACCCTGTCGAACGCGCGAAACTCCGGGCCGAACTTGACGGCCTGATCGCGCATCTCTACGGCCTGACCGAGGAGGAGTTCGCCTATATTCTCACCACGTTCCCACTCGTTCCCGACCCCGTGAAAGTTGCCGCTCACAATGCCTATCGTGATGTCGAGAGAGGGTTAATCAAGTAAAACCCACACGTCCTCAACATGACACAGAGGAAACCACGTATCGCGGGGACCTTGCGCCTAAAGACGAGGCCGGGTAGCATGATGGGGAACGTGAGTTGGTGAAAGGAGCGCGAACATGGCCAAGCCAAAGAATCGAATATCGAGCATCACAGTGCAGGGGTTCAAGTCCATCTGCGCAGAACAGACCTTGGCTATCCGACCGTTGACGATTCTGGCCGGTGCGAATAGTTCAGGGAAGTCGAGTTTCATCCAGCCGCTTCTCCTGCTGAAGCAAACGCTTGAGGCGCCAGGTGACCCCGGCGCATTGCTTTTGGACGGTCCAAACGTGCGGTTCACGATGGCGGAGCAACTCTTCAGCCGAGTCTTGGGCAAGGAGTGTGGGCACGAGTTCGCCGTCCGAGTCGAATTGCTCGAAGGTAAGCACATGAGGTTGGTCTTTCACCGAGAGGAGGGGAAAGGCGTCGAATTGGCAAGCATGACCTATGCCGACGGGAAAGAGAGCCTGACCGTGGTTCCGGGAATGGGGCATGACGCTATCATGGGGGTGCTGCCGCAGCCGCTGAAGAGTTTTCATCAGGATTTTGAAAAGCGGGAGAAGACAGCGTTTCGGTGGGTGGTTCGGCGCGAACGGTGTTTCTTCACGTTCGAACTGACGAGTACCGCGGAACCCAAACGGCAAGTAACGTTTGGGCCATTCGGGATTACTCCCAGTGTCGAGTTTGTGTCGCACATCCAGGGAGCGATTCATCTTCCCGGTCTTCGCGGGAACCCACGGCGAACCTACCCGAGAACATCCGGCGGCCCTGAATTTCCGGGCACATTTGAACCCTACGTCGCGAGTGTTATCACGCAGTGGCAGGCCGATGCCAATGGGAAATTGGCGTCACTCGGCAAGACGCTCGAAGCCATGGGACTGACTTGGAAGGTCAAGGCCGAACGCGTGGACGATACGCAAGTCGAACTCAAGGTAGGCCGACTTCCACACAGCAGGCAAGGCGGCGCGCGTGATCTTGTCAGTATCGCTGATGTTGGCTTCGGCGTGTCGCAGTCGTTACCGGTCGTCGTGGCCTTGCTTACGGCAAAACCGGGGCAACTTGTCTACTTGGAGCAGCCGGAGATACATCTCCACCCATTAGCCCAACGGCGACTGGCCAGCGTTTTGCGCGACGCCGTGGAGAGGGGCGTTGTCAGTGTTGTCGAGACTCACAGTGCGCTCCTGCTGAGAGAGGTTCAGACTCTCGTGGCGAGGGGAGAACTGCGCAAGGAGGACGTCGCGCTGCACTGGCTCCAACGCGACCAGGAAGGCGGGACGACCGTGCAGACAGCCGAGGTTGACGATCAGGGCGCCTACGGTAATTGGCCGGAAGACTTCGACCAAACCGAACTGCAGGCCGAACAGGCCTACTTGGATGCCGTCGAATCGAAGGGGGTCAACCCGTGACCCGCCTCCTGGTCGTTGATGCTTCGGTCGTGAGGTCAGCGGGCGAAACCGAGCATCCGGTGTCATCCGCATGCCGGGATAGTCTGTTGGCTATTCTCAGCATCTGCCATCGTGTTGCCGTTACGGATCCCCTACGGGAAGAGTGGAGCCGCCACATGAGCAGGTTCTCGCGTAAATGGAGATGCTCCATGGCGGCTCGGCGCAAGCCACTCACGCCTGTCGCGCCTGCACCAGTACGCATCGACGCGGCAGCATACTCGGATGCCTCTCGCGCGGCGATTGAGAAGGACTTGTGCCTCCTTGGCGCAGCGCTTGCCGCCGATCACATTATTGTCACCCGTGACGACGCACTCAGGCGTGCGCTTGCAGAACGACCTGATGGTACGGCCTTGCTTCAGTCCCTGAAATGGATTAACCCGGTTGCCGACGGTACGGAAGCGCTGAAGGGTTTGTGATTCGCCTATTTGCGGCGCTGGCTGAGCTCGATCTTGCCTGAGATGCGCCTGACGGCCTTCTCACGCGCCGCTGGATTCCTGGCCTTCGTCTCGGCAGGCGTGAACCGCACGGTAGGGCGGATGCGGCTGGAGGCATAAGAAGCGAGAGGAGAGCGGGATAGAAGAAAAGGCGGGACATGCGCGGGCTTATTTGTTCTACTCTGGGCATGAAGCCTACGCGCAGGGTTGAGGTCTCGGCGTCGGAACAA